>NZ_JBHYPZ010000066.1:0-44007 GCF_042746485.1 Streptomyces sp. NPDC058751 | reverse complement strand
GCGATGGCGTCGCCGCCGATGCCGCAGCACAGGTCGGCGACGGAGCGGACCCCCAGCGCGCGCAGCCGCTCGGCGCGGTGCACGGCCACGCTCGTGCGGGTGGACTGCTCGACCCCGTTGGGGGTGAAGAACACCCGCCGTCTCAGCGCATCCGCGGCAGGTGGCCGACGAGGGCGACGGCCGTTCCCAGGGCCAGGGCGCCGGCGAAGGTCCGGAGTCTGAGGTGGTCGTAGCGGTGCTGGTACTCCTGGCGGAGCTGCAGTGCGCGTCGGGCCGTGCGGGTGATCGCCGTCCGGGAGAGGTCGAGCTGGCGGCGGGCGAAGAGGTCGACCACCTCTTCCCGCTGGGCGGTCGTCAGCCAGTCGAGCTGATCGGCGAAGGACTCGGCCTCCGCGCGGGCCCGCTCGACCTCCCCCTGCCACAGCAGGTAGCCCTCCATCCTGGCGATGCCGTCACGGACCGAACCGCCGTCCGGCGGCTTCTCGGCACTCACGGCAGGCCCCTCAGCCCTGTGGCCCGGAGGGCCGGCGGGACCGCCCCTCCGGGCCGGGTTCCGAGGGTTCGAGCATGGCGATCTCCGGACGGTGCAGGTCGAAGGCCGGGGATTCGCTGCGGATCTTCGGCAGGGTGAGGAAGTTGTGCCGCGGCGGCGGGCAGGAGGTCGCCCACTCCAGCGAACGGCCGTATCCCCACGGGTCGTCGACCCCGACGTTCTTGCCGTACTTGGCCGTCTTCCACACGTTGTAGATGAACGGCAGGATCGACAGGCCGAGCAGGAACGCGGAGATCGTCGAGATCGTGTTCAGCGTGGTGAAGCCGTCGCTCGCGAGGTAGTCCGCGTACCGGCGCGGCATGCCCTCGACGCCCAGCCAGTGCTGCACCAGGAACGTGCCGTGGAAGCCCACGAACAGCGTCCAGAAGGTGACCTTGCCGAGGCGCTCGTCGAGCATCTTGCCGGTGAACTTCGGCCACCAGAAGTGGAAGCCGGCGAACATCGCGAAGACGACCGTGCCGAAGACCACGTAGTGGAAGTGCGCCACCACGAAGTACGAGTCCGAGACGTGGAAGTCCATCGGCGGCGAGGCCAGGATCACGCCGGTCAGACCACCGAAGAGGAAGGTGATCAGGAAGCCGACCACCCAGAGCATCGGGGTCTCGAAGGACAGCGAGCCCTTCCACATCGTCCCGATCCAGTTGAAGAACTTCACGCCGGTCGGGACCGCGATGAGGAACGTCATGAAGGAGAAGAACGGGAGCAGAACGCCGCCGGTGACGTACATGTGGTGCGCCCACACCGTCACGGACAGACCCGCGATCGCGATCGTCGCGCCGATCAGGCCCATGTAGCCGAACATCGGCTTGCGCGAGAAGACCGGGATGATCTCGGAGACGATGCCGAAGAACGGCAGCGCGATGATGTACACCTCCGGATGGCCGAAGAACCAGAAGAGGTGCTGCCACAGCAGGGCACCGCCGTTGGCCGGGTTGAAGATCTGCGCCCCGAACTTACGGTCCGCCTCCAGGGCGAACAGCGCGGCCGCGAGGACCGGGAAGACGAACAGGACCAGCACGGCCGTCAGCAGCACGTTCCAGGTGAAGATCGGCATCCGGAACATCGTCATGCCGGGAGCGCGCATGCAGATGATCGTGGTGATGAAGTTGACCGCGCCGAGGATCGTGCCGAAGCCGGAGAAGGCCAGGCCCATGATGCCCATGTCGGCGCCGATGCCCGGCGAGTGGATCGCGTCCGACAGGGGCACGTACATGAACCAGCCGAAGTCGGGGGCGCCCTGCGGGGTGAGGAAGCTGGCCGCCGCGATCAACGAGCCGAAGAGGTACAGCCAGTAGGCGAACATGTTCAGCCGCGGGAAGGCCACGTCGGGCGCGCCGATCTGCAGCGGCATGATCCAGTTCGTGAAACCGGCGAACAGGGGTGTCGCGAACATCAGCAGCATGACCAGGCCGTGCATCGTGAACGCCTGGTTGAACTGCTCGTTCGACAGGATCTGCAGGCCCGGGCGGGCCAGCTCGGCGCGCATGAGCAGCGCCATGATGCCGCCGACCACGAAGAACGCGAACGACGTCACCAGATAGAGCGTGCCGATCGTCTTGTGGTCGGTGGTGGTGAGCCACTTGATCACGACGCTGCCGGGCTGCTTGCGGCGTACCGGCAGCTCGTTCTCGTACGACTCGTCGGCTGCCGTGACGGCGGCCCGAGATCCGTTGGGGATGCCCACTGTTTGTTCGTCTCCGAGTTTTGCCGGTCCGGATCGGCCTGCTCAAGGCCCGACGCGACGCTACGGAAACCTGGGCCGATATCCACCAGGCTCGCCCGCTTCCAGCAGTATTCATACCGCTGTACGGCTTTTTGGCCCAATGTCGGGCATGCGCGCCGACGTGGCGGCGCGGCCCGCGACCGGGCCGGACCCCGCCCCGTTCAGCGCTCGCCGTCGGCGGTGGCCGGCCGTGCCGGTGCCCCGACGAGCATGGTCGGGGCGCCCGCCACCCGGGTCAGGAACACCGTCGCGGAGTGCGGGCCCTGCGGCTTGACCTTGCGGCGCAGCTCCTCCGGCTCGACGGCCGACCCGCGCTTCTTCACGGTCAGGACCCCGACCTCCCGCTCCCGGAGCAGGGCCTTCAACTTCTTCACGTTGAAGGGGAGCCGGTCGGTGATCTCGTACGCGGCGGCGTACGGGGTGGGGCGCAGCTCGTCCGCGGTGACGTAGGCGATCGTCTCGTCGACCAGCCCGCCGTCCAGCTCCTCGGCCACCTCGGCGACCAGGTGCGCGCGGATGACGGCGCCGTCCGGCTCGTACAGGTAGCGGCCGACCGCCCTGACCCGCGGGTCGGGCAGCCCGCGGCCGCGCAGCTCGCGCGGGCCCGGCAGCAGGGTGGCGCGCACCAGGCCGGGTTCGGTGCCGAACCAGAGCACCGCCTCCTTCACGTCCCCGCCGTCCGAGATCCACTCGGCCTCCGCCTCGGCGGGCACCGCCTCGTGCGGGATCCCGGGGGCGATCTTCAGCGCGGCGATCCGGGCCGTGAGGGCGGTGCCGACCGCCCAGGACAGTGGCGGCGAGTACGCCTCCGGGTCGAAGATCCGGCCCCGGCCGCCGCGCCGCGCCGGGTCCACGAAGACGGCGTCGTACGACGTGGTGTCCACCTCGGTGACGTCGCTCTCGCGCACCTCGATCAGGTCCGCGAGGCCCAGCGCGTCGGCGTTGGCGCGGGCGGCGGCGGCCGTCAGCGGGTCGCGGTCGACGGCCAGCACGCGGATCCCGGCGCGGGCCAGCGCGATGGCGTCGCCGCCGATGCCGCAGCACAGGTCGGCGACGGAGCGGACCCCCAGCGCGCGCAGCCGCTCGGCGCGGTGCACGGCCACGCTCGTACGGGTGGACTGCTCGACCCCGTTGGGGGTGAAGAACATCCGTCCGGCGTCCTCGGCCCCGAACTTCGCCACCGCCCGCTGCCGCAGCCGTGCCTGGCCGAGGGCCGCCGAGACCAGCTCGGCGGGGTGCTCGCGACGCAGCCGGGTGGCGACGGCCAGTTCCTGTGCCGGTTCGGTGGCGCGGACCTCGTCGAGCAGGGCGCGGCCCTCGGCGGTGAGGAGGGGGGCGAAGGAGACGTCGTTCACCCGGCCATTGTGGGCCAGTCGGTGGACGGTGCGCTTCCGGCGGCGGTGTCGGGCCCCTCGCGAGGGCGGTGAGCTGGGAGGATCCGGCTCCATGCGACCCGTACGACAAAATGACAAAACCGGTGTGAAGGGTGCTGTCGCGCGCCGGGGAGTCGGCGTGCCCGCCAACTTCCGGGGCCGCGGGCGGGGGAGGGGCGCCATGTCCGGCACGGTCCGCCGCTTCCCGGGGACGGTCGCGGCCGAGGGGTACGCGGTCGCGTGCCCGGAGGACCACCCGTGAGGGTGCGGGTGCCGGCCGCCGGGCTGCTCGTGGCGGTGCTGCTCAGCGGCTGCGCGCAGTCCGTCGACCCCATCGAGCGGCTGGGCAAGAAGGCGGCCCAGCGCGTCCGCCCGACCGAGTCGGCGTACCGCCGCTGGGGCCTGGCCACCCCGCTCGCCCCGGCGCCGGACGTGCCCGCCCGCGCCACCGCGCGCACCGCGGACACGGGCCTGCCGCCCGTCGTCGACCGGGTGCGCACCCCCGACAAGGTGGTCTTCCTGACGTACGACGACGGGGCCGAACGCGACCCGCGGTTCACCGACATGGTCCGTGAACTGCGCCTGCCCGTCAGCATGTTCCTCACGGACCGGGTCGCCGGACCCGGGTACGGGCGGCTCGCCCGGCTGCGCGCGGTCGGCGCGAGCATCCAGAACCACACCCTCGACCACACCGCCCTGCGCGGTCTGCCCTACGCCGGCCAGCGCGCCGAGATCTGCGGACAACAGGACAAGCTCGCGCGGCGCTTCGGCCTCCGGCCCCGGCTGCTGCGGCCCCCGTACGGCCGCTACGACGGCACCACCCTGCGCGCCGCCGCCGACTGCGGGGTCGCCGCGGTCGTCCTCGGCAGGACGGCAGACGCGCACCCGCTGCGGCCCGGCGACATCCTCTCCGGTCCCGCCGGGCCCGACCCCACGGGCGCCACGCTCCGTCTCCTGCGCCGGATCCAGCGCGAGGGCTTCACCCCGGCACGGCTGGAGGACTACCTCTAGGGGGTCCCGCAGGGGGGCCGGGAAGGGGCCATTCGGTGCAGGTCGGGCATCTTCCGGCCCACGCCACGACGACGCCTTTGGCACTCCGCTTGACCGAGTGCTAATCGCAGTCATAGTCTCAGGTCTGGCACTCCCCCCTGGAGAGTGCCAACAGCGACGGGCAGGTCCGGCACCCGCGACGACGGATCGACCTGGTCGCCACCTCAGACAGTTAACCCCGTGAGATCTCCGAAGGGGGAGGTCGGATCGTGACGACCGCCAGCTCCAAGGTTGCCATCAAGCCGCTCGAGGACCGCATCGTGGTCCAGCCGCTCGACGCCGAGCAGACCACGGCCTCCGGCCTGGTCATTCCCGACACGGCGAAGGAGAAGCCCCAGGAGGGCGTCGTCCTGGCCGTGGGCCCGGGCCGCATCGAGGACGGCAAGCGTGTCGAGCTCGACGTCGCCGTCGGCGACATCGTTCTCTACAGCAAGTACGGCGGCACCGAGGTGAAGTACAACGGCGAGGAGTACCTCGTCCTCTCGGCTCGCGACGTGCTCGCGATCATCGAGAAGTAATTCACCCGGTAAGGGAGTTCGGGGCCTTCCCCCGGACGACCCCGCACCGAGCATTGCAGTGAACCACGCCCCTGGCACCCGCGATCATTCCAGCCGGGAGCCGGGGGCGCGGTTCGTTTCTCCACATTTTCCGAGAGGGCTGAACCGCTTCCATGGCGAAGATCCTGAAGTTCGACGAGGACGCCCGTCGCGCCCTTGAGCGCGGCGTCAACAAGCTTGCCGACACGGTGAAGGTGACGATCGGCCCCAAGGGCCGCAACGTCGTCATCGACAAGAAGTTCGGCGCCCCCACCATCACCAACGACGGTGTGACCATCGCCCGTGAGGTCGAGGTCGAGGACCCGTTCGAGAACCTCGGCGCGCAGCTCGTGAAGGAGGTGGCGACCAAGACCAACGACATCGCGGGTGACGGTACGACCACCGCCACCGTGCTCGCCCAGGCGCTCGTGCGCGAGGGCCTGCGCAACGTCGCCGCGGGTGCCTCCCCGGCGCTGCTGAAGAAGGGCATCGACGCGGCCGTCAAGGCGGTCTCCGACGAGCTCCTCGCCACCGCGCGCCCGATCGACGACAAGTCCGACATCGCCGCCGTCGCCGCGCTCTCCGCGCAGGACAGCCAGGTCGGCGAGCTCATCGCCGAGGCGATGGACAAGGTCGGCAAGGACGGTGTCATCACCGTCGAGGAGTCCAACACCTTCGGCCTGGAGCTCGACTTCACCGAGGGCATGGCCTTCGACAAGGGCTACCTGTCCCCGTACATGGTGTCCGACCAGGAGCGTATGGAGGCCGTCCTCGACGACCCGTACATCCTCATCCACCAGGGCAAGATCAGCTCCATCCAGGACCTGCTGCCGCTGCTGGAGAAGGTCATCCAGTCGAACGCCTCCAAGCCGCTGCTGATCATCGCCGAGGACGTCGAGGGCGAGGCCCTGTCGACCCTGGTCGTCAACAAGATCCGCGGCACGTTCAACGCCGTCGCCGTGAAGGCCCCCGGCTTCGGTGACCGCCGCAAGGCCATGCTCGGCGACATCGCCACCCTCACCGGTGGTCAGGTCATCGCCGAGGAGGTCGGCCTCAAGCTCGACCAGGTCGGCCTGGACGTGCTCGGCAGCGCCCGCCGCGTGACCGTCACCAAGGACGACACCACCATCGTCGACGGTGCCGGCAGCCCGGACGAGGTCGTCGGCCGCGTCAACCAGATCAAGGCCGAGATCGAGAACACGGACTCCGACTGGGACCGCGAGAAGCTCCAGGAGCGCCTCGCGAAGCTGGCCGGCGGCGTGTGCGTGATCAAGGTCGGCGCCGCCACCGAGGTGGAGCTGAAGGAGAAGAAGCACCGTCTGGAGGACGCCATCTCCGCGACCCGCGCCGCGGTCGAGGAGGGCATCGTCTCCGGTGGTGGCTCCGCGCTCGTCCACGCCGTCAAGGTCCTCGAGGGCAACCTCGACAAGACCGGCGACGAGGCCACGGGTGTCGCGGTCGTCCGCCGCGCCGCCGTCGAGCCGCTGCGCTGGATCGCCGAGAACGCCGGCCTGGAGGGCTACGTCATCACCTCCAAGGTCGCCGACCTCGACAAGGGCCAGGGCTTCAACGCCGCCACCGGCGAGTACGGCGACCTGGTCAAGGCCGGCGTCATCGACCCGGTCAAGGTCACCCGCTCCGCCCTGGAGAACGCCGCCTCCATCGCCTCCCTGCTCCTCACGACCGAGACCCTGGTCGTCGAGAAGAAGGAAGAGGAAGAGGCCGACGCCGGTCACGGCGGCCACGGGCACTCCCACTGACGCACACCGGATCCGGTGCCGGGTCCCCGCACGGGGACTCGGCACCGAACCGGCCCGCGTAGCTTCGCCCCGCCGTTCCCACGGCGGGGCGAAGTGCTGTCCGGCGTCCTGGCCGGACACGAGCGTTCTTCGGACTGGTACCAGATTCTTGTACCAGTCGAGTGGTACCGTGAGGTCGTACCACTTCCTGGGAGGACGAGACCGTGGCCATCACCGCCAGCGAGGCCCGAGCCAGGCTGTTCCCGCTCATCCAGCAGGTCAACGACGATCACGAGCCGGTCGAGATCACCTCCAAGGGCGGCGACGCCATACTGATGTCGGCCGATGACTTCCGCTCCTGGCAGGAGACCGTCTACCTGCTCCGCAGCCCTGCCAACGCCGCCCGCCTCATGGCGGCCGTCGCCGAGGACAAGGCCGCCGAAACGCCGTTGGTCACCAGGTCCATGGACGAACTGACGGCCATGGCGGAGGACGGGGAGTGAGGGACGTACGGTTCCGTCCCACCGGCTGGGAGGACCTCCTCTACTGGCAGTCCGCCGACAAGAAGCTGTTCGGCAAGCTGGTCCGCCTGATCGGGGAGATCCAGCGCGACCCCTTCACGGGGATCGGCAAGCCCGAGCCGCTGAAGGGCGACCTGTCGGGGTACTGGTCGCGCCGGATCGACGACGAGCACCGGCTGGTCTACCGGGCCACCGAGAAGGAAATCGTGATCATCAAGGCCCGGTACCACTACTGAGGGGCCGCCGCGCGCCGAAACGGGCCCGTGCGGTGCCGTTCCGCCGCCGAACGGCGGGCCGCGGGAGCCGGCGGGGCCCACACGGGTGCAGTCGGGGGAGCGGGTCGGGTACGGCGAGGCGCAGATCGCGGCGGTGGAGCAGGGCGGCACATCCCGGAACCCGAGCCGATGCACTCAAAGGATCAGCTCGGGACGGCTTACGTGGAAGCGCACGACGTGAGCGCCCTGTACGCGCAGCCGAAGAAGGTCAGCCCGCTCGAATCAGTGGGCCGCGTTCGTGCGGATGGCCTCGCGCGGCCGACGTTGGGGGAGGGGCGGTCGGTCGTCGACCGCCCCGAGATCAGTCCTCCATCGCGTCCAGCGCGCCGATCCCCGCCATCAGGCCCAGCCTGTCGTACTCCCACCAGCCTTCGACGATCTTTCCGTCCTCGTTGCACCGGAAGATGGTCGAGCCGGTCATGGAGACCTGCTTCCCGGACGCCGGGATCCCCATGAAGTCGCCCGTGTGCGTGCCGCCCCAGGTCCACCGCGTGCAGACGCGGTCGCCCTCGGCGATCTGGTCCTCGATGGTGAACGTGAAGTCGAAGCCGCCGCGCCACATCTCCATCTCACGCCGTATGGCGTCGAGCCCGATGGTGTCCTGCTCGTTGGCGGGATCGTGGTCGTGGTAGCTCTCCGCCATGAGCCCGTCGAGCGGCGGCAGCTCCCCGGGGGCTCCCAGCATCTCGAAGAACCTGCGGATGTTCGCCGCGTAGAGCTGCTCGTCGCGCACCACGTCGAGGTCCGTGAACGTCGGCATGCCGTCGCAGAGCGCCACCATCTCCTGGAAGATCTCGTCGGTCTCCGCGAGCTTCGAGTTCCGCATCGCGTCCTCGTACGACGGGAACTCCACGATCTCCACGAAGTGACTCGCGTCGGAGCGGTCCTTGCCGATGACGCTGTGCGTCGCGGTCCGTTTCCCCTTGGTCTTCTCGACCCACGTGTCCATCAGCCGGTTCAACTCGTCGAACCGACTGGTTCTACAGTCAATCAACTGCATGAATGTCATGGCGCCGCCTCCGGCCCCTGGTCCGGTTGATCCACCCTCAATCCTCCCACCGGAGGGGCGGCACCACCCACCGCACGATCATCGCGGGCGACCGCCCGCGACCGCGCGCCCCGCCCGATCCCCTTGCCGGGAACCGCACATCAGCGGGGGCTCACCGAAGCGCATACCTCACTGGGGTCCGTACTTCCGGCCGGTCCTCGACGAGATCCCGCCCAGCATCGCCCGCGGCGTCACCTTCACCACGCCCATCAGCGCCTTGTAACGGGGGTCGGGGACGGACAGGGTCTTCCCGCGCGCCAGGTCGGCGAGCGCCGCCGCGACCAGCTTGTCGGCGTCCAGCCACATCCAGTTCGGGATGTTGTCCGTGCCCATCCCCGCCCGCTCGTGGAACTCGGTGCGCACGAAGCCGGGAGCCAGCGCCATCAGCCGCACCCCGCTGCCCGCGAGGTCCTTCGCCGCGCCCTGCGTGAACTGCACGACCCATGCCTTCGACGCCCCGTACGTGCCCCGCGGCACGAACGCGGCCACCGAGGCCACGTTGACGACGCCGCCCCGGCCGCGCTCCCGCATCGCCTCGGCCGCCGCCGACGTCAGCCGGAGCACCGCCTCGCAGTGCACCTTGAGCATCCTCAGCTCGTCCGCCATCGACACGTCCAGATAGCGGCCCTTGTTGCCGAAGCCGGCGTTGTTGACCAGCAGGTCGACCGGGTTCTTGCGGTCGGACAGGCGGACGGCGACCTCCTCGATGCCCTCGTCCGTCGCCAGGTCCGCGGTGAGCACCTCCGCCTCGATGCCGTGCAGGTCGTGCAGCTCGGTCGCCTGCTCCCGCAGCCGCTGCGTGTCCCGCGCCACCAGCACGAGGTTGTGCCCGTCCGCCGCGAGCCGCCGCGCGAAGGCGGCACCGATCCCCGCGGTCGATCCCGTAATCAGAGCCGTTGTCATGGCGCAAGGGTAGTGACCGGCAGGGTCTCCCGCCCCTCGGTGCCGCAGACCTCCCGCCCGCGTTCCGTACGTCCTCCGCACCCCGGGGCCGGTGCCGGGCCGCGCCTATCCGCCGTACTTCGCCACGTACTCGCGCGCCGACGCCAGCGCCTCCGGGTGCAGTGCGTCGCCCGCCGCCAACAGCCTCGGCAGCAGCTTCCGTTCGACCGTCGAGGCGCGGAACTGGAGGGCGACGGTGACGTCGTGGCCGGGCCGGTGCACGATCTCGACCGGGTCCCCGGGGCTGATCTCGCCGGGCTCGATCACCCGCAGGTACGCCCCCGGCGCACCCCGGTGCGTGAACCGCCGGACCCAGCCCTTCTCGCCGAGGTGCTCCTGGAAGGTGCGGCACGGGATGCGCCCGCAGGTGACCTCCAGGACGACGCCGGAACCCACCCGCCAGCGTTCGCCGATCAGCGCGCCGGACACGTCGACCCCCAGCGTCGTGAGGTTCTCGCCGAACACGCCGTTCGGCAGCGTCCGGCCGAGCTCGCGCTCCCAGTCGTCGAGGTCCTCGCGCGCCACCGCGTACACCGCCTGGTCGTCACCGCCGTGGTGCCGCAGGTCGCACACGGTGTCCCCGGCCAGCCCGCTCCCGCCGGTCCCCTTGGGCCCCGGCGCCGTCACGCGCACCGGTCCGTCGACCGGGTGCTTGTCGATGCCGGTCAGGCCCTCGGGCTGGTCCGTGTACGCGACGGCCCGGGCCCGGCCGACGTTCAGCGACAGAAGCTTCATGCGGTCAAGCTAGGCGATCCATGCCAAAGCGTCGATACGATATTCGGCACAGCATCCAAGACGCGCTTATGCTCGAAGGGTGATCGAGGCTCGTCATCTCCGCGTCCTGCGCGCCGTCGCCACCACCGGTTCCTTCTCGGCGGCGGGCCGCGAACTGGGCTGCACCCAGCCCGCCGTCAGCCAGCAGATGAAGGCGCTGGAATCGTCCGTGGGCACCCCGCTGCTCGTCAGGACGGGACGCGAGATGCGGCTCACCCAGGCGGGCGAGGCCCTGGTCAAGCACGCGGCGAGCATCCTCGCCGGCCTCACGGCCGCGGAGGAGGAGGTCGCCGCGATCGCCGGTCTGCGCGCGGGCCGCGTCCGTCTGGTCTCCTTCCCCAGCGGCAGTTCCACCCTCGTTCCCACGGCCCTCGCCGCACTGCGCGCCGCCCACCCCGGCACGCGGGTCTCCCTGGAGGAGGCCGAACCGCCCGAGTCCGTCGAGAAGCTGCGGGCCGGCGACTGCGACATAGCCCTGGCCTTCCGCTACGAGAGCGCCCCGGGCGCGGAGGAGTGGGACGACCTCGTCGTACGCCCCCTGCTGATGGACAGGCTCGTCGGCCTGGTGCCCGAGCGGCACCCGCTCGCGCGCGCGGAGTCCGTGGCGATCGGCGAGTTCGCCGGTGAGTCGTGGATCGCGGGCTGCCCGCGCTGTCGTGGCCAGCTCGTCGAGGTGTGCCGCGATGCCGGTTTCGAGCCCCGCATCGACTTCGCCACCGACGACTATCCGGCGGTGGTCGGGCTCGTGGGCGCGGGACTCGGTGTGGCCGTCCTGCCGGAACTCGCGATCGAGTCCGTACGGCCGAAGGGGGCTCGGACCGTGACGGTGGAGCCCGCGGTGCGCCGTGAGATCGTCGCCCTCACCCTCCCGGACCTCGCCGAGGTGCCGGCGGTGGCCGCGACGCTGGACCGGCTGGCACGGGCGGCGGCCCGCTAGGGCTTCACCCGTGGAGGAGCCGGGCGGTCTCCGCCGGGCTCAGTGCTTTCCGCGCTTCGTACGCGTCTGTTTCGCGCGCGTCTGTTTCGTGCGCATCCGCTTCGTGCGCGTCAGGCTTCGCGCACATCTGTTTCGTGCGCATCTGTACGTGCTTCCTCTGTGCATGCTTCCCGTACGCACCTCCAGGCCGTGCGCACCTACCTGTACGTACCGAACCCGTACGCACCTTCAGGGCAGAAACGTTCCTTCAGTTGTTCGAAGCGGAAGCGTTTCCCGTGGTCGCCGCCGAGACCAGTCGGTTGCGTGCCCGTCCCATGAGCTCTTCGCGCTCGTCCTCGGTCAGTCCGCCCCACACGCCGTACGGTTCGCGCACCGCGAGTGCGTGTGCCGCGCACTCCGCGCGTACCGGGCATCTCATGCAGACCTCTTTGGCCGAGTTCTCACGAGCGCTCCGTGCCGCACCACGCTCGCCTTCCGGGTGGAAGAAGAGCGAGCTGTCGACCCCTCGGCAGGCCGCGAGGAGCTGCCAGTCCCAGAGGTCCGCGTTCGGACCGGGAAGGCGGGAGAAATCTGCCATTGCGTGTCCCCTTGTTGCCGTTCTGGGATGCTCTGTGCCCACCGACCGTACATCTACGATCTAAGGAGATGAAAATATGACTCGTTGCGAATCTAGTCTCAGACACCAGCAAAAGGGAAGAAAACAGGCTAAATGGGGCACGGGTTGTAATGAAACGTCGAGGGTCGGCGCGCATGTCTGCACCGTGTCCGTGCCCTCACGTACAGTGCCGATGACGGCGGGCCGCCCCGTAACTCTTTCGAGTGACCATCGTTGAGATGGCTGAGGCGGTTGAAGGAACAAGCGCTCGGGTAGGCGGTCGTGTCCGTCTGCGAGTGTCGACCGCAAAGGTGACAATTCGTAACAGCCTGGAGGCTCAAGGTGACGTGCATCAGCTGCGGAGGACGGTCATGACATCCGTCCTCGTCTGCGACGACTCCCCGCTTGCCCGAGAGGCGCTCCGCCGCGCGGTCGCGACCGTGCCCGGTGTCGAGCGCGTGACGACGGCGGCCAACGGCGAGGAAGTCCTCCGCCGCTGGGGGGCCGACCGTTCGGATCTGATTCTGATGGACGTACGTATGCCCGGACTGGGCGGCGTGGAGACGGTCAGGCGGCTGCTGTCCGCCGACCCCGGTGCGCGCATCATCATGCTCACCGTCGCCGAGGACCTGGACGGTGTGGCGCTCGCCGTCGCCGCCGGTGCCCGCGGCTATCTGCACAAGGACGCCTCGCGGGCGGAACTGCGCGCCACCGTGACCCAGGCGCTCGCCGACCCGACCTGGCGGCTCGCGCCCCGCAGACTGCGTTCGGCGGAGATGGGCGCCGCGCCCACGCTCACCGCGCGTGAGATCCAGGTGCTCGAGGGAATGAGCCACGGACGCTCGAACGCCGAGATCGGCCGTGAGCTGTTCCTCTCCGAGGACACGGTCAAGACGCACGCCCGGCGGCTCTTCAAGAAGCTCGGCGCCTCGGACCGGGCGCACGCGGTCGCGCTCGGATTCCGGTGGGGTCTGGTCCGTTAGGTGACCGGCCTCGCGGGTGTGACATCGGTGGCCCCCGCCCGCCGGACGGCGGGCGGGGCCGGGCCCCCCGGGGCGGCCTCCTCGGCGCCCGGGCTCCGTTTCCCGGCGGATGCCGCATCCTTGAGGTGTGGAGTTCCTTGGGGACAAGTCGGTCGAGCGGAAGGGGAGGGCGCAGGAGATGAGTTCCGGCGCACCTGCTCATAACGCTTCGGTGCACAACTATGGACGCGGTGCCACGGACAGGACGACGCCGAGGCACCATGGACCGATGCGTGAAGACGAGACGACGGGGATCGGTGCGCTCGTCCTTCGCGCGGTCGACGGTGACGAACAGGCCACGCACGACCTGCTCGTCCACGTACACCCGCTCGCGCTGCGTTACTGCCGCGCCCGCCTCTCCCGGCTCCCGGGGGACGCGCGGCACTTCGTGGAGGACCTGGCGCAGGAGGTCTGCGTCGCCGTGCTCCTCGCGCTGCCGCGCTACAAGGACACCGGGCGTCCCTTCGAGGCGTTCGTCTTCGCGATCGCCGCGCACAAGGTCGCCGACCTCCAGCGCGCCGCGATGCGCCACCCGGGGTCCACGGCCGTCCCGTCCGACGAGATGCCGGAGCGGCCCGACGACTCCCTCGGTCCCGAGGAGCGCGCGCTGCTCAGCAGCGACGCCGAGTGGGCCAAGAAACTCCTGGCCAACCTCCCCGAGAACCAGCGTGAGCTGCTCCTCCTGCGGATCGCGGTGGGTCTCACGGCGGAGGAGACGGGTCAGATGCTGGGCATGTCCCCGGGCGCAGTCCGGGTCGCCCAGCACCGCGCGCTGAGCCGGCTGCGGGCACTGGCGGAGCAGTAGGACATCCGGATCCGGCCGTGGTGACGCGGCCGGGCCGGCCGGCTCCCGTCGAGCCGATCGGCGTGACTCTTTCCGGTGATGCCGGTCACGGGGCCGGAGGGCGGTCCCCTGGTCCAGGGCCCTCCTTCTCCGCAAATTGCAGGCAAAAGGTGACGGACCCGATGGCGTGGATCCGGCCACCCGGGCGGCGCCGTGCCGTCCCCGACGGACGGGGCGGCGGGCGGGTCCGAGGGCTGCCCGCCCCTGGCCGGGCGGCCCGAACGGACTCCGGAGCCCTTCGCCGGGCACGGGTCTGAACGGGAGAGACCGTCATCCCGTACGAACATACGAAGCCGAAGCCCACCCTCAACCGTGGAATGAGAGAGCCATGCTTCCCGTTAGCATGGACATCCGCACCGATCAAGGCCATTTGGGGAAGGTGTCATGACTGCCAACGTCGACGGAGTGCCCGCCAAATTCGCGACCCTGGGGCTGACCTACGACGACGTGCTGCTGCTGCCGGGAGCCTCCGAGGTGCTCCCCAACGCGGTCGACACCTCGTCCCGGATCTCCCGCAACGTCCGGGTCAACATCCCGCTGCTGTCCGCGGCGATGGACAAGGTGACCGAGTCCCGCATGGCGATCGCGATGGCCCGCCTGGGCGGCGTCGGCGTGCTGCACCGCAACCTGTCCATCGAGGACCAGGTCAACCAGGTCGACCTGGTCAAGCGGTCCGAGTCCGGCATGGTCACCGACCCGATCACGGTGCACCCGGAGGCGACGCTCGCCGACGCGGACGCCCTGTGCGCCAAGTTCCGCATCAGCGGTGTCCCGGTCACCGACCCGGCGGGCAAGCTGCTCGGCATCGTGACCAACCGCGACATGGCCTTCGAGAGCGACCGCACCCGTCAGGTCCGTGAGGTCATGACGCCGATGCCGCTGGTCACCGGCAAGGTCGGCACCTCCGGTGTCGAGGCGATGGAGCTGCTGCGCAAGCACAAGATCGAGAAGCTTCCGCTGGTCGACGACGCCGGTGTGCTCAAGGGCCTGATCACGGTCAAGGACTTCGTCAAGGCCGAGCAGTACCCGAACGCCGCCAAGGACTCCGAGGGCCGGCTGATCGTCGGTGCCGCCGTCGGCGCCAGCCCGGAGGCGCTGGAGCGCGCCCAGGCCCTGGCCGCGGCCGGCGTGGACTTCCTGGTCGTCGACACCTCGCACGGCCACAACAGCAACGCCCTCAGCTGGATGGCGAAGATCAAGTCGAGCGTGTCCGTCGACGTGATCGGCGGCAACGTCGCCACCCGCGACGGCGCGCAGGCCCTCATCGACGCCGGTGTGGACGGCATCAAGGTGGGCATCGGCCCCGGTTCGATCTGCACCACGCGCGTGGTGGCCGGCATCGGCGTCCCGCAGGTCACCGCGATCTACGAGGCGTCCCTCGCGGCCCGTCCGGCCGGGGTCCCGCTGATCGGCGACGGCGGCCTCCAGTACTCCGGCGACATCGGCAAGGCACTGGCCGCCGGCGCCGACACGGTGATGCTGGGCAGCCTCCTCGCGGGCTGCGAGGAGTCCCCGGGCGAGCTGCTGTTCATCAACGGCAAGCAGTTCAAGTCGTACCGCGGCATGGGCTCGCTGGGCGCCATGCAGTCCCGCGGCCAGGGCCGGTCGTACTCGAAGGACCGCTACTTCCAGGCCGAGGTCGCCTCCGACGACAAGCTCGTGCCCGAGGGCATCGAGGGCCAGGTGCCCTACCGTGGTCCGCTCGCCAACGTCCTGCACCAGCTCGTCGGCGGTCTGCGCCAGACCATGGGCTACGTCGGCGCCGCCACCATCGAGGAGATGGAGACGAAGGGCCGCTTCGTGCGGATCACGTCGGCGGGCCTGAAGGAGTCGCACCCGCACGACATCCAGATGACGGTCGAGGCGCCGAACTACAGCCGGAACAAGTAGTCAGCGGCTTCGCACAGGGCGGCCCCGGGGTTTCCGGGGCCGCCCTCGTCGTGCGTGTCGGCGATACTGGAAGACGCTGAAACGCATCAGGGAAAGGCCACAACGTGACTGAGATCGAGATCGGGCGCGGCAAGCGCGGCCGCCGGGCGTACGCCTTCGACGACATCGCCGTCGTCCCGAGCCGTCGTACGCGGGACCCGAAGGAGGTCTCGATCGCCTGGCAGATCGACGCCTACCGCTTCGAGCTGCCCTTCCTGGCCGCCCCCATGGACTCGGTCGTCTCCCCGGCCACCGCGATCCGCATCGGCGAGCTGGGCGGCCTGGGCGTCCTGAACCTGGAAGGCCTCTGGACGCGGTACGACGACCCGCAGCCGTTGCTCGACGAGATCGCCGGGCTGGACTCGGAGAGCGCGACCCGCCGCCTCCAGGAGATCTACGCCGCTCCCATCAAGGAGGAGCTGATCGGGCAGCGCATCAAGGAGGTGCGCGACGCCGGGGTCGTCACCGCCGCCGCCCTCTCCCCGCAGCGCACGGCGCAGTTCTCCAAGGCCGTCGTCGACGCGGGCGTGGACATCTTCGTCATCCGCGGTACGACGGTCTCCGCCGAGCACGTCTCCGGTGCCGCCGAGCCGCTGAACCTGAAGCAGTTCATCTACGAGCTCGACGTCCCGGTGATCGTCGGCGGCTGCGCCACGTACACCGCGGCGCTGCACCTGATGCGCACCGGCGCGGCCGGCGTCCTGGTCGGTTTCGGCGGCGGCGCCGCGCACACCACGCGCAACGTGCTGGGCATCCAGGTCCCGATGGCCACCGCCGTCGCGGACGTCGCCGCGGCCCGCCGCGACTACATGGACGAGTCCGGCGGCCGGTACGTGCACGTCATCGCCGATGGCGGTGTGGGCTGGTCCGGCGACCTCCCCAAGGCCATCGCCTGCGGCGCCGACTCGGTGATGATGGGCTCCCCGCTCGCGCGCGCCACCGACGCGCCGGGCCGCGGCCACCACTGGGGCATGGAGGCGGTGAACGAGGAGCTGCCGCGCGGCAAGAAGGTCGACCTCGGCACCGTCGGCACCATCGAGGAGATCCTCACCGGCCCGTCGCACATCCCGGACGGCTCGATGAACATCTTCGGCGCCCTGCGCCGCGCGATGGCGACCACCGGCTACAGCGAGCTCAAGGAGTTCCAGCGCGTCGAGGTGACGGTGGCGGACTCGCAGCACAAGCGGTAGCCGCACGCCGTTCCACCGGCGCTCACGCCGTACGCGGGAAGGGCCGCACCGACTCGGTGCGGCCCTTCCCGCGCGTCCGGGTCCCGCCGGCCGTTCGCCGGGCGGGGTGTCCCCCGGTTCAGAGCCGGTGCGCCGCCCCCGTCGGGGTCGCTCCCCTGGTGTCCAGCAGGAGCTGGGCCTTCACGGACAGCCCCTGCAGGTCGTACGTGCGGTGCTGCTGGAGCAGGATCGTCAGGTCGGCGTCGGCCGCGGCCTCGTAGAGGGAGTCCGCGCGCGGTACGGGCCGCCCGAGCACGCTCCAGGCCGGTACGTACGGGTCGTGGTAGCTGACGGAGGCGCCGAGCTCCATGAGCCGTACGGCGATCTCGTGGGCGGGGGCGCCCTGTTGGTCGGCGGTGTCGGCCTTGTAGGTGACGCCGAGGAGGAGCACGCGCGCGGCCCGGGCGGACTTCCCGTGCTCGTTGAGCAGGGCGGCGGCGCGCTGGATGACGTACCGGGGCATGTGGTCGTTGACCTGCCGGGCCAGTTCGACCATCCGCAGCGGGCGTCCGGAGGGGCCGCCGAGGTCCTGGGCGAGCCCGTGGCCGCCGACCCCCGGGCCGGGCCGGAACGCCTGGAACCCGAACGGCTTGGTCTCCGCGCAGCGGATGACGTCCCACAGGTCGACGCCCAGGTCGTGGCAGAGCACGGCCATCTCGTTGACGAGCGCGATGTTGACGTGCCGGAAGTTGGTCTCCAGGACCTGCACGGTCTCCGCCTCGCGGGGACCGCGCGCGCGGACGACCTTGTCGGTGAGCCGTCCGTAGAAGGCGGCGGCCGACTCGGTGCACGCGGGGGTGAGGCCGCCGATGACCTTCGGTGTCCCGGCGGGGGTGAAGTCGCGGTTGCCGGGGTCGATGCGGCTGGGCGAGTAGGCGAGGTGGAAGTCGCGTCCCGCGCGCAGCCCGGAGCCGGTCTCGAGCAGGGGGCGCAGGAACGCCTCGGTGGTGCCGGGGTGCACGGGCGATTCCAGGATGACCGTGGTGTGCGGGCGCAGCCGTGCGGCCAGGGTGCGGGCCGCCGACTCCACCTGGCCGAGGTCCAGGGCGCCGTCCGCGCCGGGCGGGGTCGGGGCGCAGATGACGGCGGTGCGGACGCGGCCCAGCTCGGCCGGGTTCGTGGCCGGACGGAAGCCGCCCGAGAGCATCCGGCGCAGTTCGGCGGGGGTGAGGGAGCCGCCCTCGGGTCCGGTTCTGTAGCCGAGGGTGGAGATGCCGGCGGCGACGGCGGCCTGGGCCAGGGGCAGGCCGAGGTGACCGAGTCCGATGACGGCGAGGTCTGCGGGCATGGAGTGGGCCGTCCTTCCCAGTAACCGATGCGGGACAGGTGCGCAAGCCCTGTGGACAGGATGGGCGAGAGCAATGTCAGACTAGGAGTAAATATGACCGATTTGCGGGATTGATCGATCAAGATTCCCTGCGCGTCGCCCGGAGTTGTCCACAGGCCGAGGACGGACGGTGGCCGATGAGGGGAGGGACGGTCAGACTTGGGCAGAGGGGACGGGAGCCGGCGTCGCCGGACGGGTGTGGTCAGCGCGACCTACAGCGGGAGGCAGCGGTGAGGACAGCGACACTGGGGCCGGCGGAGCGTGCCGAGTCACTGGCGGGCATGACCGAGGGCGAGCTGGACGTGCTGGTCGTGGGCGCGGGCGTGGTCGGCGCGGGCACCGCGCTGGACGCCGCGACACGCGGTCTGTCCACCGGACTGGTCGAGGCGCGTGACTGGGCGTCGGGCACGTCGAGCAGATCCAGCAAACTGATCCACGGCGGCCTGCGGTATCTGGAGATGCTGGACTTCGCGCTCGTCCGCGAGGCGCTGAAGGAGCGCGGCCTGCTCCTCGAACGGCTCGCGCCGCACCTGGTCAAGCCCGTCCCGTTCCTCTATCCCCTGCAGCGCAAGGGCTGGGAGCGGCTGTACGCGGGCTCCGGCGTCGCGTTGTACGACGCCATGTCGATGGCCCGCGGTCACGGCCGGGGCCTGCCCTCCCACCGCCATCTGAGCCGCCGCCAGGCCCTGCGCGTGGCACCGGCCTTGAAGAAGGACGCGCTGATCGGCGCCCTGCAGTACTACGACGCCCAGATGGACGACGCCCGCTATGTGGCGACCCTGGTGCGCACGGCGGCTTCGTACGGGGCGAAGGTCGCCAACCGCGCTCGGGTCACCGGGTTCCTCCGCGAGGGCGAGCGGGTGGTCGGGGCCAGGGTGCGCGACGTCGAGGGTGGCGGCGAGTACGAGGTGCGGGCCCGGCAGATCGTCAACGCCACGGGCGTGTGGACCGACGACACCCAGGCGATGGTCGGGGAGCGGGGCCAGTTCCACGTCCGCGCCTCCAAGGGCATCCACCTGGTCGTGCCCAAGGACCGCATCCACTCCTCGACCGGTCTGATCCTGCGCACCGAGAAGTCCGTGCTGTTCGTGATCCCGTGGGGCCGCCACTGGATCATCGGCACCACGGACACCGACTGGGACCTGGACAAGGCCCACCCGGCCGCGTCCAGCGCGGACATCGACTACCTGCTGGAGCACGTGAACTCGGTGCTCTCCGTGCCGCTCACCCGCGACGACGTCGAGGGGGTGTACGCGGGGCTCCGGCCGCTGCTGGCCGGGGAGTCGGACGCCACCAGCAAACTGTCGCGCGAGCACACCGTGGCCCACCCGGTGCCCGGACTCGTGGTCGTGGCCGGCGGCAAGTACACGACCTACCGGGTGATGGCCGAGGACGCGGTGGACGCGGCGGTGCACGGTCTCGACCAGCGCGTCGCCGAATGCGTCACCGAGGACATCCCGCTGCTCGGCGCCGAGGGCTACCGGGCGCTGTGGAACGCGCGGGCGCGGATAGCCGCGCGCACCGGCATCCATGTGGCGCGCGTGGAGCACCTGTTGAACCGGTACGGGGCGCTCGCCGAGGAACTCCTCGCCCTCATCGCCGCGGACCCCTCGCTCGGAGCGCCCATGCCCGCCGCCGAGGACTACCTCCGTGCCGAGATCGTCTACGCCGCCTCGCACGAGGGCGCCCGCCACCTGGACGACGTCCTGACCCGGCGCACCCGCATCTCCATCGAGACCTTCGACCGGGGCACCCTCAGCGCCCGTGAGGCCGCCGAGCTGGTGGCACCGGTCCTCGGCTGGGACAAGGACCAGATCGAGCGCGAGGTGGAGCACTACGAGAAGCGGGTCGAGGCCGAGCGGGAGTCCCAGCGCCAGCCGGACGACCTGACGGCGGACGCGGCCCGGCTCGGGGCGCCGGAGATCGTGCAGTTCTGACCGTCCCGCGCCGCCCGGGTCCGTCACGTATCACTCGAACGGGCTTGCTGAGCCGGGACCTTCGACCGGACCCCGGCCGTTCTGCGGGGTTCGGGGACAGGACTCGGCGGCGAGCAGGGCCGCGTGGAAGCGGTTCGGGCCGGCCGGCGTGCTCACCGGCTCACCCGCCGCGCCGGCCGAGAGCGGGGCCGGCGCCGGCTCCGGCGGGTCGGGCGGAACCGTCACGAGCAGCGCCAGGGGCACGGGTATGGCCAGAAGTGTCCGAGGTGTCCGGGGCGGTGGCGTCGGGGGCTCCTTCCTCGTCGCGGCCCGTCATGAGGCACGCCGCTGTGCCCCGGACCCTCGCGGAGTCCGGTCCCGGAAACGGGCGCGGCGGGCCCGAGGCCCTGCGGTTGCTGGGCGGTCGGCGGGTGCGGGGCGCCGCCGCGGACGGGCCGGCGGCGGCGCCCGGACGTCTCACTGGCTGAGCTGTTGCGGTTCCAGGGGCCCCCAGGGCACTGGGCACTTGTCGGGTGAGGGACAATGGAGGCTCTGTCAGGGCGGGTTGCATGAGGGGACGCATGTCGGAGGCGGAGCGGGCGGGAGCATCCCGTCAGGACAAGAGCGAACGTCTCCTCGCCGGGCGGTACCGGCTGGGGGACGTTCTCGGCCGCGGCGGCATGGGCACCGTGTGGCGCGCCGAGGACGAGACGCTCGGCCGTACGGTCGCCGTGAAGGAACTCCGGTTCCCGTCGGCCATCGACGAGGAGGAGAAGCGCCGGCTGATCACGCGCACGCTGCGGGAGGCCAAGGCCATCGCGCGGATCCGCAACAACGGCGCGGTGACGGTCTTCGACGTGGTCGACGAGGACAACCGGCCGTGGATCGTGATGGAGCGCATCGAGGGCAAGTCCCTCGCCGAGGTCATCCGCGAGGACGGACTGCTCACGCCGAGGCGCGCCGCCGAAGTCGGGCTCGCCATCCTCGACGTGCTGCAGGCGGCGCACCGTGAGGGCATCCTGCACCGCGACGTGAAGCCGTCGAACGTGCTGATCGACCATGACGGCCGGGTCGTGCTCACCGACTTCGGCATCGCCCAGGTGGAGGGCGACCCGTCCATCACCTCGACCGGCATGCTCGTCGGCGCGCCCTCCTACATCTCGCCGGAGCGGGCGCGCGGCCACAAGCCCGGACCCGCCGCCGACCTGTGGTCGCTGGGCGGTCTGCTGTACGCGTCGGTCGAAGGCGTTCCGCCGTACGACAAGGGCTCCGCCATCGCGACGCTCACCGCGGTGATGACCGAGCCGGTCGAACAGCCCAAGAACGCGGGCCCGCTGGAGAAGGTGATCTACGGCCTGCTCGTCAAGGACCCCGAGCAGCGGCTCGACGACGCGGGCGCACGGGCCATGCTCAACGAGGTGCTGAGCGCGCCCGACCCCGAGCAGGACGTGCCGGAGCCGCCGGACGCGACCAAGGTCGTGGCCATGCCGCCGCTGCCGGAGGAGCCGGCGCGGCTGCGCGGGGCCCTGCGTTCGGTGCGCAAGGCCGCGACCGCGGCCGGTGCCGCCACCGCGGCGGCCACCTCGGCGGCGACGGCCCGCGCCAAGACGGCCGGCGGTCCGGACTCCGACCGGGCGGAGGGAACCGGGACGGGCCCGGGGGCCGGTGCCGACGCGGGCCCGGCCGGTGGCGCGTCGGCGTCCACCGCCGCGGCGAGCCCGTCCACGCCGGGACGGACGAACGGTTCCGGCACCAAGCCGGTGAACTCCGGTGCGGCGGCGGGCGCCGGAGCCGCGGGCGGTACGCGCGGCGGCTCGGGGTCCGGGTGGCCGGTGGCCCCCGAGCGCCCGGCCCGCCCGGCGCCGAAGGCCTCGCTGACGGATGTCGTTCCGCTGCGGACACTGGTGATCGTCGCGGTCGTCGTGGCGCTGGCCGTGATCGGCACCGTTCTCGCCGTCGTGTTCGGCGGCGGGGACGACAGCGACGCCAAGGGCGACGACAACCGCGTCAAGGCGACCACCTCCAGCGGAGCGCCCGCAGCCGGCGGGAACGGCGGAGGCGGCGGCGAGAGCGGCGACAAGGGCGACGACGACGCCGCGCACACCGACGGCGGCGACAAGTCGGGATCCGACTCCGGCTCGGACGGCGACGGCACCTCCTCGGACACGGACACGGGCGCGAGCTCGTCGGACGGTTCGGGCGGCGACGGCAAGGAGTCGGGCTCGGGTTCCTCCGCCGTGACGACGTACAAGGGCGGCCAGGGCTTCACGATCGGGCTGCCGAAGGGATGGGAGTACGAGTCCCAGGACGCCGCGGGAGCCCGGTTCACCGGTCCCGGCGGACAGAAGCTCCTCATCGGCTGGACGTCCACGCCCAAGGACGACCCGGTCGCGGACTGGAACAACCAGGAGCGCTACATGACGCGCTCCCAGTACAAGAAGATCCGCATCGAGAGCGTGAGCTACCGCGGCTGGAACACGGCCGACTGGGAGTTCACCTACGTGGACGGCGGCACCAAGTTCCACTCGATCGACCGGGGCTTCGTGGTGAACGACCATCAGGGCTACGCGCTGATGTACACGGCCAAGGACTCCGCGTGGAACAGCGCGCTGCGCAAGAGCACGTGGGCGACGCTTGCGAAGACGTTCCAGCCGAAGTCGTGACGTACCGCTCGCCGAAGTGACGTTCCGCGACGAACGATGCCCGAGATCTCGCATCCCCGCTCTGCGGGTTGCCTCGGGCACGTATCGTGAGTGGTTGCGGACCGAACGAAGCCACAACGGAACGCACGGCGAACGGAATTGACCAACCGGTCGGCTGGGGGAGCATCGTGGACGACTACGCGGGACGGGTGCTCGCCGACCGCTACCGCCTGCCCCTGCCGCCGTCCGACGAGTACGAACTCGCCGAGAGCCGGGCCTTCGACACCTACAGCGGGCAGGAAGTCCTGGTGCGCCAGGTGCCGTTGCCCGAGGTCGTCGAGGCCGAGGTGCTCGACGCGGACGGGCTGCCCGACGGGTTCGTGGCCCGGGACGGCGGGGTGCGGCGGGCGTCGGCCCGCACCACCCGCCGGACCGTCGAACCGGCGGTGCTGCGCGCGATCGACGCGGCGCAGGCGGCCGCCCGGATTCCCGACCACCCCCGGCTCGACCAGGTCTTCGACGTGTTCGCCGAGGGCGGTTCGCTGTGGATCGTCAGCGAGCTGGTGTCCGCGCGGCCGCTCGCCGCGCTGCTCGCCGAGAAACCGCTCAGCCCCTACCGGGCGGCCGAGGTCGCGGCAGACGTCCTGACCGCCCTGCGGGTCCTGCACGCGCACGGCTGGGTCCACCGGAACATCACCGTGCGCACGGTGCTCGTCTGCGACGACGGCCGCGTCCTGCTCACCGGGCTGGCGGCCGGGGCCGCCGAAGAGGCGCTGTGCGGGTACGACCCGGTGCCCGCGCCGGAGGGTCACGGACCCGGCCCCCGGGCCGGGCAGCCCGGCGACGCCGGCCGGGCCGGAACGGGCGCTCCCCGGGCGGCCGGCGGGCGGGGCCCCGGCGGTGGCGGACCCGGCGGCGCCGCGCGCGGTGTCGCCGTGGCGGCCACGAGCGGCGCCGACGCCGAAGCGGCCCGGCGTGCGGCGATCGAGGCCCGGGCCGAGCAGGGAACACCGGTTCCCGGGGCACCGGTGCCCGGGGCGCCCGCGGCGGGCCGGGGACCGCGTGCCCTCGAAGCCGGCGGTCCGGCCGGTCCGGGCCGGCCGACGGGAACGGCCGGGCCGCACGGCGGACCGGAGACGGCCGGGCAGGGCGAGGACGCCGGGGACGACATCCGCGCCGCGCGCGCCGGGGCCATCGCCGCGTACCGCGCCGGAGCACGTGCCGCCGCCCGCGTCCAGGGGGAGCGCCGTGGTGACCCGCTCGCCCTCCCGGCGTCCAGGCCCCCCGCCCCCGGTGAGCGGACCGGCCAGGACGGCCGGTACGGAGCCGACCCGCAGACCCAGGCCCACCCCCAGGCCCACCCCCAGTCCCAGCCGCCCGGCCAGGAGCAGCAGCGCAGCGCGCCCCCGGGGCAGATAGCCGACCCGTACGGAGTCGGCGGCACCAGCAGGTACGGAGCGCAGCCACGGCCCGGCGGGGACGGCGGCCGGACACACCCCACACTCCCCTCGGCCCCGGGCGGCGGCGTACCGGCGGCGGGCGACACGGCGTACGGCCGTTCCGCGTTCGTTCCCGGACAGGCCCCTCACGGCGCGGGACGCGACGGCCGTCCCGGTGTCCCGGCTCCCGGGCGGTCCCCCGACGGCGGGCGGACCCCGGACGAGGGTCGTCTCCCCGGCGGGTTCCAGACGCCCGGCGGCACCCGGGCGCCGGTACCCCCCGGCGGAACCCAAGTGCCCGTACCCCCCGGCGGATTCAGCGACCCCGGGCACGCGCGCACGCCCGGTCTCCTCCCGCCCCCCGACCACACCAGGGCGCCCGGTGCCCCGCAGGGCCTCGCCCCGCACGACTCCGGCCGCCCCGGCGGCGGCTGGGGCGGTCCGGTCGCCGGGGCGCCGCCGCGCCGGGGACCGGCCACCGCGCTCGCGGCCGAGCGGGCCCGGCAGGCGCGGATGGCCGTGGTCGGGCCGGTCACCGAACGCTGGGCGCCGGAGCAGGCCGGACCGGTGCACGAGAACTGGCAGTTGGCGGCCCCCATCGGACCGGCGACCGACCTGTGGGCGCTCGGCGCGCTGCTCTTCCGCGCCGTGCAGGGACACGCCCCGTACCCGGAGGAGAACACCGCCGAGCTGGTCCAGCTGGTGTGCGCGGAACCGCCCGCCTTCGCCGAGGAGTGCGGCCCGCTGCGGCCCGTCGTCGAGTCGCTGCTGCGCCAGGACCCCACCGAGCGGCTCGACTTCGAGGAACTGCGCGGCTGGCTGCGGTCGTTGGTGCGGTCCGCGCCGGAACCGGAGGCCGGGACCCACGTCGTGCCCGTGCCGCCCGTCGACCCGAGCCGGCTGCCGATCGTGCGGCGCAGGGGCGAGCTCGTCCGCAGGCGCCGCGCCGGGCTGCCCGCCACCAGCCCGCACGCCCGCCACAAGCGGGCCAGGCGGGAGAACCCGGCGGCCCCCCGCAAGCTGGGCCGCAACCTGCTCCTGCTGATCCTGCTCCTGCTGGCCGCGGCGGTCACGTACGCCGTCGTCTTCATGCCCAAGGCGGACCCGGGGGGCACCGACGACGCGCGGACCGGCACCGCCGGCCAGGCGGACCCCGCCACCCGGCCCGGCGGCGGCCCGGCGACGAGCACCGCGCCGGACTCCGACCCGACCTCGCCCGACCCCGGCGACAGCCCCTCGGGGAAGTCGAGTTCCGCCTCCTCGCACACGACCCCCGATACCGGCGTCGCCGATGGATTCACCCTCCGCAAGGACCCCGAGGGGTTCCAGGTCGCCGTGGCGAACGGCTGGACCCGTTCGCCGAAGAACGGACGCGGCCAGGTCGTCTACTCCCGGGGGGACTTCGAGCTCATCGTCGTGCCCGGGCGGGACGGCACGGCCACGTACGGCAGCGACCCGATGACCTACCAGCGCGAGAGCGAGAAGGAGTTGCAGCCCTTCAGGGACTCCACCTGGGCGACCTCCAGCGGGATGCGGCGGATCGACGTGGGCGGAAAGGCCATGGCCGAGGGGCAGTTCACCTGGCAGGACTCCGCGGGGCGTTCGCTCTACGTCCGCAACCTCGCCGTCCTCGTCTCCGGGCACTACCACGTGGTGCAGGTGCGCGGCCCGGACGCCGAGCGCGACGAGGTGTCGCGGCTCTACGAACAGGCCTCGTCGACGTACCGGGTCGGACGCTGAGGCCCCTTCCGCGCGTCACACGGCGTGTTCGGGCAGATGAGGACGGTCGAACCCCGAACGGTTCCCTCCCTTACCGGGAAGGGACAACCGTCACAGTGAGGTCTCCGTACGACCCCACTTGTTCCCTGGTCGGGCACCGCTCTTTAGTCTGGCCCTGTCAAGACCATTGCGGGGAAACGTGAATCAGACGCAGGGCCTGCTCCTCGCGGGCCGCTACCGGCTTGTCGAATCCCTCGGCAGCGGTGGCATGGGCCGGGTTTGGCGAGCCCGTGACGAGGTGCTGCACCGCGCCGTCGCCGTCAAGGAGCTGACCGCCGCGCTGTACGTCGCCGAGAGCGACCTCGCCCGGCTGCTCGCCCGCACCCACGCCGAGGCACGGGCGGCGGCCCGGATCAACCACTCGGCCGTCGTCACCATCCACGACGTGCTGGAACACGACAACCGGCCGTGGATCGTCATGGAGCTGGTGGAGGGCAACTCGCTGGCCGACGAGGTCAAGGAGCGGGGGAGGATCGAACCGGCGGAGGCCGCGCGGATCGGACTGTGGGTGCTGCGCGCGCTGTGCGCCGCGCACGCCGCCGGTGTGCTGCACCGGGACGTGAAGCCGGGCAACGTCCTGCTGTCGACCGACCGCCGTGTCCTGCTCACCGACTTCGGGATCGCCCAGGTCGAGGGCGACACGACGATCACGCGCACCGGCGAGATCGTCGGTTCCGTCGACTACCTCGCGCCCGAGCGGGTGCGCGGCCACGACCCCGGTCCGGCCGCCGACCTCTGGGCCCTCGGGGCCACGCTGTACACGGCGGTGGAGGGCAGGTCGCCGTTCCGCCGCACCTCGCCGCTGGGCACCATGCAGGCCGTCGTCGAGGAGGAACCCGCCGAACCGGTCAACGCGGGCGTGCTGGGCCCCGTCCTCGCCGCGCTGCTGCGCAAGGACCCGGGTGAGCGGCCCAGCGCCGAGCAGGCCGAGCGGATGCTCGCCGAGGCGGCGGAGGGGCGGCTGTCGGGCGAGGCGCAGTCGTACGTGCCGACGAGGCCGACGGGGCAGGCGGGACCGGCGGGGTACGCCACCCCGGAGGCGGGGACCGGCACCCGCGCGCAGACGGCCTCCGCCACGCCGTACCAGCCGGTGACGATCGGACCCGCGCCCGCGCCGTCGAAGCGGCACCGCCTGCGCACGTTCGCCGTGGTCGTCGCCCTCGCGGCGGTCGTCGGCGGGGGCGTCGCGATCGCGCTCCAGCACTTCGGCACGGGCGGCCCCGGCGGTCCCGGCGACTCCGCCTCCGGGTCCTCGACCCGGAGCGCCGACCCCGAGCCGAGCGGCAAGGGCGGTCAGGGGGCGGTTCCCGACGGCTGGAAGCGGCACGACGACCCGGTGGGCTTCAGCGTCTCCCTGCCCAAGGGGTGGAAGCGGTCCGTCTCCATCGACCAGGACGGTCTCCGGCAGGTCGACTTCACACCCGACAAGGGCAAGCACCTCGTGCGGATCGCCGTCGACACCGCGCCGGACTTCCGCACCTCGTACGAGCACATGGACGACCTGGACGGGCGGATCTCGCGGCGGCTGCTGGACTACGAGCGGCTGAGCCTCAAGGAGCAGCTCTTCCGCGACCAGCCGGGTGCCCACTGGGAGTACGCCTGGAACGCGAGGGCCAAGGACGGGCCGCACTTCTTCGCCGGCCCCTACCGCGCGATCGACGTCGGGTACATGGGCGGTGACAACACCGAGTACGCCGTCTACGCGTCCTCGCCGGCCGACGACTGGACCACCACCAGGAAGCAGTTCGACTGGATCCTGCGGAGCTTCCAGGAGGGCTGACCCGAGCGGAACGGAAGGTTCCACCGGCACTGGGGTCGCTCTTCTCCCCGGAGCGGGTGCCGGGGGAGAGGCCGGGCCCCGCCCACGGGCGGCGGCCTACTTGGCCGGTCGGCGCCACGGAGGACGTCCGTCCGGTGGGGCATGATGAGAGCCATGGGGACCGAGGGGGAGAACGTCCGTGTGATCGCGGGCCGTTACCGGCTGGAGGAGAGAATCGGCCGGGGCGGCATGGGGGTGGTCTGGCGTGCCACCGACCAGCTGCTCGGCCGTCAGGTCGCCGTGAAGGAACTGGTCCTCGACGACTCGCTCTCGGCCGAGGAGTACCGGCTCCAGCGCGACCGCACCCTGCGCGAGGCACGGGCCGTTGCCCAGCTCCACCACCCGCACATCATCGTCGTCCACGACGTCGTCGAGGACGACGAACGCCCGTACATCGTCATGGAGCTGATCGCCGGCGGCTCGCTCGCCGAACGGATCTCCGCGCGCGGGCCGGTCGACGCCCGCGAGGCCGCGCGCATCGGCATCGACCTGCTCGGGGCGCTGCGCCGCGCGCACGAGGCGGGCGTCCTGCACCGCGACCTCAAGCCCGCCAACGTCCTCGTCGAGGAGGGCACCGACCGCGTCGTCCTCACCGACTTCGGGATCGCCCAGGTCGCGGGCGCGACGACGCTCACCGAGACCGGCGCGTTCGTCGGCTCGCCCGAGTACACCGCGCCCGAACGGATGGCCGGGGCGCGGAGCGGCCCCGAGTCCGACCTGTGGTCGCTCGGCGCGCTCCTGTGCGCGGTGCTGAGCGGGACGTCGCCCTTCCGGCGCGACTCGCTCGGCGGCATCCTGCACGCGGTCGTCGTCGACGAGATCCGCCCGCCGGCCCAGGCCGCGCCCCTGCTGCCCGTCGTACGGGGGCTGCTGGAACGCGATCCGGAGCGGCGGCTCGACGCGGCGGAGGCGGAGCGGATGCTGCGCTCCTTCCGGGACACCGGCCGTACGCCGCGGCTGCTGGTCCCGTACACGCCGACCCGGCGGGACGTGCCCCACGTGTCCCTGCGCAGACCCGCGCCCGAGCCGTCGTCGGCCGCCACCGTGTCCGACGCGCCGCCCCGGCAGTCCACGCGCAGCCTCCTCGTCGTGGCCGCGCTGGTCGCCGCGATGGCCGGCGCGGGGGTGTCGGCGGCCGCGCTGCTGGTGGGCGGCGGGGACGGCAGACCGGTCCCGTCGAGCACGCCCCGCACCCCCGGTACCTCCTCCGGCGCGTCCTCGGCGTCCGGCACACCGTCGGCCCCGGTCACGGCCGCCGGTCCCACCGTCACGGTGACCAGCCACCGGACGCCGCCCGCCACCGCCCGTACCGCGCCCTCGGGTTACCGCATCGCCTCGGACGAGGGCGGCTTCTCGCTCGCCGTGCCCGACGGCTTCACCCGCGATCCGCAGGGCAAGCGCACCTTCTACATGTCGCCGGGGGACACCTTCCGCATCGGCATCAAGGTCACCGCCCCCGAGACGGGCGGTCCGCTGGGAGTGATGCGCCGGGCGGCCGCCGACGGGCCCTCCAACAACCCCGGCTACCGCGACGGCAGGGTCTCCCGGACCGTGCGCGACGGACACCCCGCCGCCCTCTGGGAGTTCACCTGGAACGGCTTCAGCACGGCGGAGGGCCCACGGCACACCTACGACCTGTGCTGGGAGGAGGACGGCCGGATGTACGACGTCTGGGTCTCCGCGCCGGTGGGCCGGGTGACGGAGGCGAAGGAGTACTTCGACGTGGCGGTGGACACGTTCGCGGTCCGGTGACGGAGGGGTCCCGTGACGGGCGAACCGCGCCGGAGGGATCCCGCGACGGGGAGAGCCGTAAACGGGAGATAACGGATGCCCTCGTCACGGGTCTGTGACCGGTGGCCACGGGGACTGGATGACGCGGCGTCCCCGCGATACACAGGGACGCATGAGCGACGACGGGGGAGTCCCTCGCGGGGGCGAGGAGACGACGAGTTTCATGCTGCAACCACCGAGACCCGTGGCACGGGAGGGACGGCCGGCCGCCGTTCCGCACCCGGGCAACCCCTATGCCACGCCCGGCGGAACCGTCCCGGACCGGTCCGGCGCTCCCGCGCCGGGACTCCCGGGCGAACCGGGGGCGGGCCGGCTCGTCGCCGGGCGCTACCGCCTGCTCGCCAGGCTGGGACACGGCGGCATGGGCACGGTGTGGCGGGCCATGGACGAGACCGTGGACCGCGAGGTGGCCGTCAAGGAACCGCGCGTCCCCGAGAGCCTTCCCGAGCGCGAACGGGCCAACGCGTACGAGCGGATGCGGCGCGAGGCGCGCGCGGCGGCACGGCTCGACCATCCCGCCGTGGTGAACGTCCACGACGTCGCGGTCGTGGACGGACGGCCCTGGATCGTCATGGAGCTGGTGCGGGGCCGCTCCCTCGGCGACGCCCTCAAGGAGGGCACCCTCGGCGCCCGCGAGGCCGCGCGCATCGGCCTGGAGGTCCTCGGCGCCCTGGAGGCGGCGCACGCGGCGGGCGTCCTGCACCGGGACGTCAAGCCCGACAACGTGCTCCTCGGCCCGCACGGCCGCGTCGTGCTCACCGACTTCGGCATCGCCAGGATCGAGGGCGAGACGAGCCTGACGGACACCGGCGGCTTCGTCGGCTCTCCCGAGTACGTCGCCCCGGAGCGGGTGCTGGGAGTGCGCCCGGGTCCCGCCTCCGACCTCTGGTCGCTCGGCGTGGTCCTCTACGCCGCCACCGAGGGCGTCTCGCCGTTCCGGCGCAGCAACACGCCCGCCACGCTCCAGTCGGTCCTCAACTCGACGCCGGCCGCGCCCGCCTCGGCGGGTGCCCCGCTCACGGAGGCGATCAACGGCCTGCTCGCCAAGGAGCCGTCCCACCGCCCCGCGGCGGCCGAGGTCCGGCGCCTCCTGGAGGAGGCCGTACGGCCGCCCGACCCCGCGCCGACGCGGGTCGTGAGGGCCGGGGGCGTCACGGGTCCCGGCGGCGCCCCGGAGCCCGGCGGGGGGATCCACATCGGCCGCAGGGCCCTGGCCGTTCTCGCGGCGGCGGCCGCCGCGGTGGTCACGGCGGCCGCGGTGACGGCGTACCTGGTGATCGCGGACCCGTTCGCCGGCCCGCTGCCGGAGGGCTGGAAGGAGCGGCACGTGGCCGACGTCGCCGCGACGCTGGCGGTGCCCGCGGACTACCAGCGGGCGACGCCGGACCGGGCGTCGGACAAGGGGCACTGGGTCACGTACACCGACTGGAGCGGGAGCATTTGGATCGGGCTGCGCCTCGCCCGGAAGTCCGAGGACACCGGCAAGGCGATCAAGGACTCGGCGAGGGCCGAGATGTACGCGGACGACGGCACGTTCAAGGCGAGCGGCGACTACGACCTGGGCATGCCGGCGGGGCCGCGGACGAAGCCGGACTCCAGGACGACGTACCGGGGCAGGGAGTCCGCCGAGAACACGGTGGTCTACCGGACCAGCGACAGCCAGAACCCCCGCCCCCGCGAGCTGAGGCTCTTCTACTACAAGTCGAAGGCCGGAGACATGTACAAGCTCACGATCAGCTACCCGGGCGCCGGCGACTTCACCGAACGGGGGCGCGAGGTCGCCGACGCGGCCATCGCGAACCTGGACGTCGACAAACCGTGAGAACCGGTCCACGAGTGATCGTCGGGTGATCGCTGGACCGACAACGCCCTGATCAGCGCATTTGCTGCCAGTGATCACTGGCGGTGTGTGAGCACTCCGTGAAAGGCCATTACCGACGGGTACCCAAAGGGGGCGCTTGGGCATACTCTGCGGCTCATGACGGACTCGCAGGCCGCGGAGCAGGCCACGGAAAGCACCCGCGCCGATGAGACGGCCGGTACCGGCACGGCGACCGACGGCGCCACCGCGACCGCCGTGGACCCGGCGACCGACGGCGCCGCGGACACGGCGACGACCGCCGTACCGGCCGTGCTCGGCACCAACCCCCTCGCCCCCGCCCCGGCGGGTGCCCGCACCGCCGCCGACGTGGTCACCCCCGAGCTCGTCGCCCAGCTCGCCAAGGGGGTGACCGGGTCCGGGCGGACCGCCAACCACACGCCGTTCACCGGCGAGAAGCTCGCCGACGTGCCCGAGTCCACCCCCGCGGACGTCGAGAAGGCCTTCGAGCGGGCCCGCGCCGCCCAGGGCGCCTGGGCGGCCACTCCGGTACGCCGCCGCGCGGCCGTCCTGCTCCGCTTCCACGACCTGGTGCTCGCCCGGCAGGCCGAGGTCCTGGACCTCATCCAGCTGGAGACCGGCAAGGCCCGGCTGCACGCCCACGAAGAGGTCCAGGCCGTCCTGGTCGCCGCGCGCCACTACGGACTCAAGGCGCCCTCCTACCTGCGCCCCAAGCGCCACGCGGGCGCGATGCCGACCCTCACCAAGGTCACCGAGCTGCGTCACCCGCGCGGTGTCGTCGGGCAGATCGCGCCCTGGAACTACCCGCTGGAGCTGTCGGTCGGCGACGCGCTGCCGGCCTTCGTCGCGGGCAACGCGGTCGTCATGAAGCCCGACACCGAGACCTGCCTCACCGCCCTGTGGGCGCGTGACCTGCTCGTCGAGGCCGGACTGCCCGCCGAGGTCTTCCAGGTCGTCATCGGCGACGGACCGGTCGTCGGACCCGAGGTCGTCCGGCACGCCGACTACGTCTCCTTCACGGGCTCGACCCGGACCGGCCGCGAGGTCGCCCAGGGCGCGGCCGCCCGTCTCGTCGGCGTCTCCCTCGAACTCGGCGGCAAGAACGCCATGGTGGTCCTGGAGGACGCCGACCTCGACAAGGCCGCCGCCGGCGCCGTCCGCGCCTGCTTCTCCTCCGCCGGCCAGCTCTGCATATCCATAGAGCGGTTGTACGTCCACGAGTCCGTGGCCGACGCGTTCGTGGAGCGGTTCGCCGCCCGGACCAGGGCCATGCGGCTCGGCACGTCCCTCTCCTACGGGGCGGACATGGGCTCGCTGGTCGGTGAACGCCAGCTGGAGACCGTGACGCGGCACGTCGAGGAAGCCGTCGCCAAGGGGGCCAGGGTCGTGGCCGGCGGTGTCGCCCGCCCCGACGTGGGCCCGTACTTCTACGAGCCCACCATCCTCGACGGGGTGGAGGCCCCGATGGCCGTCTGCGCCGAGGAGACGTTCGGGCCCGTCGTCTCCGTCTACCGCTTCGCGACCGAGGACGAGGTCGTCGAGCGCGCCAACTCCACCGCGTACGGTCTCAATTCCTCCGTCTGGACGAAGGACGGGCGGCGCGGCCGCGCGCTCGCGGCCCGGCTGCGCACCGGCACGGTGAACGTCAACGAGGGGTACGCGCCCGCGTACGGCAGCGTCCAGTCGCCCATGGGCGGTATGAAGGACTCCGGTCTCGGCCGCCGGCACGGCTCCGAGGGCATCCTCAAGTACACCGAGGCACAGACCGTCGCCCACCAGAGGCTGCTGCCGATGGCGCCGTCCCTCGGCATGGACGACGAGAAGTACGCGGCGTTCATGAACCGGAGCCTGAGGGTCATGAAGGCGCTCCGGCTGCGGTAGCCCGCGGTTCCCATCAGTTCTCAACGGTTCTCGACGGTCTCGACGAGGAGAGCGGCACGTGTCACAGGAGAGCTCTGTCCAGGAACAGCCGGACGAGGAGACGTACGACTACGACGTCGTCGTCGTGGGTTCGGGCTTCGGAGGCTCCGTCACCGCACTGCGGCTGACGGAGAAGGGGTACCGCGTGGGCGTCCTCGAAGCCGGCCGGCGCTTCACCCGCGACACGCTCCCCAAGAACTCCTGGGACATCAGGAACTACCTCTGGGCCCCGCGGCTCGGCATGTACGGCATCCAGCGCATCCATCTGCTGGGCAACGTGATGGTGCTCGCCGGCGCGGGCGTGGGCGGCGGTTCGCTCAACTACGCCAACACCCTCTACGTACCGCCGAAGCCGTTCTTCGAGGACCCGCAGTGGAAGGACATCACCGACTGGGAGGAGGAGCTGAAGCCGTACTACGACCAGGCCGAGCGCATGCTGGGCGTGCGGCTCAACCCCACCATGACCCCCTCGGACGTGCACCTCAAGGCCGCCGCGGAGCGGATGGGGGTCGGCGACACCTTCCACATGGCGCCGGTCGGCGTCTTCTTCGGCGACGGACGGGACGCGGACGGCTCGTCCGGGGCGAAGCCCGGTGAGGAGGTCGCCGACCCGTACTTCGGCGGCGCGGGGCCCGCGCGCAGGGCCTGCACCGAGTGCGGCGAGTGCATGACCGGCTGCCGCCACGGCGCCAAGAACACCCTCAACGAGAACTACCTCCACCTCGCCGAGAAGGCGGGCGCCGCCGTCCATCCCATGACGACCGTCGTGTCCGTCACCGAGGACTCGCGCGGCGGCTACGCCGTCCAGACCCTTCCCACGGACGACCGGCGCAAGGGGCGGGGGCGGACGTTCACGGCGCACCGGGTCGTCCTCGCGGCCGGCACCTACGGCACCCAGACGCTGCTGCACCGCATGAAGGCCGGCCGCCAGCTCCCGTACCTGTCGGACAGGCTCGGCGAGCTGACCCGCACCAACTCCGAGGCGCTGGTGGGCGCGCAGACCGACGACCGCCGCTACCGCAAGGCGCACGGCACGAAGGCCGACTTCACCCGGGGCGTGGCCATCACCTCCTCCGTCCACCCGGACGGGGACACCCACATCGAACCCGTCCGCTACGGCAAGGGCTCCAACGCGATGGGCGGCATGTCCATCCTCCAGGTCCCCTACGCCGAGGGCTCGTCCAGGGTGGCCGGATGGGTCGTCAACGCGGCCCGGCACCCGCTGCTCATGCTCCGGTCGCTCTCCAACCGCCGCTGGTCCGAGCGCACCATCATCGGGCTGGTGATGCAGTCCCTCGACAACTCCCTGACGACCTACCTCAAGCCGAAGGGCGCGGGCAAGGGACTGTTGACGGCGCGTCAGGGACACGGTGCGCCCAACCCCAAGCAGATCGAGGCCGCTTCGAGGGCCGCTTCCGCGCTCGCCGAGGAGATCAACGGCTTCCCGGGCAGCAACGTCGGCGAGCTGATGGGCACCCCGCTCACCGCGCACTTCCTCGGCGGCTGCCCGATCGGCGCCGACGCGGAGGAGGGCGTCATCGATCCCTACCACCGGCTCTACGGCCACCCGGGCATCTCCGTCGTCGACGGTGCCGCCGTCTCCGCCAACCTCGGCGTGAACCCGTCGCTCACCATCACCGCGCAGGCCGAGCGGGCCATGTCGTTCTGGCCCAACAAGGGCGAGGCCGATCCGCGTCCGGCGCCGGGAGCCTCGTACGAGCGCCTCAAGGCGGTGGAGCCGCACCGTCCCGCCGTTCCCGCGGACGCCTTCGGCGCGCTGAGGCTGCCGTTCCTCGGCATGCCGGCGATGCCGCCGAAGAAGTAGCGGAGGCCCGTCCGCCGAAGCCCCGTACAGCGAAAAGAAGGACCTGCGCCCCCCTCCGAGCGCAGGTCCTTCTCTTCGTACGGGACTGACGGTCGCGTCAGTCGTGCGGTGCTCGGGTGTTACGCGTTCGAGCCGGCCTTGCGGCGACGGACGACGACCAGGGCACCGGCGCCGGCGACGACGGCGATACCGCCGGCGAGGCCGATCATCGGCAGGGCGGAGCTGGAGCCCGTCTCGGCGAGGCTGCCGTCGACCTGCGGCGTGTTGCTCTTGTCGGCGGGCTTGTCCGAGACCGGGACCTTGCCGCCGCCCTGCGGCTTGGTGCCGCCGGTGTCCGTGCCGGCCTTGACGATCTGGAACTTGTAGGCGACCTCGCCGTAGCCCACGCACTCCGCGTCCGCGTCGCCGTAGATGCTGGCGCCGAGGGAGAAGCCGGCGCCGACCGGGGCGCTGGACTTCACGTTGATGCGGAGCGGGATGTCGACCTCGTAGTCGGGCTTGAGCTCGTCGGTGTAGCCGACGAAGCCGACCGCCTTCCCGTCCTCCTCGACGTCCTCCCAGACCTTGGCGTCCGGGTTGTACGCCTGGAGCTGGACCTGCTTGGTCTTGAACATGTCCTCGCCGTTCGCGTCGGGGGACGCGCCCGCGAAGAAGCCGAGGTCGGTCAGGGTGGAGTCCGAGTTGTTCAGGACGTCCAGGGAGAACTTGTGCCATCCGCTGCCCGCCGCGATCTTGCCGGGCAGGCCGTTGATGGAGACCTGGACCTTCGAGTCCGAGCAGTCGGAGGGCTCGGGCTCGGGGGACTCCGACTCGGTGGCGGAGGTGCTCGGGGCCGGAGCGGACTCGGTGGCGGAGGTGCTCGGGGCCGGAGCGGACTCGGTCGCGGAGGTGCTCGGAGCGGGCGCAGACTCGGTCGCGGAGGTGCTCGGGGCCGGAGCGGACTCGGTGACGGAGGCGCTCGGAGCCGGAGCCGACTCGGTCGCGGACTCGGACACGCTCGCACTCGGGGACGGGCTTTCTTCCGCGAACGCGGCCGGAGCGACCGACAGCAGCGCGAGCGGTGCTATGACAGCCGTCGCGGCCGCAGTGGCCATGGCACGGCGAAGCTTCATGAAGACCTCGGTGATCCAGTGCGCCGTGAACTCGCGGCGCGGTTATGGAGTTTGTCGGGTGGCCGCCGCGCCGTGTGCGCGGCGTATGTGACCGTTGGTTCTGCAGGTGAGACCGGCGAGGTGGGGGAATGGTTGTCCCACCCCTCACACAATTCTTATGTGTGCTGGGTCACATCGATGCGCGGCTTGCGTACGTCCGTTCGAGACGCCTAGAAATGTGTCTCGTGTCTGATCAACAGCCTGAGGAATCCGGGGAGTCGGCGATTCCTGACGACGTGTGGGAACGCTTCGCGCACGACAGCGAGCGGGACATCCGCACCTCGGCACCCAAGGAACCGTCCGCCCGGGCGCGCATGGTGACGGAACGTCTGCGCCTCCAGGACGAGCGGGAGGCCGCGAACGCGGCCCGCCGCGGCTTCCGCAAGCAGCCGCGCCAGGCCGCGCGGCCCGACGGCTGGCGGACGTCTCCCGCCCGGTGGGAGGCGGAGGAGCGCGCCACCAGGCGCCGCAGACTGTGGGCGCTCCTCGGGATCCCGCTCGCCGTCGCCGTGGCCGTCGTCGCGATGAAGCCGTCCCTCCTGCCCGGTGACCTCTTCGGCGCCTCGGGCACGTCGGCGTCGGCCGGTCCGGAGCTGCCCGCCGAGACCGCGGCCCCGACCGCGCCGCCCTCCGCCCAGGCCTCCCAGGAGCCCACCAGGGAAAGGCCGTTCGCCGGATCGCCCGCCGAGCGCTGGGCCGACGGCGCCGACGCCGTCGCCGTCCCGAAGGCCACCGCGGTCGGCTCCCTCACGAAGGAGCAGGTGGCCACCGCGCTGCGGCAGACCAGGAACCTGCTCGTCGAGGCCAACCTCGACCCGGGGACCCTGCGCGGCGGGCGCCCTGCGGCGGCCATCGCCGTCCTCGACCCCCAGCAGCCCCGGATGACCGCCGACGTCGACCGCATGCTGAGCGCACCGGACAGGGAGAACGATCCGCTGACCATGTTCAGCCGCTTCGACCCCCGCGAGGTGCGCCTGGTCGGGAAGGTGGTCAAGGTGCGCGGCCGGACCACGTTCGAGGAGGGCAAGGACGGGTCCGTCGCCATCCACGCCGACTACACCTTCGTCTACCCCGTGTCCCCCGCCGACGGGAACGCGGACGACGTGACCCGCACCGTCGTGCGCCGCGTCCTCGACCTCGCGTTCCTGGACCCGGAGAAGTACCGGGTCACTCCGGGCAGGCTGACGGTCGACCGGCACGAGGTGAGCATCGGCAACTCCGCCTGCGACGTCTACGACGGCTTCCTGCACCCGCGGTTCGACTCGGTCGCGTCCGCCGGCGCGACACCGACCGGGCCGACCGTCGACCCGTACGACCGCAGCCGTGACCTCGGGAACTCCCGTACGGCCGACTGCAGGACGCTGTCCCGCAGCTGACGTCCCACGGACGAGGCCCCGCGGACGGCTGGGTGGGTGTCCACGTCCGTGCCCGGAGTTCCGCGTTCCGGGCACGGCGAAGGGCCCCGCGGGACGCGTGTCCGCGGGGCCCTTCCGGCAGCACCGGCGTCAGGGCGGCACCGGTGCCTCGAAGCGGCGTCGGGGGATGCGCCGCTGGTCGGCGGGAGCGGCCGCCGGTCCGCGCCGCGGCCCACGGGGGCGCGCACGCGACGACGGCCTGGACTTGGTTCCGTCGGACGGCCCCGGGCGTCCCCGGGGCCGGCCGTTCTCTTGAGCGACCGGGCTGCTGTCCCCTGCCGTCCGGTCACACGACCTGGAGCGAGGTCCCACGACACACGGCACGATCCGTACGTCTCATCGCTCCAGTGAAGCCACGCGTGGTTCTTTCGGGCCCGCCCCTGGCTGACACGGACATCAGAAGAAACGATGTCCACGCCGCCCCGGATACGCGCCGTACGGGTGAGAGGCCATGCGTACGTGTGTACGCCGGGTGCGGGTCTCAGACACGGCCGCGGCACAGTTCGAGCAGGATCATGGCCAGCGAGGTGCCCGGCTTGCCGAGCGCGTCCCGGTAGTGGCCGAGGACCTCCATCTCGCGGGAGAGGTTCACCCGGCGGCCGCCGGACGTGATCCGGGCCTCCTGGATCACGGCCGAGACGGCCATCCGTTCCTGCACGAGACCGATGATCCGGTCGTCCAGGGCGTCGATGCGCTCACGGGCACCGGTGATCACACCAGCGGCCTCGTCGGTGCGGGCGCCGGTCTTGTCGAGAACGTCGGCCATGGTGGGGCTCCTCTGCTGAAGGGGTGCCCCGGGGCGACGGAGCCCGGAAACGGCAGACGCCCCGGGCCTTGTCGGCCCGGGGCGCCTGGGAAGTCGCTTGTCAGTTGCTCAAGCAGCACGACCATGGCAGCCGGTGGGCCGGTTGCCATAGGTAAACAGGAAGGTCGTGGGCGAGAGCATGAGGGCAGTATGCCCGCCCGCGGCGCCACCGGCCAAAGCGGTTCGGATGGTGAGACCCGGGGCCGCGACCTGGTGGGTGCGGGGCTCGCCGTGACCTCCGCGATCCGGGTGGGTGCGGCCTGTCGTGGCTTCCGCGACCTGGTGGGTGCGGCCTGTCGTGACCTCCGCGATCCGGTGGGTGTCGGCCCGTCGCGGCCTCCGCGAGTCGGCGGGTGCCGGGTCCGTCGCGGCCCCCGTAACCCCGTGGGCGCCGGGCCCGTCGCGGCCCCCGGTAGAATCGGCCCTACACACCCTTTTGCTCACCGCCGGAAGGCAGACCGTGCCAGAAGCGTCCCCCGCCGCCACCGACACCGTCCTGGTCGTCGACTTCGGTGCGCAGTACGCCCAGCTCATCGCCCGTCGCGTCCGTGAGGCCCGGGTCTACAGCGAGATCGTGCCGAGCACCATGCCGGTCGAGGAGATGCTCGCCAAGAACCCGGCCGCGATCATCCTCTCCGGCGGTCCCTCGTCGGTGTACGCGGAGGGCGCCCCGCGCCTGGACCGCGAGATCTTCGAGGCGGGCGTCCCCGTCTTCGGCATGTGCTACGGCTTCCAGCTGATGGCCACGACCCTCGGCGGCACGGTCGACAACACCGGCGCCCGCGAGTACGGCCGCACCCCGCTGCACGTCTCGAAGTCCGGCTCGACCCTGTTCGAGGGCACCCCGGACGAGCAGCCCGTGTGGATGTCGCACGGCGACGCCTGCTCCGCCGCCCCCGAGGGCTTCACCGTCACGGCCTCCACGGACGTCGTCCCGGTCGCCGCCTTCGAGAACGACGAGAAGAAGCTCTACGGCGTCCAGTACCACCCCGAGGTCATGCACTCCACGCACGGCCAGCAGGTCCTGGAGCACTTCCTGTACCGCGGCGCGGGTCTCACCCCGTCCTGGACCACCGGCAACGTCATCGACGAGCAGGTCGCCCTGATCCGCGAGCAGGTCGGCACCAAGCGCGCGATCTGCGGTCTGTCCGGCGGAGTGGACTCGGCGGTCGCCGCGGCCCTCGTGCAGAAGGCCATCGGCTCCCAGCTGACCTGTGTGTACGTCGACCACGGCCTGATGCGCCAGGGCGAGACCGAGCAGGTCGAGAAGGACTTCGTCGCCGCGACCGGCGTGCAGCTGAAGGTCGTGGACGCGGAGGAGCGCTTCCTCACCGCGCTCAAGGGCGTCTCGGACCCCGAGGAGAAGCGGAAGATCATCGGGCGCGAGTTCATCCGCGTCTTCGAGCAGGCCCAGGCGGAGATCATTGCCGAGGCCGCCGAGGGCGAGGACGTCGCGTTCCTGGTGCAGGGCACGCTCTACCCGGACGTGGTCGAGTCCGGCGGCGGCACCGGCACCGCGAACATCAAGTCCCACCACAACGTGGGCGGCCTCCCCGAGGACCTGGAGTTCCAGCTCGTCGAACCGCTGCGCAAGCTGTTCAAGGACGAGGTCCGGATGGTCGGCCAGGAGCTCGGCCTGCCGGAGGAGATCGTCCAGCGCCAGCCGTTCCCCGGCCCCGGCCTCGGCATCCGCATCGTCGGCGAGGTGACCAAGGAGCGTCTCGACCTGCTCCGCCAGGCCGACGCGATCGCCCGCGAGGAGCTGACCTCCGCCGGTCTCGACCGTGAGATCTGGCAGTGCCCGGTCGTCCTGCTCGCCGACGTGCGCAGCGTGGGCGTCCAGGGCGACGGCCGGACCTACGGCCACCCGATCGTGCTCCGTCCGGTGTCCAGCGAGGACGCCATGACGGCCGACTGGTCGCGGCTGCCCTACGAGGTCCTCGCCAAGATCTCGACCCGCATCACGAACGAGGTCGCCGACGTCAACCGCGTCGTGCTCGACGTGACGAGCAAGCCCCCGGGCACCATCGAGTGGGAGTAGTCCTCCCGAAGGCGGGAGCGGTGCTCCCGCCTCAGGTCCGCTTGAGCGTGCGCACCGGCGCGCCGGGCTTCCAGACCTGGACGACGAGATACGTCTCGTCCTCGACATAGGTCCGTGTGACCTCCGTCAGCTCGGTGCGGAAGAGGTGGAACGGCTCCGGCGGTTCCACCTCTTTCACGTACGCGGCCTTGGCGGGGACGCCGTCGCCCACCTCGACGGCCCGCCCGCTGATCCGTACGTCGCCGCCGCCCATGTCCGTACCGGCGCCCGGGTTCGCCTGGAGCGCGAAGCGCGGGTCGCGGCGCAGGTCGAGCGCCTTGAGGGAGTCCGGCATCATGCCGAGCCACAGCTCGCCGTCCAGGAAGCGCACCTCGATGCCGGAGGTGCGGGGCGAGCCGTCCTTGCGGAGGGTCGCGAGGACGTGGTGGGTGAAGGCGCCGAAGCGCTGTTCGACGGTGCCGGCGAGGGCCGGTTCGGCGGTGGAGAGGGCTGCCCAGTTCATGGCCCCGAGTCTGGCGCGTATATCCGACATCTCCTGTCGGGTTTTGTTCGTGTCCCTCGTCCGTTCTGGTTTTTTCTCTCCCGGAACACCCCTGTTCTCCTGCGCTGACCCCGGGTAACTTCCGCTCGTACCGAACACGCCAGTGCTGGAGGACATATGCACGGGCCCACTCCGCCGCTGCCCCGCCCCACCGACCAGCTCCGCTTCGCCATGCCGCCGATGCACGAATCGCCGGACGACGAACGGCGGCACCGCAAGGAGCGGCTGGCCGGCGCGCTGCGGCTGTTCGGACGGCTCGGCTTCGAGGACGGCGTCTCCGGACACATCACGGCACGCGACCCGGAGTACAGCGACTGCTTCTGGGTCAATCCGTTCGGCATGCCCTTCAAGCACGTCACCGTGAGCGACCTGGTCATGGCCAACCAGGACGGTCAGGTGATCGAGGGCCGCTACCACGTGAACCAGGCCGCGTTCACCGTGCACTCCCAGGTCCACGCGGCCCGCCCCGACGTCGTCGCCGTCGCCCACTGCCACTCCGTGCACGGCCGCGCCCTCGCCGCCCTCGGCGACCTGCTCGACCCGATCACCCAGGAGAGCTGCGCGTTCTATGAGGACCACGCGCTTTACGACGCCTACACCGGGGTCGCCGTCGACGCCGAGGAGGGGCGCAGGATCGCGTCCGCGCTGGGCAGCCGCAAGGCGCTGGTGCTGCGCAACCACGGGCTGCTGACCGTCGGCGCCTCGGTGGACGCGGCGGCCTGGTGGTTCCTGTCCATGGAACGGTCGAGTCAGGTCCAGCTCACCGCCCGGGCCGCGGGCCGGCCCGTCCTCATCGACCACAAGCAGGCGGTCGCCACCCGCGAGCAGCTAGGCGGCGACCTGGTGGCGTGGATCAACTACCAGCCGCTGTGGCAGGACATCAGCCGCTCCGAACAGGACCTGCTCGGCTAGGGCCTGTCGGTCCCGTACCCGCTCGGTCGGGCCTGTCGGTCCCGGCCGTGCCGCAGGGATGCGGCCGGGTCAACACAAGGTTGCCCACTTCACTCGTACGGAGTCGACCTGGCGCATGCGGGCCGTGCTGCGTACGGCACAATTCGCTGTCATCACAGGAGAGTTGTCGGGTGGGGGCGCGGCAGCCGGATATTCATGACATCAACGGCTTTACGGAGTTATCTCCGGCGCGGGAAGGCGGCAGTGGGCGTGGCGGTGCAAGAGGCGAGACACGGTGCGGGGCACGGTGCCGGACCGGGGTCCGGGTCGGGCACCGGGCGGAGCGGTGTCACCGGTGGCGGGCCGGGCGGCGGACCGGCCGGTGAGCCGGGCGGGGGGCCGGGCGGGCACGAGGGCAGCTGCACGTGCGGGGACTGTCCGCACGGGGCGCGTGCGGGGCACCGGCGGGCCGTCGCCGCGTTCCTCGCCAAGCGCGACGCGCTGGCCTCCGGGCAGGGACTGCCCGCCGGCGTCGCGCACTCCGCCTCCGCGTCCCGGCAGTGGGTGTCCGACGAACTCACCCAGTCCGCGGACCTCGTCGCCGAACGCGGCCGACTGGAGGGCGAGGCATGGCTGGGCCGGCTGTGGCGGTACACCGCCTACACCGTCTGGGCCTCCGTCGTCGTCCTCCTGCTCGTGCAGGCGCTCACCGCGATCGGGGCCGGCTGGACGGCGGCGCGGACGGCGGGGCTGCTCGCCGCGGTCCTGCTGTCCGGACTCCTGACCGGCGCGGCCTGGCTGCACCGGGCGCGGGGCGGGGCCCTCGCGCCGGTCATCGGTGAGGACAACCGGCTCTCCACCTCCCGCGCGGTGGCCGCCGGCTGGGTGCTGCTCGTGGTGTACGCGGCGCTCGTGCTGGTGGGGCAGCTCGCGGTGGCCTCCGCGCCCGGCCGCCGGGACGAACTCGTCGCCGGGTTCGAGCTCGCCCGGGCCGCCGGTGTGGTGACCGTCGTCGCCGTGGTCTGCGGGGTCGCGGTGCTGGTGCGGCGGGTGGTCGGGCTGCGGGTGCTGGGGCAGCGGCTGCAGAAGGTCCGCGCAGGCCGGCCGCGGGCCGCGGACCTGCTGACCGACGACTCCGGGCGGGGTGCCTTCGCCGACATCCAGTACGTGGTGATCAGCGGGGTCGCTCTCGTCTTCGCGGTGGTGCGGCTGGCCCGGCGGCCGTCGCAGTTGCCCGATCTTCCGTGGGGGCTGGCCCTGCTGGTGCTGGTGTCGGCCGCGACGTATCTCGCCGGGAAGTACGCCGAGGGAGGGCGGCCGGTGATCCTCTCCGTCGTCCGGTCCCGTGAGGCGGGCGATCTGGACGCGCCGATCCGCACCGGGGACGACATCGAGATCCGGGGCGCCGGGTTCGTGCCGCCCGGGGCGCAGAGCGCGGACCGGCTGTCGCGGATGGTCGTGCGCATAGGGGCGGTGCACGTGCATGTGCCGCTGGTGCCGGTGTCCGGGGGGTTCAGCAATCCCACGGACGCGGTGCTGACGGTGCCCGTGCCGGTGGATGTGGAGCCGGGGCGGGTGGAGGTGCAGGTGGTGACTGCGGCGGGGGTCGAGACGAACCGGTACGAGATCGAGGTGACGGACTGAAACCGCTCGCCTCCGGCGTTCGCGGGTGCGGTGCCGGTCCGGTGGGTGGGTCGGGGCCGTGCCGGTACATCCGCCCGTCGCCGTTGGACGGAGAGGTGACCGTCGGTGGCGACGGGCATGTGATGTACCGG
>NZ_JBHYPZ010000065.1:0-45123 GCF_042746485.1 Streptomyces sp. NPDC058751 | reverse complement strand
GCTCGTAGTACTCGCTCAGGGCGTCCAGCACCTGGCGCGGCTTCTGCGAGGTCGCCGCGTTGTCCAGGTACACGATCTTCTTGCCGTCGTGGACCAGACGGTCCAGGATGGGGAAGTCCTTGCGGATCGCCTCGGTGTCGAGGAGGCCCGGCAGCTGCGTCACGCGGATACGCCACCCTTCGTGTAAGCCTCGTAGCCCTCGTTCTCCAGCTTGTCGGCGAGCTCGGCGCCGCCGGACTCGACGATGCGGCCGCCGGAGAAGACGTGGACGAAGTCGGGCTTGATGTAGCGCAGGATGCGCGTGTAGTGGGTGATGAGCAGGGTGCCCACCTCACCGGTCTCGCGGACGCGGTTGACACCCTCGGAGACGATGCGCAGGGCGTCGACGTCCAGGCCGGAGTCGGTCTCGTCGAGGATCGCCATCTTCGGCTTGAGCAGTTCGAGCTGGAGGATCTCGTGGCGCTTCTTCTCACCGCCGGAGAAGCCCTCGTTGACGTTGCGCTCGGCGAAGGCGGGGTCCATGGAGAGGCGCTCCATGGTCTCCTTGACCTCCTTGACCCACGTACGCAGCTTGGGGGCCTCGCCGCGGACGGCGGTGGCGGAGGTGCGCAGGAAGTTGGAGACCGAGACGCCGGGGATCTCGACCGGGTACTGCATCGCGAGGAACAGGCCCGCGCGGGCGCGCTCGTCGACGGACATCTCCAGGACGTCCTCGCCGTCGAGGGTGACGGTGCCGCCGGTGACCGTGTACTTCGGGTGGCCCGCGAGCGAGTAGGCGAGGGTCGACTTGCCGGAGCCGTTGGGGCCCATGATGGCGTGCGTCTCGCCCTGCTTCACGGTCAGGTCGACGCCCTTGAGGATCTCCTTCGTGGCGTTGTCGGCCTCGACGGTGACGTGCAGGTCGTGGATTTCAAGCGTTGCCATGGGTGCCTCAGGACTCCTGGTTGAGGGAGACGAGCACGTCGTCCCCTTCGATCTGAACGGGGTATACGGGGACGGGGCGCGTCGCGGGAAGGCCGGACGGCTTGCCGGTGCGGAGGTCGAACGCGGAGCCGTGCAGCCAGCATTCGATCTGGCAGTCCTCCACCTCGCCCTCGGAGAGCGAGACGTTCGCGTGCGAGCAGATGTCGTTGATCGCGAACACCTCCCCCTCGGTCATCACGACCGAGACCGGCGTGCCGTCGAGTTCCACCCGCTTCGGGGTGTTCTCCTCCAGCTCGCTCAGCCCACAGGCGCGCACGAAGGTGCCGGGGGTGCCGGGCATCAGAGCGACGCCTCCAGCTCCTCGTCGATCTTCACGAGAAGGCGCTCTTCGATGTCGTCGACACCGATCTGCTGGACCAGCTCGGCGAAGAAGCCGCGGACCACCAGACGGCGGGCCTCGTCGGCCGGGATGCCGCGGGCCATCAGGTAGAAGAGCTGCTCGTCGTCGAAGCGGCCGGTCGCGGAGGCGTGGCCGGCGCCGACGATCTCGCCGGTCTCGATCTCCAGGTTCGGCACGGAGTCGACGCGGGCACCGTCGGTCAGAACCAGGTTGCGGTTCATCTCGTAGGTGTCCGTGCCCTCGGCCTTGGCCTCGATGAGGACGTCGCCGATCCAGACGGCGTGCGCCCCCTCGCCCTGCAGCGCGCCCTTGTACATGACGTTGGACCTGCAGTGCGGGGTGTTGTGGTCGACCAGGAGGCGGTGCTCCTGGTGCTGGCCGGCGTCCGTGAAGTACAGGCCGAACAGCTCGGCCTCGCCGCCGGTGCCCGCGTACGCGACGCGGGGGTGCAGGCGTACGAGGTCGCCGCCGAAGGTGACGACGAACGACTTGAAGGTGGCGTCGCGGCCGATCAGCGCGTTGTGCTGGCCGACGTGGACGGCCGTGTCGTCCCAGTCCTGGACGGAGACGACGGTCAGCTTGGCGCCGTCGCCGAGGACGAAGTCGACGTTGGCGGCGAGGACCGCGTCACCGGTGTGGTCGATGACGACGACGGCCTCGGCGAAGGCTCCCAGTTCGATGACCTGGTGGCCGTAGGCGACACCGCCCTCGCCGTGCACGGCGATGCGGATGGGCTCGGTGAGCACCGCCTCCTTGGGGACGGTGACGACGCCGGCCTTCTCGAACGCCGAGTAGGCCTGGGCGGCGACGCGGTCCACCGGCGTGCCGGCCCGGCCGATCCGCGCGTCGTCGCGGGCGACGGTCTCGACGGTGACGCCCTCGGGGGCCTGCACCTCGACCCGTACGCCTCCGCCGGTCGCGACGGCGGTGCCGTCGTGCAGCCCGCGCAGGCGCTCCAGCGGGGTGAACCGCCACTCCTCCTCGCGGCCGTGGGGGACCGGGAAGTCCGCCACGTCGAAGGACGGGGGCGCGCTCATGCGCGTGGCGACGGTCGACTCGGCGGCCACCGCGATCTGGCCCGCGGTGGTGGAGCCCACGGGGATGTTCTGAGCCTCAGCCATGGCTGTCGGTCTGCTCGCTTTCTTGCGTGAGTGGCTTGACGGGGACTGCGGCTCGGGATTAACCGACCGCGCCCTCCATCTGGAGCTCGATCAGCCGGTTGAGCTCGAGGGCGTACTCCATGGGCAGTTCCTTGGCGATCGGCTCGACGAAGCCGCGCACGATCATGGCCATCGCCTCGAACTCGGTCAGACCGCGGCTCATCAGGTAGAAGAGCTGGTCCTCGGAGACCTTGGAGACGGTCGCCTCGTGGCCCATGGACACGTCGTCCTCGCGGACGTCCACGTACGGGTACGTGTCCGAGCGGGAGATGGTGTCGACGAGGAGCGCGTCGCACAGGACGTTGGACTTGGAGCCGTGGGCGCCCTCGCCGATCTCGACGAGACCGCGGTAGGACGTGCGGCCGCCGCCGCGCGCCACGGACTTCGACACGATGTTCGAGGAGGTGTTCGGCGCCATGTGGACCATCTTGGAGCCGGCGTCCTGGTGCTGCCCCTCGCCCGCGAAGGCGATGGACAGGGTCTCGCCCTTGGCGTGCTCGCCCATCAGGTAGACGGCCGGGTACTTCATGGTGACCTTGGAGCCGATGTTGCCGTCGATCCACTCCATGGTCGCGCCCTCGTACGCCACGGCGCGCTTGGTGACCAGGTTGTAGACGTTGTTCGACCAGTTCTGGATGGTCGTGTAACGGCAGCGGGCGCCCTTCTTCACGATGATCTCGACGACCGCGGAGTGCAGGGAGTCCGACTTGTAGATCGGCGCCGTGCAGCCCTCGACGTAGTGGACGTAGGCGTCCTCGTCGACGATGATCAGCGTCCGCTCGAACTGGCCCATGTTCTCCGTGTTGATGCGGAAGTAGGCCTGGAGCGGGATCTCGACGTGCACGCCCTTCGGCACGTAGATGAAGGAGCCGCCGGACCACACCGCGGTGTTCAGCGACGCGAACTTGTTGTCGCCGACCGGGATGACCGTGCCGAAGTACTCCTTGAAGAGCTCCGGGTGCTCCTTGAGGGCGGTGTCGGTGTCCAGGAAGATGACGCCCTGCTCCTCCAGGTCCTCGCGGATCTGGTGGTAGACGACCTCGGACTCGTACTGGGCCGCGACACCGGCGACGAGGCGCTGCTTCTCCGCCTCCGGGATGCCGAGCTTGTCGTACGTGTTCTTGATGTCCTCGGGCAGGTCCTCCCAGGACTCCGCCTGCTTCTCCGTGGAGCGCACGAAGTACTTGATGTTGTCGAAGTCGATGCCCGACAGGTCGGAACCCCAGTTGGGCATGGGCTTCTTCTCGAAGAGGCGCAGGCCCTTGAGGCGGAGCTTGGTCATCCACTCCGGCTCGCTCTTCTTCGCGGAGATGTCCCGGACGACGTCCTCGTTGATGCCGCGCTTGGCGGAGGCGCCGGCCGTGTCGGAGTCGGCCCAGCCGTATTCGTACTTGCCCAGACCCTCGAGTTCGGGGTGGGCAGTCTCCGTGGGGAGCGTCATGCGGGGTTCCTCCCGGCCGTGCTTTCGGATGCGTTGTGAGTGTCGTGCGAGATCTTGGGGATGAACGTCGTGCACACCCCGTCCCCGTGGGCGATGGTGGCCAGTCGCTGGACGTGCGTGCCGAGCAGCTGGGAGAAGAACTCCGTCTCCGCCTCGCAGAGCTGCGGGAACCGTTCGGCGACGTGCGCGACCGGGCAGTGGTGCTGGCAGAGCTGCTCGCCGACCGGTGCGCTGCGCGCCGTGGCAGCGTACCCGTCCGCGCTGAGGGCCTTCGCCAGGGCTTCCGTGCGTTCCTCGGGGGTCGCGGCCTCGACGGCCTCGCGGTACGCCCCGGCCTGCTCGGCGATCCGGGCACGGGCGAAGGAGAGGATCGCCTCGCCCCCGCCCTCGCGCTCGGCGATCCAGCGCAGGGCGTCCTCGGCGAGCTTGTCGTAGGACTGGTCGAAGGCGTCCCGGCCGCAGTCGGTCAGGGCGAACACCTTGGCGGGACGGCCGCGCGTCCGCGCTCCGTAGACCCGCTGCTCACGCGCCTCCACGACGTCGTCGGCGACCAGCGCGTCCAGGTGACGGCGCACGGCGGCATGGGTCAGGCCCAGTCGGCCCGCCAGGTCGGCGACGGTCGACGGGCCGTGGTCCAGGATGGACCGCGCGATCCGGTTGCGCGTCGAGCGCTCACCGGTCGCGAGTTCCTCCTGCGGGGCCCCCGCGGGGGTCTCCCGAGCCTCGCCAACGTTTTTCACAACACCATTGTTGCGTAATTCCTCAAGGCCTGACAAGCCGCGCCCCCGGAGGTGGACGGTGCGCTGCGTCACTTAGGCATACCTAAGGTGACCTGGGAAAACGATCTTTGATCGATCAATTCGATGGCGCCGGGACGGCCTCTCGGGAAGACTCCGGAACCATGCCGACACCCCTTCCGGCCGGCCCTCTCGTCACCCGGGGCACCCTCGCCGCGGACCTGCGCGCCCTCGGCGTACGACCGGGTGAGACGCTCCTCGCGCACTCCTCGCTCAGCGCCCTCGGCTGGGTCAACGGCGGAGCCGTGGCCGTCGTGCAGGCACTGCTCGACGCGCTCGGTCCGGACGGCACGCTGGTGGTCCCGACCCAGTCCGGCGACCTCTCCGACCCGGCGCTGTGGAGCCGCCCTCCGGTTCCCGAGGAGTGGTGGCCCGCCATCCGGGCGACCATGCCCGCCTACGACCCCCGGGTGACGCCGTCCCGCGGGGTCGGCGTCATACCCGAAACCGTCCGCACCTGGCCCGGCGCCCTGCGCAGCGCGCACCCGGAGACCTCGTTCGCGGCGGTGGGCCCGGCCGCCGCGGAGGTCGTCGGCGGACACGCGCCCGACTGCCGGCTCGGCCGGGGGTGCCCCCACGCCCTTTAGGCGGTGGGGGAGGAGCCCGCTGGCCCGGCTGGAGACCGGCGGCGCCCGCGTCCTGCTGCTCGGCGCGGGCTACGGCAGCTGCACCAGCTTCCACCTGGCCGAGTACCGCATCCCCTCCCCCGTCGTGGAGGTCGGACGGCCCTCCCCCACGGGCTGGGAGACGGTGCGGGAGGTGTCGGTCACCTCCGAGAGATTCGAGGAACTGGGCTCCGACTTCGAGCGGGACCGTCCCGTCGTACGGGGGACCGTGGGCGCGGCCGCGGCACGGCTCTTCCCGGTGGCCGACGCGGTGGCGTACGCGGAGCGGTGGCTGTCACTGCACCGCCCGCGGGACCTGGACGTCGAGACCGCCCCCGCCCCCGGCGGTCCGGCGCCGCGCCGGCGTCCCTAGACTTGCTGCCCATGCGAAGCGAGCCCGTGGTCCAGGTCCAGGCCCTGGTGAAGCGGTACGGAACGAAGACCGCGGTGGACGGCCTCGACCTGGTGGCCGCGGCGGGCATCACCGCCGTACTCGGACCCAACGGCGCGGGCAAGACGACCACGGTCGAGACCTGCGAGGGATACCGGAAGCCGGACTCCGGCACGGTGCGCGTCCTGGGCCTCGACCCGGCGAGACAGTCCGGCGAGCTGCACACCCGGATCGGCGTGATGCTCCAGTCCGGCGGCGTCTACTCGGGTGCCCGCGCGGACGAGATGCTCCGCCACGTCGCCAAACTGCACGCCCACCCGCTGGACGTGGACGCGCTCGTCGAGCGGCTCGGCCTGGAGAGCTGCGGCCGCACGACGTACCGGCGGCTCTCGGGAGGCCAGCAGCAGCGCCTCGCGCTCGCCATGGCCGTCGTCGGCCGTCCCGAGCTGGTCTTCCTGGACGAGCCCACCGCCGGCCTCGACCCGCAGGCCCGCCACGCGACCTGGGACCTGGTCCGCGACCTGCGTTCCGACGGGGTCTCGGTGATCCTCACCACGCACCACATGGACGAGGCCGAGCAGCTCGCCGACGACGTCGCGATCATCGACGCGGGCCGGGTCGTCGCCCAGGGCTCCCCCGAGGAACTGTGCCGCGGCGGCGCCGAGAACACCCTGCGCTTCACCGGCCGCCCCGGACTCGACGTGGCCTCCCTGCTGAAGGCCCTGCCCGCGGACTGCACCGCGGCCGAGCCGACGCCCGGGACCTACCGGGTCGGCGGCGAGGTCGACCCGCAGCTGCTGGCGACCGTGACGTCCTGGTGCGCCCAGCACGGTGTGATGCCGGAGAAGATCTCGGTCGAACGCCACACCCTGGAAGACGTCTTTCTCGAACTGACCGGCAAGGAGCTGCGTTCATGAGCCAGGCACAGCTTGGAGCCGGCCGCCGGGGAGCCGCGTCCGCGACCGCCCCCGGCACGTACACGCCGAAGCCGGGCGCAGCCCCGCTGCGGCGCATGATCGGGGCGCAGGCGGCGCTGGAGACGAAGATGCTGCTCCGCAACGGCGAGCAGCTCCTCCTCACGGTCGTCATCCCGACCCTGCTGCTCGTCCTGTTCAGCTCGGCCGACATCATCGACACGGGTCCGGGCGAGGCCGTCGACTTCCTGGCGCCGGGCGTCCTGGCGCTGGCCGTGATGTCGACGGCGTTCACCGGCCAGGCCATCGCCACGGGCTTCGAGCGCCGGTACGGCGTCCTGAAGCGGCTGGCGGCCTCACCGCTCCCCCGCTGGGGGCTGATGACCGCGAAGACGGTGTCGGTCCTGGTCACCGAGATCCTTCAGGTGATCCTGCTCACCGCGATCGCGTTCGCGCTGGGCTGGTCGCCGCACGGCAACCCGCTGGCCGTGCTGCTCCTGCTGGTCCTCGGCACGGCCGCCTTCTCCGGGCTCGGTCTGCTCATGGCCGGCACGCTCAGGGCGGAGGCGACGCTGGCCGCCGCCAACCTCGTCTTCCTGCTGCTGCTGGTCGGCGGCGGGGTGATCGTGCCGTTGGACAAGTTCCCCGCGGGTGCCCAGGAGGTGCTGGGTCTGCTGCCCATCTCGGCGCTCTCGGACGGGCTGCGCGCGGTGCTCCAGCACGGCGCCCAGATGCCCTGGGGCGACCTGGGGATCCTGGCGGTCTGGGCGGTCGTGGGCCTCGGCGCGGCCGGCCGCTTCTTCCGCTGGGAGTGAGCGGCCGCAGGCGGCGCCCCGCCGCGCCGTGACCGTCCGCGGGGGCGAGCGTCCCGTCCGCCGGGGTGACCTGGGGGTCCGTCCTCGGGCGGACCCTCGTGAAAGCGTGCACAAGCGGGGCCCCTACGATGGTGCGCGTGCAGAACCTGACCAGAGCCGACGCCCTCAGCGCGGTGCGCAACCCGCTCGCCTTCATCGCCGAACGCTGGACCCCGACCTCCCGGACGGTGCAGCGCGCGGCCCTCGCCGCACTCGTCATGGCGGTCGTCATCGTGGTCACCGGCGGTGCCGTGCGGCTCACCGGCTCCGGCCTCGGCTGCCCGACCTGGCCCAAGTGCACCGACGACTCGCTCACGGCGACGAGCGAGATGGGCTTCCACGGCGTCATCGAGTTCGGCAACCGCATGCTGACGTACGTGCTGTGCGCCGCCGTCGGGTGGGCGATCATCGCGGCACGCTCGCAGAAGCCGTGGCGGCGCAGCCTCACCCGGCTCGGCTGGGCGCAGTTCTGGGTCGTCATGGGCAACGCGGTCCTCGGCGGGATCGTCGTCCTGGTCGGCCTGAACCCGTACACGGTCGCCGCCCACTTCCTGCTCTCCACCGCGCTCATCGCCGTCGCCGCGGTCATGTGGCAGCGCACCCGCGAGGGCGACGCGGCGCCGCGTCCGCTCGTCGGCAAGTCGGTGCAGCAGCTCGTGTGGTTCCTGGTCCTCGCCTCGGTCCTGCTGATCGCGGTCGGTACGGTCGTCACCGGTGCCGGACCGCACGCGGGTGACTCGAGCAAGGTCGAGCGCATCCCCGTGAGCTGGGAGGACGTCTCCAAGCTGCACGCGGTGCTGGCCTGGATCGTCGTCACGCTGACCTTCGCCCTCTGGTTCGTCCTGAAGGCGGTGGACGCCCCCCGGGGCCCCCTGCGGCGCACCCGCGACCTGTTCCTGATCCTCCTGGCCCAGGGCGTCCTCGGCTACGTCCAGTACTTCACCGACCTGCCCGAGGCCCTGGTCGCCCTGCACATGCTCGGCTCCTGCGTGGTGTGGATCGGGGTGCTGCGCGTCCTGCTGGCCCTGCGCGAGCGCCCGGAGGCCGTGACGGAACTGCCGGGTCCCGCGGCCGCGTCGGCCCTCACCCGCGCGTAGCCCGTCCCACTCCGACCCGTCTCACTCCAGCCCGTACACCCGCCGGGCGTTTCCCGCCGCCACCATGGTGGCCACGCGCTGGGCGTCGTCCAGCGACCACGCCCCTTCCGCGACCCAGCCGCCGAACACCCGGCCGAGCGCCTCCCGGAACAGCCGGGCGCCCACCACGTGGAGCTCGGGCAGGCCGTGCGCCCCGCTGGAGAAGAGGAGCTTGCCGAAGGGGGCGAGCTCCAGGATCTCGGCGAGGACGGCGGCCGAGCGCGCGCCGGTGCGCACCAGGGCGCCGCCCAGGTCCGCGTAGACGTGCGGGAAGACGCCGGCGAGGTGGGCCGCGTGCCGCTGGTAGGGGTAGCCGTGCAGCAGGACCAGGTCGGTGCCGAGGCCGGCCGTGGCGCGGGCGAAGTCGGTGAGCAGGACGGGATCGGTGCGGTCGATGCGCTGCCCGGGTTCCCCCAGTCCGGCGTGCAGCTGCAGGGGCAGGCCCGAGGCGACCGCGATCCACAGCAGATGGCGGAGCAGGACGGGGTCGGTGAGCGGGCCGCCCACCCGACGGCCCGCGAGCCAGCGGCCCGCCGCCCCCCGCACCTCCCCGGGTCCCGGCGGTTCGGGCGCGAGGGCCAGACCGTGCCGTACGCCCGCCACGGAGGTGAAGGCCACGGCGTTCGCGGCGGCTCCGTGGACGGATTCGGCGAGATTGGCGAGAAAGGCCTCGACGGTTCCCGACGTGTCGGCGACCTGTTCGGCCAGCAGTTCCAGCCGGACGATCTCGTGTGCCCGGGCGGCTCCGGTGGAGGCCATCTCGCCCGGTCCGGTCAGATCGCCGGGCAGCCCGGTGTCGACGAGGTACGTGGTGATGCCGCTGCCGCGCAGCAGTCTGCGGCCCGATTCCAGGACGCCGAGTTCTCGGCGCCGGGCCAGATAGCGGGCGGGCGTGCAGTGCGGTTCGAGTCCGAGCAGGGGCGGGCACCAGCGTCGTACGGCGAAGCCGGTCTGGGTGTCGAAGAAGGTGGTGCCCGCGGCCGGCGGCCCCTCGGTCCTGGCGAGGTGGGCCTCGAACGTGCCGAGGCCCAGCTCCGTCCGCAGTACGCCGTGGCAGTACTGGTCCACCAGGGACGGCGTTTCGATCATCCGGACTCCCCGCGAGTGGACCGTTGCTTTCCAGGTCCTAACGGCTGAGCCGGGTGTCAGGTGTTGGTCCCGCACACCCCGTGCGAACAGCCGACGATTGTCGGCCGTCCGTGCGACGGGTGACGTGTCAGTCGTTGGCGGGACCGCCGAGCTGGATGCCGGCCATGCGCTTCCACTCGTACGGGCCGGTCTTGACCTTGGCCGCGAACTCGCCGTCGAACTCCTCGTGGACGGTGACGCCGGCCTTCTTCACGGCGTTCTCGGCGATCTCGTAGCTCGTCGCCACGAGGTCGCCCCAGCCGCCGTCCTCGCCGACGAGGACGATGCGGGCGCCGCGCTCTCCGATGTACGCGACCTGGGCCTCGGTCCCGCCGTGCGCCTTGGAGAAGGCGGTGATCCGCCGCGCGAGCTTGGCGGCGGCGCGCTCGGCCCTGGGGTCCTGGGCGGTGCCGGGGGTCTCGTCGATCTGCTGGGTGTCTGCCATGGCCAGGATGCTACCGACGGGTAGATCCAACGGCGACGGGAGGGGTGGGGGGGGGGGGGCCCCCACCCCCCCCCCCCCCGCCGGTGTGGGGGGATTCCGGTGTGGGGGGATTCCGGGTACCGAAGGTCAGCTGGTCGTCACGGCGGTGTCGTCCACGACGAAGCTGGTCTGGAGCGAAGAGTCCTCGACACCGCTGAACTTGATGCTCACGGTGGAGCCGGCGAACGAGGACAGGTCGAACGTCTTCTGGGTGTACCCCGTGGCCGCGTTGAGGTTGGAGTACGTGGCCAGCGTGGTCGATCCGGCGGTGACCGTCAGTTTGTCGTACGCCGAGCTGGTGGTGGTCTCAGCGGTGTCGATGTGCAGCCAGAAGGTGAAGGACGCCTTGCAGCCGCTGGGGATGGTCACCGACTGGGAGAGCGTGTCGGTGTGCGTGGAGCCGTAACCGTCCAGCCAGGCCTTGTACGAACCGCCGTGGGCCGCCTGGTCGGTGTCGTTGGTGATGACACCGCTGCTCGCGGTCCAGGTGGTGTTGCCGGACTCGAAGCCGGCGTTGCCGAGCAGCTGCGTCGAGGTGCAGGTGCCGCCACCGGAGGAACTGACGGTCCAGGTGAAGGACGCCGTGCCGGTCGCGCCGGTGCTGTCGGTGACGGTCACCGTGGTGCTGTACGTCCCGGCGGTGGTCGGGGTCCCGGTGATCGCGCCGGTGGAGCTGCTGATCGACAGGCCGGTGGGCAGACCGCTCGCGGAGTACGTCAGGGAACCGCTGCTGGTGCTGCTGGCCGAGATCTGCAGGCTCACCGCGGTACCGACGGTGGAGGACTGGCTGCCCGGGTTGGTGACGGTCACACCGCTGGTCGGCGGGGTGACGTGGCTGCCGACGTTGATGCCGGCGAAGGCGTTCGCCACACCCGCGTACTGGGCCGAGCTCGCCCCGTACAGCGCGGTCGCGGCGTTCAGCGCGGCGGTGCGGGCGCCGGCGTAGTTGGTGCTGGACGTCATGTACGTCGTCAGCGCCTTGTACCAGATCTGCAGGGCGGCGGCGCGGCCGATGCCCGCGACGGCGACACCGTCGGAGGTGGAGCTGTTGTACGTGACGCCGTTGATGGTCTTGGAGCCGCTGCCCTCGGAGAGCAGGTAGAACATGTGGTTCGCCGGGCCCGAGGAGTAGTGGACGTCCAGGTTGCCGACACCGGAGTACCAGGAGTCGGCGGAGGACCCGTCCTTGGACGGCTTGTCCATGTAGCGCAGCGGGGTGCCGTTGCCGTTGATGTTGATCTTCTCGCCGACGAGGTAGTCACCGACGTCGGTGCTGTTGTTCGCGTAGAACTCCACGCCGGTGCCGAAGATGTCGGAGGTGGCCTCGTTGAGACCGCCGGACTCACCGGAGTAGGTCAGGTTCGCGGTGTTGGAGGTGACGCCGTGGCTCATCTCGTGGCCCGCGACGTCCAGCGAGGTCAGGGCCTTGGTGCCGCCGGAGCCGTCGCCGTAGGTCATGCAGAAGCAGCTGTCGTCCCAGAAGGCGTTGACGTAGTTGCTGCTGTAGTGCACGCGGGAGTAGGCGGCCACGCCGTTGTTCTTGATGCCGCTGCGCCCGAAGGTGTTCTTGTAGAAGTCCCAGGTCGTCTGGGCGCCGAAGTGGGCGTCCACACCGGCGGTCTGGGTGTTGGAACCCGAGCCGGTGCCCCAGACGTCGTCGGCGTCGGTCATCAGGGTGCCGGTGCCGGAGGTGCCGTTGTTCAGCGAGTACGTCTTGTGGGTGCCGCGGGTCGTGTCGTTCAGCTGGTAGGTCGAACCCGACAGCGTGGTGCCGATGGTGACCGTGCCGCTGTACTGGCTGTTGCCGGTACCGGTCTGGACGCCCTCGTACCGGGTGATCTCCGCACCGGTGACGGCGTCGGTGATGACGTGCAGCTTGCTCGGCGTGCCGTCGTGCTGGAGGCCGGTGACCACGGTCTCCCAGGCGAGCCTGGGGGTGCCGGTGCCGGCCCAGACGACCTTGCGGGCACTGTCCGTCGCGGGCTTCTCCGCCTTGAGCGACCTGGCCGCCTTGAGGGCCTGGGTCCCGGCGGTCGCCTCGGTGACGGCGGCGGTGGTGCTCGCGACCTTGATGGTGCGCTTGCTGTTGAAGGTCGTGCTCACCGTGCCGGTGGCCTGCGAGGCGGGCGGTGTGTGGACCACGAGGTCGCCGCCGAGCACCGGGAGGCCGGCGTAGGTGCGCTCGTAACGGGTGTGCAGGGTGCCGTCGTTGTCCTTGACGACGTCCTTGACGAGCAGCTTCTCCTTCGAGCCGAGGCCCAGGGTGCCGGCGGTCGTGGCGGTCTGCTTCGACGCCTTCGTCAGCAGCGCCGTGCGCTGGGCCGGGGTGAGCTTCGCCTCGAGTCCCCCCGTGCGCAGGGGACTCGTGTGGGGGGCGGGCTTGGCGACTGCCGGGACCGTCTGTATGCCGACGGCCAGCAGCGCGGCGGAGGCCACCAGGGCTCCGGCCGCGGTCGCCTGACGGGGGAAACGTCTCACTCGTACTCCTACTGCTTCGGCCGCGGTCGGCGGCCGGTGACAGACCGGGCAGACGGGATGTGCTGTCCGGGAAGAGCTGAGCAGGGCGCGCGGGAACGCGACTGCGGGCAGGCCATGGACGACCCGCTCCACAGGTGTGGGAAGGATCGCATCTTTGACCGAGCCATGACACGAGGTCATCGGCGATCGAGGGTTATCCCTACGCCCCCGCCGCGAAACCCCCGCTGCGGCACGTTCCGGGGGCGACGGCCGACGGCATCCGCGACGGGGTGGCCGCCGGACGACCGCACCCGCCGGACCGGCGGGTCCCGGACCGGCTGATCCCGGGCCGCCGGACGGCGCGGTGACGCCGCGCCACTCGGCGGGCCGCGATGATCGGCACATCGTTTAATGACGGAGTCGGAGGAGTCGTCCTCGAGCAGGAGCTGCCCATGTCGGCGACACAAGCCCCTTCAGCCAGCGGGCGGACGAGGCCCGGGGTACTGCAGCGGCTGGGTGAGTGGTGTGCCCGCCATTTCGTGGTCGTCATCGTGGCGTGGCTCGTCGCCCTCGGTGTGCTCCAGGGGCTGAACCACTCGTTCGGCGGGCAGTACTCGGACAACTTCTCACTGCCGGGCGTGCAGTCCACGGAGGGGCTGGACGTCCTCGAGAAGCACGATCCGGCGGCGGGCGGCTACAGCAGCCAGATCGTGCTGCGCGACACGCAGAAGCCGCTGACCGACCTGAGTTCCCAGATGAGCCAGACCGTCAGCTCCCTGGAGAAGCTGCCGCACGTCCTGTCGGTGCAGAACCCGCTGCCGCCGCCCGGCTCCCAGCCGCCCTCCGGCCAGTCCCAGCAGCAGAACGTCGGGCCGCTCTCCAGCGACGGCAAGAGCGGCTACATCACCGTCCGCTTCGACGAGCAGCCCTCGACCCTCGGCGACGAGTACCTCGACGGGGTGGACAGCGCCGTCCAGCCGCTGCGGTCCGCGGGTGCCGACGTCGAGTACGGCGGCCCGCTGGGCGAACTGGCCAGACCCGCGCCGAACGACAGGATCAGCGAGCTGATCGGGTTCGCGGTGGCGATCGTCGTCCTGCTCGTCGGGTTCGGCAGTGTCATCGCGGCGGGTCTGCCGCTGGTGACCGCCCTGGTCAGCGTGGTCGGCGGGCTCGCCATCCTCGGCCTGGTCGCGGCCGCGACGACCTTCGCGACCGTGTCACCGACGCTGGCCACCATGATCGGACTGGGCGTCGGCATCGACTACGCCCTGTTCCTGATCACCCGTCACCGGCAGAACCTCATCAACGGCGCCGATCCGGTGCGGGCGGCGGGCCGGGCCGCCACCACCAGCGGACGGGCCGTCCTGGTCTCCGGCTGCACCGTGATCATCGCCCTGGCCGGGCTGTCCGTCTCGGGAGTCTCCTTCATCAGCAAGCTCGGCCTCGCGGCGGCCATCACCGTGGTCTCCGCGGTGGCCGGCGCGCTGACCCTCGTACCCGCCCTGCTCGGGCTCATCGGCAGGCGCATCGACCGCTACCACGTGCGCACGCCGGTCGCGGAGACGAACGCCGAGCCCGGCGCGCCCGTCACCGGCACCTGGCACCGCTACGCGCAGCGCGTCGAGCGGCGCCCCTGGTGGTTCCTGACCGGCGGCCTCCTGACGGTGTGCGTCCTGGCCATCCCGGTGTTCACCATCCAGCTCGGGCACATCGGGGACGGCGCCGACCCCACCTCCTTCACGGACCGGCGGGCGTTCGACATCATGTCGGACTCCTTCGGGCCCGGCTCCAACGGCCCGCTGACGGTCGTCATCGACCAGACGGACGTACCGTCGGACAAGCGTTCCGCGCTGGCGTCACAGGCGCAGAAGACGCTCGACGGGGTGTCGGGGGCGGCCGTGGTCACCCCGCTGACGGCCACCCAGGACGGGGACGTGCTGGTGGGAACCGTCTACTCCAAGGTGTCGCCGCAGAACCAGGACACCACGGACCTGACGAACCGTCTGGTGGACGACACCCTGCCCGAGGCCGTGTCCGGAACCTCCGCCAAGGGCTACGTCACGGGCACGACGGCCGCGCAGGTCGACTTCCGCAACATCGTCGCCGACCGGCTGCCCCTCATCATCGCCGTGGTGGTCGGACTGGCCTTCGTCATCATCCTGATCGTCTTCCGCGGCATTCTCGTCGCGCTGAAGGCGGCGGTCCTCAACGTGCTGTCCATCGCCGCCTCCTACGGTGTCGTCGTCGCCGTCTTCCAGTGGGGCTGGGGCGGGCCGGCGCTCGGGGTGTCGGGCAAGGTGCCCATCGAGAGCTACGTGCCGATGATGATGTTCGCCATCATCTTCGGGCTCAGCATGGACTACGAGATCTTCCTGCTGTCGCGGGTCCACGAGTTCTGGCTGCGCAGCGGGGACGCGAAGGCGAGCGTCGCGCACGCCCTGGAGATCACCGCCCGTGTGATCACCTGCGCCGCCCTGATCATGATGAGCGTCTTCGCCGCGTTCATCGTGAGCGACAACATCGTCATCAAGATGCTCGGCCTCGGACTCGCCGTGAGCGTGCTGATCGACGCGACGGTCGTACGGCTCCTGATGGTCCCGGCGGTGATGACCCTGCTCGGGGCCCGTGCCTGGTGGACACCGCGCTGGCTGGACCGGATCCTCCCGCACATCGACCCCGAGGGGGACCACCCCTAGGGACGGCCCCCGCCGACGTCGTGCGCTCGGCCCGTCAGGACAGCGGTTCGGCCGCCGGGCTGATCGGCGACTGGTAGGCGCCGCTGGCCAGCATGCGGACCTCCCCCGCCGGACTGATCTCGGCGCGGAGGATGCCCGTGGGATCGCTGTACACCGGGTTGCCGCCCGGACCCTGGGCGCTCGTCCGCTCGACGACCACCTCGTCCGTCACCATGCGTGCGTCCGGTCCGGGGTGGGTGAAGGTCAGCCGGTAGCGGTCCACGGTCTTCATCAGGGCCTCCGCGCCGTAGCGACGAATTCGGGTAATGGGGACTATGTCTCCATCATGCGGCCACACACCCGCGAGCCGCTCCGCCCGCGCCGGGCGGACCTGCCCGCCCGTGCCGCGGCCGGTCACCGTGCGTGACGCCTCTCGCCACAGGACGCCGGGCAGTGTAGACATGGCTCATGGTCGGACTATTGGGTCGAACCCGGGCTCGGTCGGCCCGCCGCCCCAGTACGGCGCACCATGAGGGCGGGCGACACGACGGCGGGCACGGACACGGCCCGTCCGACGGGCTGCGTTCCGCCATCGGCGGGCGCAGCGTCGCCGGGCAGGTGTTCGTCCTGCAGGTGGTGATCGTGCTGCTCCTGGTCGTCGCCGCGGTGGTCGCGCTGGTGCTCCAGGTGCGGCACGACAGCACCCAGGAGGCCCGCAACCGCTCGCTCGCCGTCGCGGAGACCTTCGCCAACGCGCCCGGCACCCGTGCCGCCCTCGACTCCGCCCACCCCACGGCCCTGCTCCAGCCCAGCGCCGAAGCCGCCCGCGAGGCGTCGAACGTCGACTTCGTCGTCGTGATGAACACCGACGCGATCCGCTACACCCACCCCAAACCCGACCGGATCGGCAAGAAGTTCGTCGGGACCACCGCACCGGTCCTGGCCGGCCACTCCGTCACGGAGCAGATCACCGGAACGCTCGGGCCGCTGGTGCAGGCCACCGTCCCCGTCACGGCACCCGACGGCAGGGTCGTCGGCATGGTGTCGGCCGGCATCACCACGGACAACGTGGGCGGCGCCGCCGAGCACCAGCTCCCGCTCCTGCTGGGCGCCGCCGCCGTGGCGCTCGCCCTGGCGACCGCGAGCACCGCGCTGGTGAGCCGGCGCCTGCTGCGCCAGACGCACGGCCTCGGCCCGTACGAGATGACCCGGATGTACGAGCACCACGACGCCGTGCTGCACTCCGTCCGGGAAGGAGTGATCATCGTCGGCGCGGAGGGGCGGCTCCTCCTGGCCAACGACGAGGCGGTCCGCCTGCTCGACCTGCCCGCGGACGCCGAGGGCCGGCACGTCCAGCGGCTCGGCCTCGACCCGGGCACCGCCGAACTGCTGGCCTCCGGGCGCGTCGCCACCGACGAGGTGCACCTCGTCGGGGACCAGCTCCTGGCCGTGAACCAGCGGCCCACGGACCTGCGGGGAGGACCGGCCGGCAGCGTCGCCACGCTCCGTGACTCCACGGAACTGCGCGCGCTCTCGGGCCGGGCGGAGATCGCCCGAGAACGTCTCAGACTCCTCTACGACGCCGGTGTGCGCATCGGCACGAGCCTGGACGTCACCAGGACGGCCGAGGAACTGACGTCGGTCGCGGTCCCCCGGTTCGCGGACTTCGTCACCGTGGACCTGGCCGACGCCGTGCTGGACGGGCAGGAGCCGGGCGCCGGCACCGGTCTGCGCCGCACGGCCTTCGGCGGCATCCGCGAGGACGCGCCGCTCTATCCGGTCGGCGAGCACATCGGCTTCGTACCGTCGACCCCGCAGGCCCACAGCCTGCGCACCGGAGAGGCCGTGGTCGAGCCCGATCTCGGCGGCGCCCCGGGCTGGCTGGCCCAGGACCCGCGGCGCACCGCCCAGGTCGTCGACTACGGAATCCACTCCCTCATCACCGTTCCCCTGCGCGTCGGCCCCCTGGTCATGGGTGTGGTCAACTTCTGGCGCTCCGAGAAGCCCGACGGCTTCGACGCGGACGATCTCGCCCTCGCCGAGGAACTGGTGACCCGCGCGGCGGTCTCCATCGACAACGCGCGCCGCTACACGCGCGAGCACACGATGGCCGTGACCCTGCAGCGCAGCCTGCTCCCGCGCACCCTGCCCGGCCAGAGCGCCCTCGACCTCGCCTACCGCTATCTGCCGGCGCAGGCGGGGGTCGGCGGCGACTGGTTCGACGTACTGCCGCTGCCCGGCGCCCGGGTCGCGGTCGTCGTCGGCGACGTCGTCGGCCACGGGCTGCTGGCCGCGGCGACGATGGGCCGGCTGCGTACGGCGGTCCACAACTTCTCCGCGCTCGACCTGCCCCCCGACGAACTGCTCGGACTTCTGGACGAGCTGGTCAGCCGGATCGACCAGGACGAGCGCCCCGAGGACAACAGGGCCGCCGTCACGGGTGCCACCTGCCTGTACGCCGTCTACGACCCGACGAACCGGCGCTGCACCGTCGCCCGCGCCGGACACCCGCCGCCCGCGGTGGTCCTTCCGGACGGCAGCGTCGAGTTCCCCGACGTTCCGGCCGGCCCGCCGCTCGGCCTGGGCGGACTGCCGTTCGAGACGGCCGAGCTGGACCTGGCGGAGGGCAGCCGGCTGGTGCTCTACACGGACGGCCTGGTCGAGGACCGGGAACGGGACATCGACGCCGGCCTCGAACTGCTGCGCACGGCGCTGGCCGGTGCCGACCGCTCGCCGGAGGAAACCTGCCAGGCCGTGCTGAACACCCTTCTGCCCGGCCGGCCGAGCGACGACATCGCCCTGATCGTGGCGCGTACCCGCACCCTCGGCCCCGACCGGATCGCGTCGTGGGAGGTGCCGCCCGACCCGGCCGCCGTGGGCGAGGTACGCGCCTCGGTCAGCCGGCAACTGGAACGGTGGGGGCTCGACGAGCTGGCGTTCACCACGGAACTCGTCCTCAGTGAACTGGTGACGAACGCGATCCGCTACGGCAACGGGCCCGTCGGGGTCCGCATGCTGCTGGACCGCACGCTGATCTGCGAGGTCTTCGACGGCAGCAGCACCTCACCGCACCTGCGGTACGCGGCGACGACGGACGAGGGCGGACGCGGCCTGTTCCTGGTCGCCCGGCTCACCGACCGCTGGGGCACCCGCTACACGCCCGGGGGCAAGGTCATCTGGGCGGAGCAGGCACTGCCCTGAGCCGGGGTTCAGCCGGGCGCGGACGGTCCGTCGCGGCCGTCCGGCTCCCCCACCGGGGCCGCGCCGGCCGAAGCGCCCTCCGCGTCGCCGGCTCCGTCCACGGGCGTCATCGCGGCGGCGCCTCCCTGGAGCCGCTCCAGGTCGGCGGGGCGCACCTGGATGACGATCAGGGCGACCAGGGCGGCGACGACCGCGAAGGCCGCGGCGGCGACGAACGCCACCGTGATGCCGGACGTCAGCACCTCGTCGCTCCAGGGCGGCGGCAGTTGTCCCGTCCTGCGGAACTGCAGCTGCTGGGCCGGGGTCGCGGTCTTCATGAAGTCCGCGACCTGGTCCGTGGCCTCGTTGCGGCTCGCCGTACCGAAGACGGTGACCAGCACGGACAGGCCGAGGGATCCGCCGACCTGCTGGGTGGCGTTGAGGATGCCGGAGGCGGCGCCCGTGTCGCTGGGCCGCACTCCCGACACCGCCATCAGCGTCAGCGACACGAACTGCAGACCCATGCCGAAACCGAAGACGAGGGTGGGTCCGAGGATGCTGCCGAGATAGGTGCTGTCGACGTCGGTCAGGGTCAGCCACCCGAGTCCCAGCGCGGCCAGGACCGCGCCCACGGTCATGAAGGGTTTGGGACCCCAGCGGGGCAGGAAGTTGGACGCGACTCCCGCGCCGACCGCGATGATCGCGCTCACCGGCAGGAAGGCGAAGCCCGCCGCGAGCGGGCTGAACCCGAGGATGTTCTGCACGAAGAGCGTCAGGAAGAAGAACATCCCGAAGATGGCCGCGGACAGGCTGAGCATCATCGCGTAGACACCGGCACGGTTGCGGTCGCGGAACATCCACAGCGGTGTGATGGGCTGTCTCGACCGGCGTTCGACGGCGATGAACGCGATCAGGAACACCAGCGCGGCTCCGAAGGCGGCGAGCGTGAGCGAGTCGCTCCAGCCCTCCTCGGAGGCCCGGATGAACCCGTAGACCAGCAGCACCATGCCGAGGGTCGAGGTGAGGGCGCCGAGGAGGTCGAAGTGGCCCGGGTGCCGTTCGGACTCCCTGATGTAGCGGGGGGTGGCGAGCACGATCAGCAGGCCGATGGGGACGTTCACGAAGAACACCCACCGCCAGTCGAGCCACTCGACGAGGACGCCGCCCGCGAGCAGCCCGATCGCGCTGCCGCCCGCGGAGACGGCGGCGAACACGCCGAACGCCCTGTTGCGCTCGGGTCCTTCGCGGAAGGTGGTGGTGATGAGCGACAGGGCCGTGGGTGAGGCGATGGCACCGCCGACGCCCTGCAGCGAGCGCGCGGCGAGCAACTGCCATGCTTCCTGGGAGAGTCCGCCGAGCAGGGAGGCGAACACGAAGAGCAGCACGCCGAACATGAACATCCGCCGTCTGCCGAGGATGTCGCCGGAGCGTCCGCCGAGCAGCAGCAGACCGCCGAAGGTCAGCGTGTAGGCGTTGATCACCCAGGACAGGCTCTCGGTCGAGAAGCCGAGCGAGCTCTGGATGTGCGGCAGCGCGATGTTCACGATGGTGATGTCGAGGACCACCATCAGCTGGCAGGAGGCGATGACGAGGAGCGCGATCCCACTGCCTCGGCCCCGCTGCGGGGACTCGGCAGACTCGGAGGATGTCACGTGATCGGCCGTCATCGGAGAGGGCCCTGCATCGCGGGTCGGCGGTGAACACGGATGTTCACTCCACCGACGTTAAGCCTGCCCGCCCCGGCTCACCAATCGATCAACGGGCGGAACCCGGACCGGCGTACGGCGGTCGGGCCCCGGACGCGCGGGCACGCCGGGCAACGGGCCCTGCGGGGCCTCGACTTGGCGGCCGCCCCGGTCGACGGTCCGTGATCTGAACGACCGTCCGATGCCCGCGCGGGCCCCGGCGGCCGCCGGACCGCCGGGCGGGAGACCGGCCCCGGGCGGGAGACCGGCCCCGGGCGGGAGACCGGCCCCGGGCGGGAGACCGGCCCCGGGCGGTGAAAACGGAAGTGTGGACCTCGATCCGAGGGGTAACCGTTGACCTGCTCACCGGCGTACCCCAGCGCCGGGTGGATGTCCGACGGGTCAAGTTCCAACGTGGAGGTAACCGTGCCGGCCGAAGAGGCTCCTGTGTCCATCGACGCGACCGTGTACGGCGAGGCCGTCGCCCTGGTCACCGTCGCCGGGGAACTGGACGTCGAGACAGCCCCCGAGCTGCACGACCGGCTGGCCGACCAGATACGCGGTGGCCGGCGGCACCTGCTGCTCGACCTGTCCGCGGTCCCCTTCATGGACTCCTCCGGCATCAACGCCCTGCTCAAGGCGCACGACACCGCCGGACGCGCGGGAGGCGGGGTGTGCCTCGTGTCCCCGGCGCCGGTCGTCCAGCGCGTGCTGGACCTCACGGGCGTCAGCCTCGCCATACCGTCGGTGGCCGACGTCGACACCGCGCTGGCGCACGTCGGCGAAGGGACGGTCCCGTACTGAGCCCCGGCCGGTGGACCACGGCGAAGAGGCGGGTGCGGCACTCCCTGGTGCCGCGGCAGGCACTAGGCGGAGCGGGCCTCGGTCGTGCCGGGCTCGTGGAGCTGCGCCGAGGCGGCCGCGCAGAAGGCCGCCAGCCCCTCCACGAGCGCCGCCCTCCCGGCGGCCGGCATCTGGGCGAGGACCGCTTCCACGGCGGACTCCCGCCGTGCGCGCAGTTCCGTGAGGAAGGTCCGGGCCCGGGGGCTCAGGAACAGCCGCAGCTCACGGCGGCTCGTGGCGCTCGGTGCCCGCTCGACGAACCCGACGGCCTGCAGCCGGTCGCAGAGCCTGCTGGTCGAGGGAGGCGTGGAGCCGAGCGCGTCGGCCAGGGTCCTCAGGTTGATGCCCTCGTCGTGTTCCAGGATGAACAGGACCCGCAGCTGGGAGGCGGAGACCGGGGCCGTCGAGGCACGGCCCCAGAGGATCTCCAGCAGCTCGGCCGCCTCGGCGGTCACGCGAGCCACCTCACTGCGGTGCGGCCGCGGGCCCGAGGAAGTCACCGTCCAACTCTCCCAGTCTTCCCGGGCACTGTCAGCCTGTCGACACGGTGTCAGGGACGAAATGGTGAACGCCCGCCCTCACGCGCGAAGGCCCGCCTCCCCCGAGCACGGAAACCCGTCGTACGTCCCGGCCCGGCGGCACATCGGCCCACGGGTCCGTCGACTCGTCGAACCCCTCAGAGATTGGTCCGTCCGACATCGTGAACAGATTCGTGGCCGCGGAGCGCGCCGTGCGCACCGCGGCGCCCCATCAGCTCCTGGAGGCGGTCCGTGACGTGCTGTGCGGTCACTACGCGGCCGGGTCCGTCGAACTCTTCATGGCCGACTACGGGCTCACCGTCCTGCAGCCCGTCCCGGCGCTTCCGCGCACCCCGGAACCCGTCCCGGTGCACACCGGTCCCGAGGGCCGCGCCTTCGGGTCCCAGGAGCCCTTCGTCGAGGAGCGCGGCAGCGGGATCGTACGGGCGCACCTCCCGGTGACGGTGCGCGGCGACCGGCTCGGCGTCCTGTCCGTCGTCCTGCCCTCCGCCGCCTGCGACGCGGCCACGCTCGCCGAGCTCGCCGACATCGCGGAGGTCCTCGGTCACGAGGTGCTCGTGGCCGAACGCGACACCGACCTGTACCTCCGGGCACGCCGCAGGGACCGGTTGACCCTGACCGCGGAGATGCAGTGGCAGCTGCTGCCCGGCCGCTCCTGCTCCCGGCCCGAGTACGAGCTCGGCGCCCAGCTGGAGCCCGCCTACGCGGTCTTCGGCGACAACTTCGACTGGTCGGCCGACGCCGAACGGCTGTCCCTCTACGTCACGAACGGAACGGGCGAGGGCATCGAGGCGTCGCTGCTCACCGGGCTCGGCATCAACGCCCTGCGCAACGCGCGCCGGGCCGGTGTCCCGCTCCAGGACCAGGCCGCCCTCGCCGACCAGGCGATCTACGCCCAGTACCGCGGCGACCGCCACCTGTCCGTGCTCATGCTCGACCTCGAACTGGCCACCGGCCGGATGCGGGTGATCGACGCGGGATCGCCCCGGATGCTGCGGCTGCGCGGCCGGACCGTCGGACGGGTCGGCTTCGAGGAACAGCTGCCCCTCGGCATGTTCGAGGAGACCGACTACCTCGTGCAGGAGTTCCGGGTGGAACCCGGCGACCGGCTCCTCTTCGTGAGCGACGGCGTCCACGCCGTGGCCGGGCCGGGCCGGGAGGAGCACGGGGGCAGGGCCCTGGCCAGGGCGGTCAACGCCACCCGGCTGCTGCCCGCGACGGAGGTGCCCGGCGCCGTCCTGAGGGAGCTGACCGGTCACCGGGGCCGGCCCGGACCCGAGGACGACGCCCTCGTGGTCTGTCTGGACTGGCACGGCCGGGCGACCGGCGGGCACGACGCGGCCCGGTAGGCCGGCGGGGCTCGCGGCGAGCGGCGGCGTTCGCCCCGGCACCCGTCAGAAGCGCACGACCGCGTGGACCGTCTTGCCGTCCGGGCGGGACAGCACGGTCAGCTCCGAGGACAGCCGGCGCACCAGGGGCCAGCCGAAGCCGCCCTTCCCGGTCAGGTCGAGGCGGCGGGGGCGCGGCGGGTCGGGGTCGTCGTCGGAGACCGAGATGCCGACCGCGTCGCCCATGTCCCGCAGGTCGAGGCTGCACAGCCGGCCGCGCGCGTGCCGCACCACGTTCGTCACGAGTTCCGAGACCACGAGCATGACGGCCTCGGCGCTCTCGCGCGGTACGGCACGGGGCAGTCCGCCGAGGAACGTGTGGACCATCCGCCGCGCGTGCACGGCGGCCTGCGGATCCCGCTCCAGCCTCGCGCCGAGACCGGGGCCGAGTCCGCAGTGCGGTTCGACGGTGGTCATGCCTTCGCCTCCCTTGCCGTGCCTTGCGCCCGCTCGCCGCTCGGCGGCACCACCTCGTGCGCTCCCAAGGGCCGGGCAGGCTGTCCCTCCTTCTTCCCGGACCTTCGGAGCCCATGTCACGGGTTCCCCCGCCTTCACACGCCACCCACGGACGTCCGTCCGCGCGGCGCCGGGCACGGCCGTCGGCGAAAGGGGTCCGGGGCGGGGACTGCCCCGGCGGATCGGGGGCACCAGGCACACGTCCCGGACGCCCGCGGCTGGTCTCCGGCGACATCGCTCCCGTGGCGGGTACGGGGCCGGGCGACCCCGGGGCCGGCACGGTCGAGCGGCTGGGGTGGTGACCCTCGCCGGGCAGGGGCCGGCAGGGCCACCACCCCGGCACTGCTCCGCGCCCCGGCCCGGCCCGGCGAAGGCGACGGGCCGGGCGCGGAGCGAAGAAGCGGAACGCGGAACGGACAACAGGAGACGGCGGATGTCCCAGACCATCACGGCACGAGCGGCACGAGCGGCACGAGCGGCACGAGTCGAGGCGTACGAGACGCCGGTCCCTGCGGAGGCACGACGCCGCAAGCAGCGCTTCCGCAGACGCCTGGAACGGCTCATCGGCATCGCCGCCACCGAGGGGAACGAACTGGTCCCCCTGCGGAACGGTGACCGGATCTTCGCCGCGATGCTCGACGCGGTGCGCTCTGCCGAGCACACCATCGACATGATGACCTTCGTCTACTGGCGCGGACAGATCGCGCGTGACTTCGCCGCCGCGCTGGCCGACCGGGCGCGGGCCGGGGTCAGGGTGCGGCTCCTGCTGGACGGCTTCGGCGCGAAGCGGATCGAGGAGCACCTGCTGCGGACCATGACCGTCGCGGGGGTGGAGGTCGCGTGGTTCCGCAAGCCGCTGTGGCTCTCGCCCCTGAAGCAGAACCACCGCTGTCACCGCAAGGCCCTCGTCGTGGACGAGCACACGGCGTTCACCGGCGGCGTGGGCATCGCGGAGGAGTGGTGCGGGGACGCCCGCGGTCCCTCCGAGTGGCGGGACACCCATGTCAAGGTGCGGGGGCCCGCCGTGGACGGCATCGCCGCCGCCTTCGCCCAGAACTGGGCGGAGTGCCACGACGAGCTCTTCGACGACCGGGACCGCTTCACCGGGCACGGCCGGCCGGGCGCGGCGACCGTGCAGGTGGTCCGGGGCTCCGCCAGCTTCGGCTGGCAGGACATGCAGACCCTCATCCGGGTCATGCTCACCTCCGCCGAGGAACGCTTCCGCCTCTCCACCGCCTACTTCGCCCCGGACACGTATTTCGTGGACCTGCTGTGCGCGACGGCGCGCCGCGGTGTCCGGGTGGAGATCCTGCTGCCCGGGCCGTACACCGACCAGCGGGCCTGTCAGCTCGCCGGCCAGAACCACTACGGGGCGCTGCTGGCCGCGGGGGTCGAGATACGCCAGTACCAGCCGACCATGCTCCACACCAAGATCATGACGGTGGACGGGGTGGCCTCGCTCATCGGGTCCACCAACTTCAACCGCCGCTCGATGGAACACGACGAGGAGGTCATGCTGGCCGTGCTCGACGAGACGTTCACCGCCGCCCTCGACCGGGACTTCGACGAGGACCGGGAGAACGCCGTGGGCATCGACCGGGTCCGCTGGCGGCGCAGGTCCGCCGCCCAGCGCGCCAAGGAGCTGGCCGTCGTACCCCTGCGCCGCTTCCTCTAGGGCACCGCCGGAGAGGGGCGGGCGAGGCGGTCAGCCGGGCCGCTCCCCGGTCTCGCAGACCTTGCGGGCGATCTCGCGCAGCTTGATGTTGTGGTCCTGGGACGCCTTCTTCAGCACGGCGAAGGCGTCCTGCTCGCCGAGGCCGTGCCGCTCCATGAGGATGCCCATCGCCTCGCCGATCTCGTGGCGGGTCTCCAGGGCGTGGCCGAGCTGCTGGTGCGTACGGGCCGAGGACAGGGCGACGGCCGCGTGCGAGGCCAGCACCCAGCCGGCGCGCTGGGCCGACTCGTCGAACGTGTCCGGACGGCGCGAGTACAGGTTGAGGGCACCGAGTTCGTCGTCGTCGGTGAAGAGCAGGAAGCCCATCATGCTGCCCATGCCCAGCTTTCTGAGCTCGGGCGCGAAGCGGGACCACTTCTCGTGCGGCCGGCGCAGGTCCTCGATGGCGTAGACCTGCTCGCGGTCGGTCACCGCGTCGAAGCACGGGCCCTCCCGCAGGTCCTGCTGGATGCGGTCCGCCCTGCGCACGACGTCGCCGGTCGCGGCCAGCGCCCTGACCTCGCCGCGGCGGACCGTGAGGATGCCGCCCTCGTCGCAGCCGTTGATCAGCACGGTCGCATGCGCCACGATCCGGTCCAGGGTGGCCTGCACCGAGTCCTGCGCCAGCAGGTCCCGCGCCATGTCCGCCACGGCGACGGCGAACTTCTCCCAGACCTCGCCGGGCTCCTGAGCCATGGGCCATCCGTTCATCCGTCGGGAAAGTCGAAGCGGTACCGGCCGTCGTCCGGACTCCATTTTGCCATCCCGGCGCACCCTCGCCGTGGCGGCGGAGCGACGTCTGCTCCTCTTCCCGGGGCGGGCCGCACGGCGTGTCCGCCCCGGGAAGACCCCGCGGAGACCCGGTGTCCACGGAATCTCCGCACGGCTCGCCTGTTTCATCCGGCGGATCAAGGGTGACCCGGGAGGGGACCGGATTCCGAGGAACGCGTTCGACTCGATCAGGAGGTTCGTATGGAGGACTGGCGCGAAGGCGCGTCTTGCCGCACCGTTGACCCCGATCTGTTCTTCCCCATCGGGAGCACCGGCCCCGCGGTGCTCCAGATCCAGGAGGCGAAGGCGGTCTGCGCGGGCTGCCCGGTCCGTGAGGAGTGCCTGCGCTGGGCCCTGGACACGGACCAGACCGTCGGCGTCTGGGGTGGTACCAGCGAGGCGGAACGGCGCGCACTGGCACGGCGCCGTTCCCGTGGCCGCTCCCGGAACACATCCGCGTAGACAGGGCGGACGGGAGGGGTGACAGCGGCTCTCACCGCCGGGTCCGGAGCGGTGACCGGGCCGCGGCGCAACGGGGGACACTCCGCCCAGGAGATCCGAACGAAGGACACGATGGAGACCGATCCGAGCCGCGACAGGAAGCCGTCGTCCGAGGAACTGGGGACGCTCACCAGCGCGTTCGGCGGGGAGCTGCGCAACGTGACCGACGCGCGGCTGGCCGCGGACGGCTTTCTGCGCGTCCTGGCGCGGGTGACACCGCCGTCGGCGGCCGAGCACTGGGACGACATCCTGCTGGTGGTCACGGAACTCGCCGCGAACACGATCCAGTACGCTCCCGGTCCTTTCGAGCTCCAGATACGCCCCACCGTCGACGGGGTGCACGTGACGGTCCACGACACCAGCACCACCCCGCCCGCGCCGCGCCGCTTCCGTCCGTCCCAGGGCGGGGGCGGCATCGGCTGGCACCTCGTCCACGCGCTCTGCGACCAGGTGAGCGTGATCGTGCGGCCCGACGGCAAGGACGTCCACGCGTTCCTGCCCTGGTGACGGAACGGCCTTCGCGGCCGTGCCCGCCGACACGGAGGTGTCGTTCCGCGTGGCACGGGCACACGGTTGCGATGGAGGAAGCTGCCGTGTCGCACGATCGGGGTGGAGCATTGGGTCCGGAGCGGGAACCGTCGCCCGAGCGGGAACCGTCGGAGCGGGAGCACGCCGTGTGGGACCGGGTGCGCCGCGCCGCCACCGGGATGGACCACCACCGGGCGAAGGCTGCCCTCGACGACGCGCGGCGGGCGGCCGAGGAAGCCTCGGCCGGCGGTACGACGGCACCCGACACCCGGACGGAGGCGGACGAGTGGGAACGGATCACCGACGCCCTGGCCGACCACGCCGGGGCGTACGACCCCGCCACGGACCCCTTCGTGCAGGGGCAGCTCACCGCCCGGTCCCACCGCGCGCGAAGGTCGCCACGCGACTGAACGCTATTCCGCCCACGATGTCAGTCCCGTACGAAAGAATGCCGGTCAGCCAGAAGATCACCGCGCCCGTGGCGCGTGATTCCGCCCGTCCGTCGAAAGGCCGCCCGCACATGACGCCGACCCCGCACCTCCGTGCCGTGCCGCGAGCGCCGATCGGGGGCCGGTGACCATGCTGCGGCCGCTGCCCCGCACGCACGCCCCGCTCGGCCCCGAAGGCGCCGAGATACTGCGGCTGATAACCCAGCGGCGGTTCCCCGTCCGCCTCACGGTGCACGCCAACGGCCGCCGCCGGTACGGCTACTGGCTTCCCTTCGATCCCGCCACCGGCCGCGGCGGCTGCTACGTGGCTCTGTCCACCGCCGAGTGCGACGCGCTGCACGCGGCGGGCCGTATCGTGCTCGGCGAGCCGCTCGTCGACCCCGCGAAGACCATGTACGCGGTCCAGGCCGCGGCACGTACCACCGCCACGGGCCGGAGCGAGGCGACCGGGCGGGCCGAGGGAACCCGGCGGACCGCGGCGACGGGCCGGAGCGAGGGGACCCGGCGGAACGAGGGGATGGATTCGAGCACCTTTCGGCATGCCCTGACGGCCTGACTTCCCCGTCCCCGCACCGTGCGGGGCACGACCGGGCCGCCGGACCACCGCGAAGACACCCGAAGGCGCCGAGCAGGGCATCGGCGGCATCCTCGCCGTGCCGGGTGACACCTCTTCAGACGGGTGACATCTCTTCAGCCGGCCGTGAACCGCGCTCCCTGACCCGGACGTTCACGGACCCACCGGACTTCCCGGCCTCCTCCCGGCCCCTGGGCCCGGTACGCGAACGGCACACCGACGACGGCCGGCCGACGCACCCCACCCGTACCACAGGCACTTACTCTGAAGTAATATCCGCGGGCAGCCCCCGGAGGAGGAACCGTGCCACGGTCCGAACGATCACCTTTGCTGCTCGCGGGTCTTCTGGCCACCGCGGGCGTCGCCCACTTCGCCGCGCCCCGGCAGTTCGACGCCACCGTCCCGCGGGTCCTCCCGGGAGCTCCCAGGACCTGGACGTACGTGAGCGGCGCCGCCGAACTCGCCCTGGCGGCCGGGGTGGCGCTCCCCCGCACGCGCCGGGCCGCCGCGCTCGCCACCGCCGCGTTCTTCGTCGGCGTCTTCCCCGCCAACGTCCAGATGGCCGTGGACTGGCGCGACCGTCCCGCGCCCCTGAGGACCGCGGCTCTCGCACGGCTCCCGCTCCAGGTGCCGCTCGTACTGTGGGCGCGCCGAGTCGCCCGGTCCGGAAAGGGACAGTCATGACATCTCAGGTGAACGTGGGCGACCGGGTCGAGGACTTCACGCTCCCGGACGAGACCGGGACGGCGCGGAGCCTGTCCGGGCTGCTGGCCGAGGGGCCGGTGGTCCTCTTCTTCTACCCCGCCGCCCTCACCGCCGGCTGCACCGCCGAGGCGTGCCACTTCCGTGACCTGGCCACCGAGTTCACGGCCGCCGGCGCGCGGCCGGTCGGGATCAGCGGTGACGCGGTCGACCGGCAGCAGGAGTTCGCCGACCGTCACACGCTCGGCTTCCCGCTGCTGTCCGACGCCGACGGAACCGTACGCGAGCGGTTCGGTGTGAAGCGGGGCTTCTCGCTCGCCCCCACCAAGCGGGTCACCTTCGTCATAGGGAAGGACCGCACCGTCCTGGAGGTGGTCCGCAGCGAACTGCGCATGAGCGTCCACGCCGACCGAGCTCTCGCCGCGCTGCGCGAGCACGAGGGCTGAGGGGTCCGGGGCGGCGGTCGCGCGCGGCCCCGGCCGGAGCGAACGGGGCCCGCCCCTATGCGGATGGAGGGCGGGCCCCGTTCACTGCGCCCCATTCTCGGTACGGGCCGCGCCCTCCGACAGGGAGTGCGACCCGGTGACGTGGGGGACGCCGGACACACCCCGTGCGCGCGGCGCGCCTCCCGTGTGCGCCCCCGCTCGCGGGGCGGCCTGTCGGGTGCCCGGCCGAGCGGTCATGCTGGAGTCCGTCAGCCGGACGCACGAGCCACGGAGGCCCCATGACGGACCAGGTCGCACCCCTCGAAGTGAAGCCGGCGGCAGGACACATCGGCGCCGAGATCACGGGGGTCGACCTGGCGGAGCCGCTGGCGGACGAGGTCGTGGCCGCGGTCAGGGCGGCCCTGCTGCGCTGGAAGGTGCTGTTCTTCCGCGGCCAACGGCTCGACCACGCCTCGCACGTCGCCTTCGCGCGCCGCTTCGGAACGCCGGTCCGCCTGCGGTCCCGGGGCAGCGTGTCCCCCGGGGAGTTCCCCGAGGTCGAGACGACGGCCGACCGTCTGGAGCTCGGCGGGCGCTACGGCATGGACCACGAGGAGTGGCTGCGCAGGCGCCGGCACTCGCTGCTGCGCGGATGGCACTGCGACCACGGCGCCCGGGTCGATCCCCCGGCCGCGACGATCCTGCGCGCCGAGACCGTGCCCCCGTACGGCGGGGACACGACCTGGTCGAACCTGGCGGTCGCGTACGCGGGCCTCTCGGCCCCGGTGCGCGCCTTCGTCGACACCCTGCGCGCCGAGCACCGCCTCGGGGTCGGGTACCAGAGCCGGCCGGGCGACGACGCGTACGTCCGTCATCTGCTGGACCGCCAGATCGCCACCGACCACCCGCTGGTGCGGGTGCACCCGGAGACGGGTGAGCGGGTGCTGTTCGTCAACGGCTACTACGTCGAGCAGATCCTCCGGGTGTCCCGGCCGGAGAGCCGGGCGCTGCTCGACATGCTGCTGGAACAGGCGACCCGGCCCGAGTACACGGTCCGCTTCCGGTGGGAGCCGGGCAGTGTCGCCTTCTGGGACAACCGGGCCACCATCCATCTGGCGCCGGGCGACACCGTCCACCTCGACCACCCCCGGGTCATGCACCGGGTGATGCTGGCCGGTGACGTTCCGAGGGGGGTGGACGGTGAGCCGTCGGCGCCGATCACGGGCAGTGGGCCCGGCCGCTGGTGAGCGCGGGCCGTGGGCCGGGAGCGGGTCCCGGGCCGGGAACGCCCGCCGCCGTCAGAAGACGCCCTGCCCGGGTACCAGGATTCCCCGCGGGTCGTAGGTGTGCCGGGCCGTGGCCAGCCGCCGGTACGCGGGCCCGAAGTGCTCGCGCCAGTCCGCCGGGCCGAAGGGGACCGAGCCGACCGGGTAGTGGGTGCCGCCCGCCGCGTGGACGGTGTCGTAGGCGGCCCGGTTGGCCGCGAGGAGCCGGTCGACGGTCGCGGTGTCCTCGGGCGGGGTCGTGCGCAGGACGGCCAGCAGGTAGGACACCGGGTCGTCCGGGGTGCGCAGCAGCGGGGTGCGCAGGTTCTCGCGCAGCACCGGGTACAGCAGGACGACGCCGGGCCCGAGATCGGCCGGGGTGAGGTCCGCCAGCAGGGACCCGGCGAGCGCCGCCGCCGAACGGCCCGGCAGCAGCAGGTTCAGCCAGGGGTGGGCGAAGGCCCACAGGCCCGCTTCCTTGAGGGCGGCGACCGGGCCCGCGAGCCGGTCGAGGAAGTCGTAGTAGCCGAGGTCGCTCTTCTGCACGCCCGCGGGGTCGTGCCGCAGTCCGCGCAGCAGCGCCGTGTCGTCGGGGGCGGGTCCGACGGGCGGACCGTAGGCGACGGCTTCGAGGACGTAGTCGCGGAAGGCACCGCCGGCGTCGGCGGTCACCTGGCCCTCGACGTAGTCGAAACGGCCCTCCTCGACGAGCCGCCGCTGGTCGTCGAGGAACGTGTTCAGGTCGTCGTACGGAAGGAGGTAGTGCCGTACGGTCTCGGGCGCGGGGACCAGGCGCAGTGTGGCGCCGACGATGATCGCGCACTGGCCGAGTCCGGCGAGCACGGCGTGGAACAGGTCGGGGCGGCGCTTCGGGGAGCAGCGGACGAGTTCGCCGGCGCCGGTGACGACCTGGAGTTCCGTCACGTTGTCGACCTGGGCGCCCCGCTGGTGGGTCTGGCCTCCGATGCCGCCGACCGACAGGGTTCCGCCGACGGAGAGTTCGAGGTAGTCGGTGAAGGTGGGCGGGGTGAGTCCGTGGGCCAGGGTCGCGCGGACGACCTCGCTCCACCGGGCTCCCGCGCCGACGGTGACCGTCGTGCTGCCCGGTCCGACCGGGCCGATGGAGGCGAGCGGCGTGGTCTCGACGACCAGCCCGCCGTCGACCTGCGCCTGTCCCTGGGTGGCGTGGCCCTGGCCGCGTGGTGCGACGGACACGCCGTGCTCGTTGCAGAAGCGGACCATGGCGACGACGTCACGCACCGAGCCGGGGCGCAGCACCGCGGCCGGGCGCCGGTGGACGATGTGGCCGTAGTCGTCGGCGTCCGCCGTGAGCGAGGCGTCGTCGGTGTGCACGCCGCCGTCCAGCCGCGGGAGGCCGGCGAGCGGGTGGGGGGCGGTGCCGGTCGTGGTGGCGGCCCAGCTCCGGGTGAAGGGATCGAACCCGACGACCGCGGCGCCGGCAGCGGCGGCGGCGAGGCCCTGAAGTGCGGTACGTCGCGAGGGTGTCCGGGGCATGCGCTTCTCCTGGGGCGGTCGCGTTGAACGATCAACTGGGCGAGAGTGTAAGGGACTTGAGGGACATTCGAGCCCGTTGACACGAACGCGGACCGTGGGGCGCCGGCATCTGGGGAAACGGCCGCGTCCGCCGCCCCTCGGGGGACGGCGGACGCGGTGGACCGGGGGCCGGGGGCCGTCAGCCGGCCGACGGGGCGCCCTTCGGCTCGTCGCCCTCGACGTCGACCGGAGTGCGGCTGTACCCCTGGAGCTCCAGCGGGCCGTTCGCCTGCGCGGCGCCGCTCTCGGGGTTCTGCGCGCCCAGGTTCTGGCGGACCGAATCGAGGATGGTCAGACCCTGGGCGACCAGGCCGGCCGCTATCTCGCCGAGACCGTCGGCGCCGTTGAGGACGTTGACGTTCGCGCCCGCGAGACCGCCGGCCGCCTCCTTGACGATCAGGGGCAGCTGGTCGATCAGCATCCGGTCGAGCGCGACCCGGTCGTGGGAGGCGGCCGCTTCGGCCTGGATCTTCATGCGCTCGGCCTCGGCGACGGCGAGCACCTTGATCCGCTCGGCCTCCGCCTCGGCCGGCCTGACGACCTCGGCGACGAGCTGCTCCTGACGCAGCCGGGCGGCCCGCTGGGCGAGTTCGGTCTGCGCCGCGAGGACCTCCTGCTGGGCGTGTGCCTGGGCGAGGGGGCCCGCCTGGGCCGCCTGCGCCTGGGCGCGGTCCACCTCGGCCGAGTACTCCGCCTTCACGATCGCGGTCTGCCGGGCGTACTCGGCCTGGTTGCGCGCCGCCACCTGCTCCGCCTCGACGGAGGCCTGGGTGGCCTGCGCCTGGGCGATCTGGGCCTGGCGCTGGATGGCCGCCTTGTGCGGCGCGGACATCGCGTCGATGTAGCCGGTGTCGCCGTCGTCGATCGACTGGATCTGGAACGAGTCGACGATCAGGCCGATCTTCGCCATCTCCGTCTTCGAGGTGTCGAGGACCTCTGCGGCGAGCTTCTGCCGCTCGGTGACGATCTCCTCGACCGTCATCGAACCGATGATGGCGCGCAGGTGGCCGGCGAAGATCCGGCCCGTCAGGACCGACATCTGGTCCTGGTCGGACAGGAACCGCTGCCCCGCGTTGACGATGCTCTCGGTGTCGTTGCCGACCTTGAAGGCGATCACGGCGCGGACGTGCAGCGTGATGCCCTGCCTGGTGACGCAGGTCTCGGTGACCTCCGACTCGCACATGGACAGGGTCAGGAAGCGGGTCTTGCGGAAGATCGGCAGCACGAACTTGCCGTGCCCCGTCACCACCCGGAACGGCGCGCCCCCCAGTCCCCGCCTGCCGCCCGAGATCAACATCGCCTCGTCGGGGGCGGGTACGCGATAACCGAACATGTCTTTCCTCCTCAACCGGCGCCGAGGGCGCCGCCGTCCAGCGCGTCCAGTGGATCCGCCCACGCGATGACGTCGACCGTGCGGCATCCCCTGGACTCGATCACGAGCACGGTCGCCCCTTTCGGCAGAGGCTCCCGGGACCAGGCGAGGAAGGTCTCGGATCCGCCTCTCACGCGCACCAGGATCTCGCCGGGACCGGCGGCTCCCCGGGTGCCGATGAGCAGTTCCCCCGTGCAGCCGATCACGGCGTCGTCCTGCACCACAGTCGGCCACCCCCCATCACTCTGAATCTGCCCCCGACCTTAGACCCAGCCGTTCCGGGCCTCGCACGCCCCCCGCCCGTCGGCGGCCCCGGGAAGCCACGCGCGACGGCCCCGGTGAAAGCGCGGGCTCAACTCCTGGTGAAGCGGTAGGTCTTGCTGTCGGTCAGCACGCAGAAGCCCGGGGACACCACGATCACGCGCAGGGTGGCGCTGCGGCGGTCGTAGTCGATGCCCTCCGCCTCGAAGGTGCCCGAGCAGGAGCTGCGCAGCGGCAGCTGACGCAGCGCCGTGACGTGGCCGAAAACGCCGGCCGAGCCGTTCGGTTCGGCGGACAGGTCGATCTGGAGCAGCGGCTTGGTCATGCCGAAGAGCGTTCCGGCGGGGTCGTCGGACGAGCAGAGCAGCCGGGTCGCCGTGACGAAGTCGCAGCCCTGCACGTCACGTACGGCGTGGTCGAGGGCGACGGTGGACGCCAGGGGGAGGTCGGCCGCGGGCGTGGTGGCCGGGTTGACGCCCGGCGTCGGGAACACCAGGAGCCGGCTCATCGTGCCGTACTCGCCGGACACCATCCACGTACCGCTCGGCGCGATGGCGACGAAGGAGTTGTTCGGCGCCTCTCCGGCGTTCAGCTTGTGGACGTACTCCGACCACGCGCCGCCCGGCGCCTGCACGCGGAACATCTTCGCGCCGCCGGAGTCGCTCTGGTACGGCTCCACGTAATAGCCGTTGTACGAGGCGTCCGGGTCGCCCACGTGGTTCCAGCCCCGGGCGCTCACGCCCGCGGGGATCGTGCCGATGCCCGTGTAGTGGTTGGGGCTGCCGGCCGGGACCTCGACGGAGGTCAGGCCCTGGCTCTCGGTCAGCGGGTCGGCGCGGTCGGAACCCACCTCGTTCCAGGTGTCGGCGGCGAAGGCGGGGGCGCCGGTGGCCACGGAGAGGACGGCGGCGGTGGTGAGGGTGACGAGTCCGGCCAGGATCGCGTGACAACGTTGCCGTGCGGACATGCGCATGAAGGGTGCTCCTCGGTGGGAGTGTCCGGTCGGCGCACAGTCTGGCCCGCCGCGATGGTCATGTACAGACCAACACGTGGACGCCGGACGGCGACCACCGGCACAGGGTCGGCGCCGAGCCCGAAGCCGCCACCCCGTCGACCGCGGCCCCGCCCCCGGACGCGACCGGGCCCGGCGGCCCACTCGGGAGGGCGAGTGTGCCACCGGGCCCAGGCCGCCGCCGGATCCGGGCAGGGGACGCCCGGACCCGCGGACCGTCAGCCGTTCACGCAGATGTTTCCGACCGCCGGGTTCAGCAAGGCCACCACGTTGACCGTGTTGCCGCAGACGTTGGCGTCGACGTCCACGGGAATCTGGACGACGTTGCCGGACAGCACTCCGGGACTGTCCCCCGCGACACCGACCACCGGCCCGTTGTCGGCGGCGGCGGTCCCGGCGGTGGCCATCAGGGCCACGCTGGCGAGTCCGGCGGCGGCCATCAGACGAATACGCATTCCAAAGCTCCGTTCGTTCGCAGTGGTGCGAGCTCCTTCACCATCACCTCCGCGAACGGAAGCCGACAATCCAGCGCAGCCGAACGGGGGTTCGCCCGCCGCGGCGCCCGTGGACCGGGCCCGGCGCCGGGCGTGTCGCGCGGGGCGCGCGGAATGCCCGTAGCGTGAATACAGATCCGGTGGAACAGGGAGAGACCATGCCGACCAGCCAGTCCGACACGTCCACGCCCTCCGACGACAGGGCGACCCCCGACGCACTGCTGCACACCGGGACCGAGGGCCCGGTGTCAGCCGAGGACCTCGTCCTCGCCGCGGGTCGCGACGTCACACCGCAGAGCCTCGCCTGGGCCGAGCGAAAGCTCCAGGAGGAAGGCTCCGCGGCGGTCGACAAGCTGCTGCCGTAGGGCGGCGGTGGACCTGCCCGGTCGGCTCCGATGCGGCGGAGCCGGCCGGGGACCGGCGCGCGAGGGGCGGGTCAGGCCTCGGGGCACTCCTTCCAGGCCATGTGGTAGACGGTGCTGATGTCACCGTCCGTCGAGTCCATGGTCATGAAGCTGGAACTGCCGGGCGTCGAGGTGCCCGCGCTGACGCGGAGCTCGGTGTTGATGTTGAAGTTGCGCTGGACACCGCAGGGCGCCCAGACCAGTTGGGCCCAGTCCGTGGTGTCCGTGGCCTGCCAGTCGTCGCTGTAGGGGCCGCGGAAGGGGTGGCTGATGGACGCCGTGTTCGGGGATCCCTGGAAGTAGTACGAGGCCTTCTCCGTGCCGCTGGCCCCCCGCTGGAGCGAGGCGAAGCCGCGGTAGTCGGCGCTCGCGATGGCATAGGTGAAGCCCTGCGGGACATGCACGTTCAGGTTGAGCTGGCAGTTCTTGCGGAAGGCGGTGGGGTCGGCGTTGCCCCCGACCTGGGCGAGGTAGTCGCTGTAGGTCACCGTGAAGGCGGTGTTGTCCGGGGAGACGGCGACGGCCGCCGTCCCTTGGGGACAGCCGGATCCGTTGACCGTGGCGACATCGATGACGATCTTGTCCGGGGGCGGGTCCTGGATACCGGAGGACGGGCTCGACAGGGGAAGCGCTGTGGCGAACAGGGCGGCGATCGCGCCGCCCATGAACAGGCCACCGGCCATGGTGCTCCAATCCGTTGCGTCGGTGTTCCGGCGGCACGTGGACGCGCCGCCGCGAATGGGGGGTGCGGCTCCCCGAACGGACGGGGAACCGTCGCGGACCAGTGCGTTGGACCAAGCGTGACTCATTTGTGCATGCGCATGACAAATACACATGCGCGAGCACTCCCGGCTGTGAAGGAGCTGTGAAGGCCGGGAGCGACGAAATCGTACGTACGGGGGGTCGCGAAGGACAGGGCCATCTCCGGCCAATCGATACGCGCCGTTCACACCCGCAGCCACGCCCCGCGGCCTGTTCACCTCGGTTCCCGCCGCCCTCGGCCCGTCCCGCGGCTCCCGCCACGGCCGTCCCGTCCCACCTCGGCTCACTCCCCCTCGGCCCGTCCCGCGGGGCCCGCCCCGGCCGGCCCGTCCGCCCCGATTCACGCCACCCCCGATTCACGCCACCCCTCGCCCCGCCCCGCGGCCCGCTCGGCGCCCGGCCGGGGCACGGCGCCGTGACGCCCCGGCGTCCGTCACGGGGCGTCCCCGCCGCCACGGCCCGGGACGCGTCCGGACCGCCGCGCCCTCCACTTCCCCGGACGCCACGGCCCGGCCCCCCCGGGCCTCCCGGCCCGGCTCCCCCGGACGAGCCGGGAGGCGGCGGGAGCGCTCGAATCCCCCCGCCCCCTCGGCGCGCCCCGGGCGCCCCTGAGACACTGGGACACATGGATCCACGACACCTGAGACTCGGCCGCCGCCGGATATGGATGAGCAGCGCCGTCTGTTTCCTGGTCCTCGGGCCGCTCGCCTGGTTCTTCGGTGGCTGGATCCCCTTCGCGCTGCTGGCCGTCGCCCTCCTCGTCGCCACCGCGGTCTCGCACTGGCGGGCACCCGTCTGGCTCGCGCCCGCCGTGGCCAAGGGCCAGTCGGAGAGCCGCCGGGACGTCGCCACGTTCTGCGTGGTCATAGCGGTGAGCGGCTACGCCCAGCCGCCCTCGCAGCCCGCCCCCTCCCCCACCGCCCTCGCGGCCCTGCGCCTGGAGGCGTACCGGACCGCCGCCGACGACGACCTCTCCGAGGACCTCCGGCTCCTGGCCGCCGACGCACTGGCCGCGGCGGACCAGGCCAACGCCGAGGACACCCCGGCGGCCTGGCGGGCGGCACGGGCGAGCGCGGAGCGGCTGGCGCACGCCGCGCAGGAGGGCAATCCGTACGTACGGCAGCTGCTCATCCAGTGGGTCGAGGGCAACCCGGCGAGCGACCGGTAGGCGGACGCCCGCGGCGGACGGACGCCGGGACGGCGGTCCCCGCGCCGCACGCGGCCGTCAGGGCCGCTCGAAGAACTGCATCACGCCTCCGGCCGCGAAGCACAACGCTCCCGCGAGGGTGCCCCAGTTCGCGATGTCGACGTTCACGAGACTGCCGGTCGACGGCCGTGTGTAGGCGGCCAGCGCCGAGACGAGGAAGAGCACGGATCCGAACTGGTTGACCGCGACGATCCACCAGCCGAGGTCGCCGGCGAGGACGCGCGGGCGCCCGTGGCAGACCTCGACGACGGCGAGATGGCCGGAGAGCAGGAACAGGACGCAGCCGACCATGTCGGGGGCCCAGATCAGCCGGTCCACCTGCTGGACCGAGAGCCCCTTCAGCAGCGAGTCCACCAGGTTGACGCCGAACACGAGCGTCCCCACGAACAGCAGGAACGTGCTGAGCCAGTCGATCCGGCCCGGCTCGTAGCTCCACCACCGCCAGCGCCGCCCGGCCAGCGCGTCGGACTCGCTGTCGCGACGGGGGGCGTTCACCGCCTGGAGCAGTGAGGCATAGCCCCCCGTGTTGAAGAACAGGCCGCCCGCGAAGTAGATCCAGACGCCCGTCAGCCCCCCCGAGCCGAACTGGCACACCCCGGCCCCGAGGGCGAACAGCAGCCCGCCGACCGTGAACGCGGCCGAGGCGATGGCGTTCAGCCGGCGCAGCCGGGCGATCGACACGGTGTCCGCCCGCCGGGAACGGCCCGCCGCCTCCCCCGGGAGGCGCACGGTGAGCAGGCCGCGCTTACGGGCCAAGCGTGATTCCCAGACCGCGGTACGCCCGTCCACGAGACGCCAGGTCAGCCGGGTCGTGAAGGGACCCGCCCCTTCGGAGCGCGCTTCGGTTCGACTCACTCCGCGACCATAGCCCGGCACGGCGGCGTCCGACGTCAGCCCGCTCCGCCCCCTTTCGGGCGGTTCAGGACTCCGTCTCGCCCCTGAGGAAGTTGCTCACCTGGCAGGCGAGGCTGTCCCGGGCCGTGTCGGGACGCGCGCCCGCGTCGACGGGCGTGTCGTTCTCGATGCCGCCCGCCCAGAGGTAGCGCTCGGTCCACTCGTCGTCGATCTTGAGATGGATCTGGATGTCCATCCGGTTCAGGACGGCCTCGGGGCCGGCCGCGAAGAGGACCGCGGTGGCCCGGCGCAGGGGATAGATGTCGTATCCCTCGATGAACTGGGAGTTCCGCCAGTCGAGGAAGGCGCTCTCTCCGTCGGCGCCGACACGGATGTCGATCTGGCCGTCTTCGAGGTGGATGCCGACGTGTTCGGCGGCACGGTTCTCGACGGTCACCCGGAATCGGAAATAGGTGAGTTCGTCGGCGGCCTCGTCCCGCCCTTTCGGGGGTTCCGCCTTTTCCACCCCATGAACGCGAACACGCAGGCCGGCCTGCTCGTCGTACTCCTGCCAGTCCCCGACCACGTTCGGTTCGCGCACAGTCCACCTCTCCACTTCAGAGAGCTGTTCCTATCTGTGCCCTCAACGAAGTGTCAAATGCGCCGAACATACCGTGGCCAGCGATTTCACCCTTTCATGATCGGTGATCAAGCCGTGCCCAGCCAGAATCTTTCCGCACCACCCGAACGGGGCATTTCCGCACGTGCTGCACATCACGTTCCCCGGGCGCCTCACACGTCGTCGCGCAGGCTCCGCAGCCGTTCGTCGAGCGGGCCGGGTCCGACGTCCCTCCGCCGCTCGTCGACGGTGCCGGGCCCGCGCAGGGGACAGGGGCGCAGGGCGGCCGGGCGAGGCGGGTGCGCCGACCCGGCCGGTGGCCGGCCGGCCGTGCCGCCGGACGACCACCGCGAGTGCTTCCGCGTTCGCCGCCCGGCACGTGCGGAGGAGCTCGCGCCGCGGTCCGGCGGGACGGTCACGCGCCCGGCGCATCGGGCCGCGTTCCTCGTCGGCCCGGCGTACGAGCTCGCCCGCGAGGGCCCTGGCGAGCTCCGGGACCATCGGCGCGGCGTCCCCGCCCACGGGGCGCGCCCCGGCGTCCTGTTAATTTCGGAACGATCTGCATCACTCTGTCCCTTTCATCGGCCGCGTGGCACACTGCCCCCCGAGACGGCCGTTCCGGGAGGTGGGACGTGGGCGAGAACCGCTCCGGCGGCAGCGCGCCGACCGTCCTGCGCATGGTCCTCGGAAAACGGCTTCGGCAGCTGCGGGAACGGGCGGGCGTCTCCTTCGAGGAGGCGGCGCGCGCCATCGAGGTGACGGCTCTGACGGTCCGCAGGATCGAGAAGGCCGAGGTGGGGCTCCGCATCCCGTACGTGCGGGAGCTGCTCCGCGTCTACGGGGTTCCCGCGGCGGAGACCGACGACTTCCTCGCCCTGGCCAGGGAGGCCAACCGGCCCGGCTGGTGGTACACGTACCGCGACGTCCTGCCGGACTGGTTCAGCGCCTACGTGAGTCTGGAGAGCGAGGCCAGCGTCATCCGTCTCTACGAACCCCACTACGTCCCGGGCCTGTTGCAGACGCACGACTACGCCACGGCCCTGATGCGCGCCGGTTTCCCGAGCGGGACGGGGAAGGACATCGCCCGTCGCGTCGCCCTGCGGATGAGACGCCAGGACCTGCTGGCCAAACCGGAGGCCCCGGCGCTCTGGGCGATCCTGGACGAGACGGTGCTGCGTCGGCCGGTGGGCGGACCCGAGGTGATGCGGGCCCAGTTCGACCGGCTGGACGAGGCCCTGGACATGCCGAAGGTCCGGATCCAGATCATGCGCTTCGAGGCGGGCGCCCACCCGGGCGCGTTCGGCCCGTTCCACCACTTCCGCTTCGGCTTCTGCGAACTCCCCGACATCGTCTACACGGAGAGCCTGGCGGGCGCGGTCTACGTCGACCGGCCCGACGACGTCGTCAGCCATCTCGAGGTACTGGACCGGATGTCCGTGCAGGCGGAGCCGGTCACCCGGACCAGGGCCATCCTGGGCGAACTGCGTGAGGAGTTGTGATCCATGGGACCCGTGCACAACGGCATGCCCGCGGCCGGCCTGGGAACGGAGGGCTGGCACAAGCCCTGGAGCGGCACCAACGGCGGAAGCTGCGTCGAGGCCAAGCGGCTTCCCGACGGGAGCGTCGCGCTGCGCCAGTCGCGGGACCCCGAGGGACCCGCGCTGATCTGGTCCCGTGAGGAGATGGCCGCGTTCATCGAGGGAGCCAAGTCGGGACAGGCCGACTTCCTGATCGCCTGAAGGAGATCCGCGCCGCACCGCCTGGGACCGCGACCGCACCCCCTGACCGGACAACCCGCACGCACCCTCCCGCCGTGCGGGTTGTCCTCCCCACACCGGCCGGACCGCTCGTCCCGGGCGGTCCACCAACTCGGCTCACCCGTCCGCCCGTTGTCGACGGCGTGGGGAACCGACCGCGTGACGCACGGCAGGAGAACTCCGATGGCCGACCGATCCGCCCCCGACCGGGACGCACTGTCCAAGATCGACACGACGGTGCCGCACTCGGCCCGCATCTGGAACTACTGGATGGGCGGGAAGGACAACTACGAGGTGGACCGGGCCGCCGGTGACGCGTACCGCGAAGTCGCCCCGAACATCGAGACGATGGCCCGCGCCTCGCGCGGCTACCTGATCCGTACCGTCACCTTCGTGGCGGGCGAGCTCGGCATCCGCCAGTTCCTCGACATCGGCACCGGCCTGCCCACGTACGACAACACCCACCAGGTGGCCCAGCGCGTCGCGCCCGAGTCCCGCATCGTGTACGTGGACAACGACCCGCTGGTACTGCGCCACGCCCAGGCGCTGCTGACGAGCACGCCCGAGGGCGTCACCGACTACATCGACGCGGATCTGCGCGAGCCCGAAAGGATCGTCGAGGCGGCGTCCCGGACCCTCGACTTCTCCCGGCCGGTCGCCCTGATGCTGATGGGCATCCTCGGCCACGTCCAGGACTACGAGGAGGCCAGGGCGGTCGTCCGCCGTCTCCACGGGGCGCTGCCCTCCGGCAGCTGCTTCGTGCACTACGACAGCACGGACACGGACGCGGCGCTCAAGGAGGCCCAGCAGGGCTACGACGACACGGGGGCGGTCCCGTACGTGCTGCGCAGCCCCGAGCGGATCGCCGCGTTCCACGAGGGCCTCGAACCGGTCGAACCCGGCATCGTGTCCTGCCCCTTGTGGCGTCCGGGGCCCGGTGAGCGGCCCGAGCCCACGGACGTCCACGGGGGCGTGTCCCGCAAACCGTGAACGGACCCGCCCGGCAGGTCAGTCGTTCGACTCCGGCTCGATGTTCTGGTTGAACCGGAACAGGTTGGCGGGGTCGTACACGGCCTTCAGCCCGGCCAGACGCCCGTAGTTGTCGCGGTAGCTGGCCCGCACCCGCTCCTGGTCCTCGGCCATCACCATGTTGACGTACGCGCCGCCCGCCGAGTACGGGTGGAGGGCGTCGGAGTAGTCGACGCTCCACCGCTTGACCACCTCGGCGTTGGCCGGATCGGAGTCCACGCCGGCGTAGACGGCGGCCCAGCCCGAGTTGCGGTAGGCCCAGGCGGTGTCCGCCGGGCCGACGTCGTGGACGGCCCCGTCGATGGGGTACAGGTGCATCGTCGACTTCCAGGTCGGCATCTCGGCGCCGAACTTGGCGTGCAGGTCGACGGCCTCGCCGGGGAGTTCGTCGACGAAGTCCGCCCGCCAGTACCACTGGTCGCCGGGCGGGTAGACGCCGTCGAACGCGGACTGGATGGCCGGGTGCGGCATCGGCGCGGGGCCGTGCAGCAGGGGCTCGGGCAGGGCGTCGAGCAGCGGGGCCATGTCCCGGGCCGCCGCCTCGGTGTCGTCCCCGACCCGGCACCACAGCACGCCGCAGACCTTCTTCAGATGCAGTTCCTCGGGGAACGGGGGCCCCGGCGGGACCGAGCCGAAGAGGAAGAAGCCACCGAGTTCACGCGGCGCGTGGGGGATGAAGTCACGGTAGGCGGCGAGGACTTCGGCGCCGAGTTCGACGGGCCAGAAGGTGGGACCCGCGACGACCGTGCTCACTTCGTGCAGCCGGAAGAGGAACGAGGTGACGACGCCGAAGTTGCCGCCGCCGCCGCGGACGGCCCAGTAGAGGTCGGTGTTCTCGTCGGCGTTGGCGCGGACGGACTCACCGCTCGCCAGGACCAGTTCGGTCTCCAGCAGGTTGTCGACGGCCAGCCCGAACTTGCGGGTGAGGTGGCCGAGGCCGCCGCCGAGGGTGATGCCGCCGACCCCGGTGGTGGAGATGATGCCGCTCGGTGTGGCGAGGCCGTGCTCGTGGGTGGCGCGGTCGACCTCGCCCAGGAGGCAGCCGCCGCCGACGCGTACCGTGCGGGCCGCCGGATCGACGTCGATGTCCTTCAGCGGGGAGAGGTCGAGGACCACTCCGTCGTCGCAGGTGCTCAGGCCCGCCCCGTGATGGCCGCCGCCGCGCACCGCGAGCGGGAGGGCGTGGTCACGCGCGAAGCCGATGACCAGGGCGACGTCCTCCGGAGAGGTGCAGCGCGCCACCAGGGCGGGCCGCCGGTCGATCATCGCGTTGTAGACGGCACGCGCCTCGTCGTACCCGGAATCCTCCGGGCCGATCAACTGCCCCTTGAATCCGGAGAGTTCCTGGCGTGCCGCTTGTACCGGTGTTGTGGACATGTGCATCCCCGTATCTGGGGACCGCCCCAGGTCCGGCATCCGGGCCGTGGACCGGCTCCCCGCCTCTGGGTCCGATGTGCCCGTTTCAGCCCGATCAATGACCAGCCTAACCCCGTGCCATCCGGCTGGCTCGACGACCCGGGCCGCCCCCGACGCGCCGGCCGGAGGCAGCGGGACGGGCAGACACGGCGGGACGGACGTCGCCGGGCGTCACGGCGGGGCGGGACGGACGGTCACCCGTGGAAGGCGACCGGCCCGGTCTCCTCCCGTCCGGCGGCGAGCGCCGGCTCCGGCAGCACCGCGTACAGAGGTGTCGCACGCGCCTCGCGCAGACAGGGCGCGGGCACCGGCGGATCCAGCGGCGCGTGGTCGGCGGCGCGGGCCCGCCACGAGGACCAGATGATCTTTCCGCCGGCGTCCGTGGCACAGCAGCCCCAGCCGTCGCTCAGCGCGGCGATCTGGGCCAGGCTTCCCTGGGGCACCCGGTGCGGGCCGATGTCCTGGCTGTTGTCCGAGACGGCGGCGAACAGACGTCGTCCGTTCCACCACATCTCGATCGTCGTGTTCTTGTCCGCCGAGTGCCGCTCGACCGTGCGGAGCAGTGCTTCCGCGCAGCGGCAGACGGACTCGGCGAGATTCTCCAGGTTCCAGTACCTGAGGTGCGCGGCCAGGATCCGCCCGACCTGCCCGACCTTTTCCTCGCTGAGCTCCACATCCAGGTGGTAGTAGCAGGGAACTGCGGCTTTCATCTCGTTGGCTCCTCACCGGCGAAGCTCTCGCTCCTCCTCGCCCCCTGCGGGACCGGGCCCCGATTGCGAAGCGTGAGCGCCGATCGCTCCTGAGTCACCCTCAGCATGAGAGTGCTACTCCATTCGTGCAACCCGAGCACGGACCGTGTGGTTGAAGAGCCAACAAGACGCTCGGTCGCCGTACGGGCACCATGAGTGAGGGTGTCGCTCCGTGACGGACCGGCTTCCCCTCGCGTACGGCCCTCATCCGCCGGCCAGGCGAGCCGTGCGCGCTCGAGAGATCGGGAAGGTGACCAGCGTGATGCTGCTGCCTGCCAAAGCCGAGGTCGCCCGACACCTGGAGCGCTACCGGGCGTGGGAACGCCTGCTTCTCGCGACTCCCGCCGACCGCGTGGTGCGGGGGAACTTCGAGAACACCGGGTACACCCTGTGCGTCCTGATGGGGAAGCGGTGCGCGCGGGAGGCGGCGAACGCCGCCGAGGTCTACCTGCAGGACGTTCCTGCACGGATCTGAACGGCGGTCCCAGGGGCCGCACCGAGAGGGCCTTTCGCGGCGACGGCGATTCGGGCCCGGAACCGCGGAGGCGAGACGCATGGACGCGATCATGGACGCGAACCCTACGATCGGCCGCACACCCGTCATGGATGTGCGGCCGGTCGTCGATTGCGGCAGACGGCCCGCCAAAGCGGTTGTGGGCGAGACCTTCGAGGTGACCGCCACCCTTTTCGGTGAAGGCCATGACACCGTCGGCGCGAATGTCGTCCTGGCCGATCCGGACGGCCGCCCCGGCCCGTGGACGCCGATGCGCGAGCTGGCCCCCGGCACCGACCGCTGGGGCGCCCCGGTCACTCCGACGGGCACGGGCCGCTGGACGTACACGGTGGAGGCGTGGAGCGACCCGGTGACCGGGTGGCGGCGCTCCGCCGAGATCAAGGTTCCCGCCGGGATCGACGTCGGGCTGGTGCTGGAGGAGGGCGCCGCGCTCCACGAGCGGGCCGCCGCGGGCGTGCCCGGCACCGCCGGCCGGGACACGGTCCTGGCCGCCGCGGCCACCCTGCGCGACGACCGCCTGCCCCCGGCCGAGCGGTTCGCGGCGGCCCTGGCCCCCGAGGTGGCGGCCGTCCTCGCGGGGCATCCGCTGCGCGAACGGCTCACCCGCTCCCTGCCGTTGCCGTTGCTGGTGGAGCGGGAGCGGGCGCTGTACGGGGCGTGGTACGAGTTCTTCCCGCGTTCGGAGAGCGGGCAGACGGATCCCGCGGTGCACGGCACGTTCCGTACGGCGGCCGAACGGCTTCCGGCGATCGC
>NZ_JBHYPZ010000064.1:0-46089 GCF_042746485.1 Streptomyces sp. NPDC058751 | reverse complement strand
TGTTCGTGGGGGGGGGGGGGGGGGGGGCGGGGGGGGGGGGGGGGGGGGGGGGGGCCGGGCGGGGGGGGGGGGGGGGGGGGGGGGGGCCCCCCCCCCCCGCCCCGGCGGAAGGGATCCGGGTTCGCGCGAGGGTGATGCGCGAGTGACGTGGCGTCAGCCGGACGCGCCGCCCGAGACCCACTCGCTCCACGGCACGTTCCAGTCGCCGAAGCCGTTGTCCGGGGCCACCGTGGTCTTGTCCGCGGAGTTCTTGACGGTCACGACGTCGCCGATCATCGAGTTGGCGAAGAACCACGCGGCGGGCTGCTTGCCGTCGCCGGCGTTCCTGACGTCCTTCAGGCCGACGCAGCCGTGGCTGGTGTTGACCTTGCCGAAGACCGAGTCGGCGCCCCAGTAGTTGCCGTGGATGAACGTGCCCGAATCGGTGAGGCGCATGGCGTGCGGTACGGCCTTGATGTCGTACGAGGGCTTGCCGTCCTTCTCCGTGAGGCCGACGGTCGCACCGTTCATGTGGACGTGCCGGAACTTCTCGGAGACGACCATCCGGCCGTTGTACGTCGGGTGCTCGGCGCTGCCGGCCGAGATCGGGATGGTCTTGATCTTCTTGCCGTCCCGTACGACGGTCATCTGCTTCGTCTTCACGTCGACGGTGCTGATCTGGCTCCGGCCGATCTTGAACGTGACCGTCTTCTGGACGCCGTCGACGCTGACCTTGACGGTGACGGTGGAGCCGGGCTTCCAGTAGTTCTCGGGGCGGAAGTCCAGACGGCTGCCGTTGAGCCAGTGGCCGACGACCTGCTGGCCGCTGCTGGAGCTGACCTGGATCTTCGACTCCACCGCGGCCTTGTCGGCGACCGCCTTGTCGAAGGTGAAGCTCACCGGCATGCCCACGCCGACGGTCGAGCCGTTCTGGGGGGAGACGTGCCCGAGGAGGTCGTTGGCCGGGGAGACCGTGGAGATCGAGGCGTTCTCGGTCGCGGAGCGGCCCTTCGCGTCCTCGGCCTCCGCGGCGACCTGGTACCGGGTGGCCTGCTTCAGCGGGCCCTTCGGCTCCCAGGACGTGCCGTCCGCGGACAGGGTGCCCGGAACCTCGGTGCCGGTCGCGACGGCGGTCATGGTCACCTTGGTGAGCCTGCCGTTGCCGACGGTGACCTTCACGGAGCCGTCGGTCGCGACGCCGTGGACCCCGTCCCCGGGCGCGATCCTTATGCGGGCGTCGGAGGCGTCCTGATCGTCCGCCTGGCCCGTCGGTGTCTGCGTCGCCGGGGGAGTGGCGGTGTCGTCGGTCGCCGCGTAGCTGGTGCCGCCGAGCGCCGTGAGTACGAGTGCGCCGGCCGTGGCCGTCAGCCCGATGCGTCGCTTGCGTGCCGTGATCAAACCACTTCTCCCATGCCGCTGGTCGGTGAATCCCCGGAGCCGGCAACCGATAGGCCAATCGGCTCCAAAAAAGCATTTTTATCTATTTGTCCGCTTCTGTGGGGTGTTTGTGGTGGGTTTCACGTCGCGGTCGGAGACCCCGGAGAGCCAGTCCGTGTCCTCCGGGCCGGGCGCTTCGGGGTCGGAGGCGGGAAGCCTGTGGACCTCGCCCGTGCGCAGGGCGATCGTGGCCCGCGGTCGCATCGGCCCGTGCCCCCTGCGTGAGAGCAGGACGAGTTCCCGGACCGTCGCCGTCATGGCGTCGAGCCGGGCGGCGCAGTCGGCGCCGACCCGCCGGGGATCCCCGGTCCGGCCCAGGGAGAGGTGCGGGGTGAAGCCCTCGGCGGGCCCGCGGCAGAGCGGGAACCGCCACTGCAGCGCGTGGTGCAGGTCCTCCCACGGGGCCCCGCCGGCCGCCGCCGGATCGAGCCACACGGTGGAGTACGTCCTGTGTCGGAAGGTCCGCACCCCGTCCAGCCGGGCGGTGAAGGCCGGTGCCTCGGCCGTCGCCGCGGCGAGCAGGGGGAGGGCCCGCTCGAAGTCGGACTCGGGCACGAACGGGAAGAGCACGTTGACGTGCGGCGGCCAGCGGTGGATCTGCGGATCGTGATCCCGGCGGACGTCCTGGATCGGCGGCCACAGTTCCGCGGGCGGGATCCAGGCCACCGCCGTGCGGGCCGTCGGCGGCGGGCCGAGAGGGCCGACGTCTTCTCTCCGGGGGCCGGTCTCGCCGCTGGTCCGCATCGCGCGTCCTCTCCGGTCGCCCCCTTCTCCTCCAGGGTGCCGCGCGTCCCGTCTCCGGTGGCCGCCCCGCGTGTGCCGCGACGGCCCGGGCGTGATGCGTGACGGAGCCGCCCGCCCGCGGGGGTGTCCGGTCCGGCGCCCGCGCATGTTTCCGCGACGTCAAACGTGATGTTGAATACGGAAACAATTTTGACATGAACACTTCCATAAAGTGGTTGCCGGTTGTACCAAATGAGGGCCAGCTTTCCCGCTCAGGGAGGTCCTGTGAGACGCGTCAAACTGAGATCCACCCTTGTCGCCTTCGGTCTCGCGATGATGTTCGGCCTGGTGCTGACCGGTCCGGCGCACGCCGCCGGACCGGCCTACGTCGCGCTGGGTGACTCGTACTCGGCCGGCAACGGCGCAGGGAACTACGACAGTTCGAGCGGAGGCTGCCACCGCAGCCTCAGTTCCTACCCCTACCTGTGGAAGAACGCCCACGCACCGTCCTCGTTCGCCGACACCTCCTGCTCGGGCGCGGTCACCACGGACGTGACGAACAGCCAGCTCGCCCCCCTGAACTCCTCCACCGGCCTCGTCTCCCTCACCGTCGGCGGCAACGACGCCGGCTTCGCGGACGTCATGACGACCTGCGTGACCGGATCGGACGCCACCTGCGTCAACCGTGTGAACACGGCCGAGAACTACGCCCGGAACACGCTCCCCGCCCGCCTGGACGCCACCTACGCCGCCATCCGCGCCAAGGCGCCCAACGCCAAGGTGGTCGTTCTCGGCTACCCGCGCATGTATACGCTCAACGTCTTCTGCGTCGGTCTGAGCGCCACCAAGCACAGCAAGATCAACGAGGCCGCGGACGTCATCGACGGCGTCATCGCCGCTCGTGCCGCCGCCCACGGCTTCGTCTTCGGGGACGTCCGCACCACGTTCGGCGGCCATGAGCTGTGCTCCAGCGACGACTGGCTGCACTCCCTGGTGGTCTCGCCGAACTGGGAGTCGTACCACCCCACCGCCACCGGCCACGCCAGTGGCTACTACCCCGTCCTCAACGCCAACAGCTGACCTCCCCGGGGGCGAGTCGCTCCGGCTCGCCCCCTGACCAGCCCCGACCGGACCAGCCCCGGCCTGTCCTGAGCCGCGTCCGCCCGTCCGGTCGCCGATACTGAGGAAATGGGCAGATTTCGGCGACATGTCCCGACAGGCCGGCGGGGCGACCGCGTGCCGCCGAAGGCCGGGCAGCGGGAAGACGACCCCAAAGCCCGTCACCGTTCGGCCGGCAAGCGTGTGCGGTCGCTGCTGACTCCGCGCACCGTCGCCGGCCAGGTCTTCCTGCTGCAGCTCACGGTCGTCCTGCTGCTCATCGCCACGGCCCTGGTGGTGCTCGTGGTCCATGACCGCAACCGCGCGCTGCAGGAGGCCGGCGACCGGTCACTGGCGGTGGCCGAGACGTTCGCGAACGCCCCGGGCACCGCGGCGGCGATGAAGAGCGACGACCCGACGGCGGCGCTCCAGCCCCATGCCGAGGTGGTGCGCAAGAAGACCGGCGTCGACTACGTCGTGGCGCTGAGCCCGTACGGCTTCCGGTGGACCCACCCGGACCCGGAGCAGATCGGCAAGCACGTCTCCAAGTCCTACGGCGCGGCGCTCGGGGGCGAGCCCCACCAGACCACGTTCGACAGCAGTCTGGGGAAGGCGGTCGACTCGACGGTGGCCGTCTTCGACGAGAAGGGGGCCTCGGTCGGCCTCGTCACCGTCGGGGTCACGGTGGACAAGGTGACCAGCGCGGTGCAGAACCAGCTACCGGTGCTCTTCGCCGCGGGCGGTGTCGCGCTGCTGCTGGCCGCCGGCGGGTCGGCACTGGTCAGCGGGCGGCTGCGGCGCCAGACCCAGGGGCTGGGGCCGGTGGAGATGACCCGTATGTACGAGCACCACGACGCGGTGCTGCACGCGGTCCGTGAAGGCGTGATCATCCTGGACGGCGACGGACGGCTGCTGCTGGTCAACGACGAGGCGCGACGGCTGCTCGCCCTCCCGCCGGACGTCGACGGCAAGGCGGTCACCGGCCTCGGGCTGAGCCCGGCCCTGGCGGTGCTGCTGGGATCGGGACTGGAGACCACGGACCAGGTCTTCCTGGCCGGGGACGTCCTGCTCGCGGTCAACGTGCGGCCGGTGGGCGCCAAGGGGGGCAGCGTGGCCACCCTGCGGGACACCACGGAGCTGCGCGCCCTCGCGGGCCGGGCGGACGTGGCGGGCGGGCGCCTGCAACTGCTCTACGAGGCCAGTACGCGGATCGGCACCACCCTCGACGTGAAGCGCACCGCCGAGGAGCTGACCGAGGTGGCGGTCCCGCGCTTCGCCGACTTCGCCACCATCGAGCTGGTGGAGCCCGTACTGCGCGGCGGTGAGCCGACGGAGGACGGCACGGAGATGCACCGCGTCGCGGTCCAGGGCATCCGGGACGACGCGCCCCTCCGTCCCGTGGGGACGCGCATGCGCTATGTGCCCGACAACCCCGTGGCCGTCGGCATGAACACCGGCAGGCCGGTCCTGGTGGCGGACCTCGCCACGGCCGAGGGATGGCGGACCCAGGACCCGGAGCGGGCCCGGAAGGTCGTCGAGTACGGCATCCACTCCATGGTCACGGTGCCGCTCCGGGCGCGGGGCCAGCTGCTGGGGGTCGTGGAGTTCTGGCGCTCGGAGCAGGCCCCCTTCGAGCCGGACGACCTGTCCCCGGCCGAGGAGCTCGCCGCCCGGGCGGCCGTGTGCATCGACAACGCGCGCCGCTACACCCGCGAGCACATCACGGCCGTCACCCTCCAGCGCAGCCTGCTGCCCGGCGTGCTCCCCGACCTGTCCGCCCTGGAGGTCGGGCACCGGTACCTGCCCGCCCAGGCGGGGGTGGGCGGCGACTGGTACGACGTCATCCCGCTGCCGGGCGCCCGGGTGGCCCTGGTGGTCGGCGACGTCGTCGGACACGGTCTGCTCGCCGCCGCGACGATGGGCCGCCTGAGGACCGCGGTGCACAACTTCGCCGCCCTGGACCTGCCTCCGGACGAGCTTCTCGGGCACCTGGACGACCTGGTCGCCCGGATCGACCAGGACGCGGCGGCCGAGGGCGACACCGAGACGGTCACCGGCGCCACCTGTCTGTACGCGGTCTACGATCCGGTCTCCGGGCGGTGCGTCCTCGCCCGGGCCGGGCACCCCGGTCCGGCGCTCGTCTCCCCCGACGGCTCCGTGACCTTCCCCGACATCCCCGTCGCCCCGCCGCTCGGCGTGGGAGGGGGGCTGCCGGTCGAGACGGCCGAGCTCCGGCTGGCCGCCGACAGCCGGCTCGTCCTCTACACCGACGGCCTCGTCGAGGCCCGCGGCCGTGACATCGACGTCGGGCTCGGCATGCTGAGGGACGCGCTCGCCGGGACCGACGGCGACACCCCGGGCGACACCTGCCGGGTGGTGCTCGACGCGATGCTGCCCACCCGGGGGAGCGACGACGTCGCCCTGCTCGTCGCACGCACCCGGCTGCTCGACCCGGGGCAGGTCGGGGAGTGGGACGTGCCCGACGACCCCGCGGCCGTTTCCCGGATCCGCGCCGAGGCCACCCGCATGCTGGAGTCCTGGGGGCTCGGGGAAGCCGCCTTCACCATGGAGCTGATCCTCAGCGAACTGGTCACGAACGCCATCCGGTACGGAGGGAGCCCCATCAGCCTGCGGCTGCTGCGCGACCGCGACAGCCTGATCTGCGAGGTCGCCGACGGCACCAGCACCTCCCCGCACCTGCGCCGCGCGACCCTCACCGACGAGGGGGGCCGAGGTCTGTTCCTCGTCGCGCAGATGTCCCGCCGCTGGGGGACCCGGTACACCGACCGAGGCAAGATCATCTGGGCCGAGCAGGCGCTCGACGCCGGATCCGCAGGGGATCTGAGCGGTCTCCTGCTGGCGGACCTGGAGCTGTGAAGCGGGGCGGGACCGGGACCGCCGCACGCCTCGGGGTGCGGCGGTCCGGGGCGTTCAGGAGGCGGCGTCGACGCTGAGGTAGGGGATCTTGGCCGGGTCCTGGCCGAAGGCGGCACCGAGGTAGACGGCCGACAGCTTGGCGAGCGTCCCGTCGTCGATCAGCTGCTTGATGACCCGGTCCAGCTCCTCCTTGTTGGGCGTTCCCTCCGGGTACAGGGCGCCGTAACCCTGGTCGGTCCTGTACTGCCCGATGAGGTGCACCCCGCTCTCCCGCTTCTGGGGGTACGCCAGCAGGATCGTCGTGTCGTGGACGACCGCGTCGATCCGCCCCTTCTCCAGGGCCTCGATCATCTCCGGGTCGTTGGCGAAGGCGGTGACGGGCTTGGTCGGTTTGAGGCGGTCCTTGACGAACTCCTCGCCCGTGGTGCCCTCGGCCACTCCGATGCGGACGTCACGGATGTTCTCCTGGTTGATCTTCTCGCCGTCCCTGATCAGCACCCCCAGGGTCGAGGAGAGGTAGGGCGGGGAGAACTCGGCGACCTTGCTCCGTTCGGGGGTGATCGTGATCTGTGCCAGGGCCAGGTCGAAGTCCTTGCTCTTCCCGGACACGACCTCAGGGAAGGGCGCGTTCTCCACCTCCAGCCGGTCGAGTCCGGACCGGTAGGCGATGTTGGCCGCCATGCAGTACTCGTAGCCGCTCTTGACGGCGTCCGGCGTGTCGCCGTTCCACCAGCCGGGCGCGGGCAGGGTCGTCTTGACCGTGAGGGCGCCCGCCGTCCTGGGCGACAGGTGGAACTCCCCGCGGTGTCCCGAGACCTCGCAGTCCCCGTACTGGGCCTTCGGCGACTCCGAGCCGCCCTGGTCACAAGCCGGTGTCGCGACGATGAGCGCCACGCCGACAGCCAGAGAGGCGATCGCTGCCGCGGAGCGCATCATTGCACCTCCGGTAGGGGCGTACTCCTTGAGTCACCATAAATCACACCGGGCCGTCCGACCGCTGGAGTCATGTGGGAGGACTCCTGGCGTGGGGCGGACCGCCGGTCCTCCGGCGGTGTCACGGCGGCCGGCCGGAAGCGCGAGCCGTTTCCCGGCCCCCGTCGTTTCCCAGCCGTGCCGCACCCCGGGAGCCGCGTGGCCGTCGTGCGCGTTCGGCGTCGATGGTGTCCGGCGCCGACGTCGGGCTGAGGTCCGTCCGCTGCCGCGCCCTGGCGCCGCGTGCTCTCCTGCGTGCTGCCGCATCCTGGCGCCGCGCGCTCCTGCGTTCCGCTTGATGCCGGAACGGGTGGTTGCGGAGCGCGATTATAGGGACTTGATCGCTTCATGGAGGGGGATTTTGAAGAGACCTGACCTGCCGGTCTTCGATATCAGCAGGCGTGCATAGGATGAGCGCAATTTCTTCACTGATTGGTCTCATCAGGTGAGCGAGGTCACCGTGGCAGTCCCCGCCGCTTCCGCCGTCCCCTCCGGAGCCCCCGCGCCCGAAGACGTCGTTCGGCAGATCTTCCGCTATCTGGCGGAAGTCGGCGAGAGCCGCACCAAGCCGGTACGCAGCCACGACGACGCGCGCCACCGGATGTGGTTCTCGGACCTGCCTGACGCATTCGCGTCGTTCCTGACGGACAGCGTGTCCGGCGAGGCGCCGCTCTGGCTGAGGGCCGACCGTCCCGTCCGCCAGGATCCGCCCAGCCCACCGAATCCCCTCGCGCATTGGCTGGACAGCGGCGAGATACGGGATTCCGGACGGAACGAGGCGCCCGAGCCCACGACCGAGGCCGAACTGCCCGTTTCCACCGTGTCGACGGGGGGCGGTGTCGAGCACGGCGTCGTCACCGTCGCCCTCGGTGACTTCCGGCTCCGCGACGAGGTTCTCGCCCAGCACCGGGCCTGGGCCGCCGAGTGGCTGCGCTGGGCCGAGCGGGATCGCGCGGTGAAGCCGGCCGTGCGAGCCTACGACCAGCTGTATCGCATCCACGAGGACACCACCGACCTCGGCGAGAGCTACGAACTCGTCGTCGGATTCGGCTATTTGGCGTGGTCGGCTTCGGGTGAGCCGGTCCGCCGCCATCTCGTCACCTGCCGGGCGGTCATCGCCGTCGACGCGGTCACGGGGGCCGTCACCGTCGGCCCGGACCCCGACAACGGCGCACCGGTGCTCGAGGAGTCCATGCTCGACGCCGACCAGAAGGCTCGCGCGCACACCCGGGCTCTTGTCCAGCAGGATCTCGAAGAGGCCGGATACACGACCGACCCGCACGCGGCCGAGCCCTTGCACCGGGCACTCCACGCCTGGGTGATCGCCGCCCACGAGGCGGGCCGCTACGAGAGGGGCGCCGAGAGACCCCGACCGGCAGGCGATCCCGCGGTTCCCGTCGTCGGATTCGCCCCCATGCTGATCCTGCGGGAGCGGACCAGGCGCAGCATGCTGGACGCACTGCGCGGCGTGGCGGCACGCGTGGAACAGGGCGCCGAACCCACTCCTCTGCTGCGGGCCATCGCGGGTGAGGGCGGGGACACACGTCTCGGTGATCTCGAACGGGACGACCCCGGTGCCGACGAGAGGCGCGGCCGCCATCGGGAGCTGTACTTCGCGTTGCCCTCCAACGACGAGCAGCGCACCATCGCCGAGCGGCTGACGGACCGGGACCTGGTGGTCGTCCAGGGGCCGCCCGGCACGGGGAAGACCCACACGATCGCCAATCTGGTCACCGATCTGCTGGCACACGGCCAGCGCGTGCTGATCACCAGCCATACGGCACGCGCGCTGAAGGTCCTCAAGGACAAACTGCCCGAGAGCATTCGCGAACTGTGCGTCAGCCGCACCGACGACAGTGCCGCCCAGCAGGAACTGGAGCAGTCGGTCAAGGCGATCCTCGACCGGCAGGGCGACTTCTCCGGGCGGGCCTACGTCCGGCGCATCAAGGAGCACGAGGAACGTCTGGCGAACGCCCGCTCCGTCCAGGCCGAAGCGCTGAAGACCCTGCGTGCGCTGCGCGAGCAGGAGACCTACCGGCACCCGGCCGACATCGGCGACTACGAAGGCACGCTGGCGGCAATCGCCACCCGTCTCCATGCCGAACGCGACCGGCTGAGCTGGATCGGCTCCGTACCGGCAGACACTCCGACGGTCGGCGCGGCGGCCTTCGAGGAACTGCGGCGCGCCTCCCGAGCCTTCACCACCCGCGCCAGGGCACTCGCCGCCGGGTCCAGCGCCGCCCTGCCCGACCGGGCAGACCTGCTCCCCGCACATGGATTCGCCGACGCGGTGACGGCGATCCGGGCCGCCGACGCGGACTTGGAGGCGCTCCGCACGGATGACGCGGTCTCCCGGCTCGACGACGCGGTCTCCGCACTCTCCGTCGACGCGCAGGAGCGACTCGCCGTCGCACTGGACGGCCTTGCAGGAGATCTCGCCACGACGACCGCCGATGCGACGCCCTGGGTGACGCATCTGCGCGAGGAAGTACTGGCCGGACGTGACTTCGACCTGCGCAGCCGTCTGGAGCGGACCTCGGCGGTCGTCGACGCGGCTCAGACGTCGGTGGCCGCCCTCGGCGGTGTGCTCGTCAGCGGCCTGGAAGCGTACGACGTTCCCACGGCCCTCGGTCTCGCCGGCACGTTGTACGACGGACTCGCCTCCGGCGAGAAGCTGCGCGGACCGCTGGGCCTCAAGCCGAGACTGCGCAAGGCCGTCGGAGACTTCCCGGAAGCGGTGCGGGTGGACGGGCAGGCGGTGGCGACCGAGTCCGCCGCAGCGGCCGTCCTGGACCGCGTCCGGCTGGAACGCCACCTCCAGGAGATCGAGCGCGAATGGGACGACGGCGGGACCGCCCCCTGGACGGTGCCCACCCGGCGCGTCGCACGGCTCCGTCAGGACCTCGTGACCCTCACCGCGCTGGCCCGCCTCGCCGACCGGCTCACGGACGTCCTGGCGGTGGCCGCGGTGCCCGGCCTCGCCGGTCTGTCCTGGCACACGGACGACACCGTCCGGACCGTGCGCACCCTGCTGCGGGCCCGTGCCACCCGCCGCGCCGCCCGGGAGCATCGCGAGCGGATCGCCGGAACGGTCGACGCGCTCGGAGCGGCGGCCCGCCGACGCGGCGCGGCACCCGCGGTGGGCCGGGCACGCGCCGCCGCCGAGGCGCAGGACACCGCCGCCTACGACGCAGCGGTCGCAGAACTGGACGACCTGCGCGAGGCGTTGCGGCGCAAGCAGGAGTGCGACGCGGCATACACGGTGGCCGCCGCGGAGCTGCCCGACCTCGCGGACGCGCTGGAGGCGACCGCGGAAGACGCCGTGTGGGACCGCCGGCTGTCCGACTACGAGCGGGCATGGGCCTGGTCTGCCTGGAACCGGCGCATGCGCGAGCTCACCGACCCCGAATCCGAAGCCACCCAGATGCGTCGGCTCGCCGAGGCGGACGCGGAGATCCGCATCAGCCTCGAACGCCTCGCGGCCGACAAGGCCTGGTACAGCTGCCTGTCCAGGCTGACCGACGACCAGGCCGTGGCCCTCACCTCGTATCAGCAGAACGTGCGCAAGCTCGGCAAAGGCACCGGCAAGTACGCCCCGGTCTACCGGAGGCAGGCCCGTGAGAGCCTGCAGGAGAGCCAGGAAGCCGTGCCCGCCTGGATCATGCCGCTCCACCAGGTGACCGAGACCGTTCCGATGGACCGGCCGGGCCGCTTCGACGTCGTGATCATCGACGAAGCCAGCCAGTCGGGCCCCGAGGCGCTGCTGCTCGCCTGGCTCGGCTCCAAGATCATCGTAGTGGGCGACGACCAGCAGGTCAGCCCGGCGAACGTGGGCATCGACCACGACGAACTCTTCTCGCTGCAGAAGCGCATGCTCGGCGGACTTCCCGCGGCCCGCCGCTATCTGTTCACGCCCACCGCGAGCCTCTTCGACATCGCCTCGGGCCTTGCGGGCGGGCGCGGCAGACTGATGCTGCAGGAACACTTCCGGTGCATGCCGGAGATCATCGGTTTCTCGAACGCGCTCTGCTACGGGGGCAGGCTCCAGCCCTTGCGCCAGTACGGTGCCGACCGGCTGCGGCCTCTGCGCTCGGTTCATGTCGCCGACGGCTACGTGGAGGGCACCGGGCAGAAGCAGGTCAACCGGCGCGAGGCCGAGCGGGTCGTGGACGTGGTCGCCGAGTGCATCGGTGATCCCGCCTACGCGGGTCGCACCATGGGTGTGATCACCCTGCTCGGCGCCGGGCAGAAGTTCCTCATCGAGGACCTGCTCGCCGACCGGATTCCGTTGGACGAGAGGCAGCGGCGCCGGCTGCGCGTCGGCAACGCGGAAGAGTTCCAGGGCGACGAGAGGGACGTCGTCTTCATCAGCCTGGTGGCCTCGCTCACCGGTGCGGAAGGCCATCGCCGCATCGGTCCCTACAGCAGCACGCTGGCCCAGCAGCACATCAACGTCGCCGCCTCCCGCGCCCGCGACCAGGTCTGGCTCTTCCACAGCGTGACGCTGACCGAGCTCGGCGAGACGGATCTGCGCCGTCGCTACCTCGACTGGTTCTCCAGGCCCGCGGAGGAGCAGGACGGAGCGGTGGCGGGCGAGGTCGGACCGGACGAGCCCCACGACGCCTTCGACAGCCTCTTCGAGCAGCGCGTCTACCTGGCGCTGCGTGAACGAGGCTACCGAGTTCGCCCGCAGTACCCCGCCGGCCGCTACCGCATCGACCTGGTGGTCGAGGGCGGAACGAAGCGGCTCGCGGTGGAGTGCGATGGCGACGCCTTCCACACGGAGGAGAACGCCGAGGCCGACGCGGCGCGTCAGCGGGAACTGGAGAGGGTGGGCTGGACCTTCGTCCGCATTCGAGGAAGCCGGTTCTTCCTGGACCCGGAGCAGGCGCTCGAGCCCTTGTGGGCCGCGTTGGAACGGCTCGGCATCGAGACCGCGGAGCGGAGCGCGGTCCGTGCCGCCTCTCGTGGGGACGACGAGAGCCCGGAGCCGAAGCCGGACGCGGCGCGGGGGCCGCGGTCCGGGGCCGGGTTGATTCCGTCCCCCCGGTCCGCTGCGCGGGCCGAGGAGGTCCTGGTGACGCCGGAGACCTCCAAGGCGCCGACGGACACGGAGGAGCCCGGGCCGACCGCCGGTGTCGCCGCCTCCGAACCTGGTGCCGCCTCGGCGGCCACGGCCGACGGATCGGGCTCGGACGATGCCGGGCAACGATGGACGTCCGATCCCTCGCGCTTCGTCTCCGCCGCTTGGCTGCACCGGGACGAGGTGAACGCGGCCCAGTACGCGTTCAGCCTGCGCCGCACCGTGCCCTTGGGAACAGGCGAACGCGCCGCGGGTTCGGCCCGGTTCCTTGCGGCGGCGGGCGCCCTGGGACGCCCCGACGTCGATGCGGTCGAGCTTGTGCGTGACGGGAAGCCTGTGCTGCGGCTGGGCCATGACGAGGTCCAGGCCATGTTCCGGTCGGCGATCGGCCGGGTCGACGTTCCGGTTCTGGTCGACGGCCGGCAGTGGGCGCTGGTGCGTTACCACGCCCCGTCCTCCAGGACGGCGCTGAAGCATGGCTGTACGACGGAGTTGCTGCGTTCGAAGGCGAGTCCCGGGGCGACTGCCGAGGCGCGTCCCGAGCCTGCATCCGGGGTGAGTCCGAAGGCGACCGGTGGAGAGAGGGGCCTGTCTCACAAGAAGGCGCAGGCCGTGATCCGCGACCAGGCCAAGGCGCCGCACCGCCCCGTCGATCCCGCCATACCCCGCATCAGGACCGACCGGCTCTCGGCCAACGCCTACCGGCGGGTCAGGCGTGAGCTGGACCGGGTGCAGGACGCGCTGAACCTGCCCGACCCCGAGGTCGTCGCCGTCGATTCGTCCTCGCGCAAAGGGCAGATCGCCGAGCACGAGAAGCGGCGCGAGACATTGAGGAACCGTCAGACGTTCCTGAGGGCCGTGCTCGATCAGGTGGTGCCCGATCCCTCGTTCACCGGTGGCGCCCGGGTCACTCCGGGATGCCTCGTGGGAGTGGAGGACGAGTACGAGGACGGCATCACGGTCTATGAGCCGGCCCTGCTGCCGGGCGGGGAGGGCGAGAAGCTGAGCCCGTACTCCGCGTTGGGGGAGGCGCTGATGTGGAAGGAAGTCGGAGACGAGGTCGGCTATGTCAGCGGCATCGGACGGAGGCTGAGCGTTACGGTCCGGTTCATCGAGGACTGAACGTCGAGCGGGCCTGGCGGTTCGTCCGGTGCGGGTGGCTGAACGAACCGTCGGCCTCGGGCCGAGGGTGCCGCCGGGCGTCGGGGTGGCACTCGGGTCCTCCGGCGCGGGCATCCGGTGGAAGGTGCCGCCTGCGACCGGATTTCCCATGGATCGGTGCACGGGTCTCCGGACAGGGGGCGGCACGCCGTGCGCGACGCGGGCGGTGCCGTCACCGACGACGCCGTCAGCTGCCTGACGACCGGTCAGCACGCGCCGGAGACGGAGGCCGGGCGGCGGTCCTCCCGGATTCTTCTCCGCATCTCTATGGTGTGTCTCACGAACGAGCTGCATACTGTATGCAGTTCTCACGGGAGGCTGTACGCGAGGAAGGGGCACCCCGTGTCCTACCGCACCGCTCTTTCCGCCGTTCTGGCCGAAGCCGTGGCGCCCGCGGCCGGACCGGCCGTCCGGGAAGGCAGGTTCCCCCGGGACGCCGTGTCGGCGTTGGGCCGTGCCGGGCTGCTCGGCCTCACGGTCTCCCCGGATCTCGGCGGTGGTGGGCTCGGGCTGCCGGAGGCCGTCGACGTGGTCGCGCGGACCGCGCGCGTCTGCCCGGCGACCGCCGCCGTGCTCACGTCCCACTTCGCGGCGGTCGCCGCCATCGAGTCCTGCGGTGGTTCCTGGGCGCGCGAGGAGATCGCCGCCGGGCGGCACCTCGTGAGCCTCGCGCTGGACGAGGGTCCGGACGAGGGTCTGTGCGGGAAGCCGTACGGAAGGCCCTCCTCGGCCGCCGCCCGTTTCGCCGACGTGGTCGCACTGCGGGGCCGCAAGTGCCAGGTGGTCGCGGCGGGCGAGGCCGACAGCTACCTCTGGTCCTCCCGGCCGCTCTCCGGGCCGGACGGTCTGACGCTGTGGGTCGTTCCGGCGCAGGCCCCGGAGCTGTTCGTCCCCGCCCGGCCCGGCGGGGGAGGGCCCGGGGGCAGCGGGACCTCCACCCTGTGCGCGGACCCGGTGCTCGTTCCCGCCGACGTGATGCTCGGGCGGGACGGCGGAGGGCTCGGCGTCCTGCTGCGCCGTGTGCGGCCGTGGCTGCTGGAACTGGGGGCCGCCGCCGGTGGCGCACTCCTCGGGTCCGTCGCCGGGCCCGGGGGTGAAGGGCCCCGGCCTGCTCCTGACACCCTCGGGCCGGAGGGCGGGGAGCTCCGGCCCGCCCCCGCCGCGTGACCCGGCGGGCGGTGCGCGTGATGAGTCCCGTGCGCGAGACCCCGCGGTCAGCCCTGGTTCGTCCCCGCGGCGAGCTGCTTGCGGTAGAAGCCGGTGGTGCGCTCGGTGTGCTTGCGCATGACCTCGCCGGCGCGGTCGGAGTCGCCCTTGGCGATGGCCCTGATGAGCTGGGCGTGTTCGTTCCAGGCTTCCTTGCCGCGGGGCCGCGCGATCGGCGTGTAGTACCAGCGCACCTTCTGGCCGACGCCCGCGATCAGTTCGGCCAGTACGGCGTTGCCGGCGATCGAGGTGACGAAGGCGTGCAGCCCGGTGTTGGCCGCGACCAGCCGTTCGATGTCGCTCGCGGCGAGGGCGTCGACGCCCTCCTGGTGCAGCTCCCAGAGCCGCTCGACGTCCTCGGGCTTCGCGTTCTGGGCGGCGAGCTGGGCCGAGTAGGTCTCCAGGACCGCGCGCACACCGAGGAGTTGGGCGGCCTCCTCCTCGGTGGGGGAGTGGACGAAAGCCCCCTGGGCGGGGCGCAGGTCGACCCAGCCGTCCGTCTGGAGCCGCTGCAGGGCTTCCCGTACGGGCTGGCGGCTGACCCCGAGGTGCTCGGCGAGCTCGGCCTCGACGAGGTGCTGGCCGGGCTTGAGCGAGCCGTTGACGATCAGCTCGGTCAGGGCGTCGTACACCGCCTGGCGGAGCGGTGCCGGGCGGGTGACGCGCCGGGTCGCGGCGGCCGTGAGTGCCTCACGCATGGGAGCCCCGTTCCGCCGACGGGCCCCGCGGGGCCGACGGCTCTGCCAAGAGGTGGCCGCCGAAAGGGTTGCCGACGGCTGCGACAGCATACAGGTTTTCGTATGCAAGATGGTGAGTTGCCGGGAAATGATCCCAGGTCGGCTGGGGTGCCGCCGCGGGAGGCGTCGAGCCGCGCGAGCCCCTCGCCCTCGCTCGCAGCCGTCAATTCCCTTCCTGCTGAAGGAGGTTGCTTCGATTGAGTTCTGTATACAGAAGCCTGTATGGGGTACTGTCTCCGCAGGCAACGCCGGGGACCGTACGACGGAAGGCGGAGCGATCATGACGGCCAGCGTGAACGGGATGACGGTCGAGGGCGTGGTCCGCAGGGCGGCCGCCGCCCACCGGGACGAGCGCGGCGCGCTCCTGCCCGTACTGCACGCCGTACAGGCCGAGTTGGGGCACGTGCCGCGGGAGGCGGTCGCGGTGCTCGCCGACGAGTTCAACCTCTCCCGGGCGGACGTCCACGGAGTGGTGACCTTCTACCACGACTTCCGCGCGGAACCGGCCGGACGCACCACCGTGCGCATCTGCCGGGGCGAGGCCTGCCAGGCGCTCGGCGCCGAGGGGCTGGTGGCCCACGCGCGCGCGGCCGGGCCGGCGCTCGGGGAGACGAGCGCGGACGGGGCCGTCACCGTCGAGCAGGTCTTCTGCCTCGGCAACTGTGCCCTGGGCCCGTCGGTGGAGGCGAACGGCCGGCTGTACGGACGCGTCGGACCGGCCCGGCTGGGCTCGATCCTGGACGGGACGGTCTCCTCGTGAACACCGACACCGACACCGGCGCCAACGCCAAGGCCGACACCGACACCGATATCAACGCCAAGGCCGACGGCGACACCGATATCAACGCCAAGGCCGACGGCGACGCCGACGTCAGAGGTGCCGCACGCCCCGTGGCCACCGTCTACGTCCCCCGCGACTCGGCGGCCCGGTCCGTCGGCGCGGACGACGTCGCGGACGCCCTGCGACAGGCCGCCGTACGAGGCGGCTTCCCCCTCGACGTCGTACGCAACGGCTCACGCGGCATGCTCTGGCTGGAACCCCTGGTCGAGGTGGTGACCCCGCGGGGCCGCGTCGGATACGGGCCCGTCGCCCCGTCCGACGTCGAGGACCTGCTCGCCTCCGGCATGCTCGACGGCGCCGGCCATCCCCTGCGGCTCGGCCTCGTGGACCGACTCCCCTGGCTGGCACGGCAGAACAGGGTCACCTTCGCCCGGGTCGGCGTCACCGACCCGCTGTCCCCGGACGACTACGTGGCGCACGGCGGCCTCGCGGGACTGCGCGCCGCACTGGAGCGAGAGCCCGCGGACGTGGTCGCCGAGGTCACCGCCTCCGGCCTGCGCGGCAGGGGCGGCGCGGGCTTCCCGGCCGGCGTCAAATGGAAGACCGTCCTCGACTGCGCGGACGGGCTCAAGTTCGTCTGCTGCAACGCCGACGAGGGCGACAGCGGCACCTTCGCCGACCGGATGGTCATGGAGGGCGACCCGTTCGTGCTCATCGAGGGCATGACCATCGCGGCGCACGCGGTCGGGGCGAGCGAGGGCTACCTCTACATCCGCTCCGAGTACCCGGACGCGGTCGCCACCATGCGGGCCGCGATCGGCGTCGCCCGCGAACACGGCTGGCTCGGCGAGGACGTCCTCGGCTCCGGACTCGACTTCGACCTGCACGTGCGCGTCGGCGGCGGCGCGTACATCTGCGGCGAGGAGACCTCCATGCTGGAGAGCCTGGAGGGCAGGCGCGGCACGGTCCGCGCCAAACCCCCGATCCCGGCGGTCGAGGGCCTGTTCGGCAGACCGACCGTGGTGAACAACGTGCTCACCCTCGCGACGGTCCCCGTCGTGCTCGCCTCCGGCGCGCGCGCCTACGCCGACCTCGGTGTCGAACGCTCCCGCGGCACCCAGGTCTTCCAGCTCGGCGGCAACATCGCGCGCGGCGGCATCGTCGAGACCGCGTTCGGCGTCACCCTGCGCGAACTGGTCGAGGACTTCGGCGGCGGTACGTTCTCCGGACGCCCGGTGCGCACGGCTCAGGTCGGCGGACCCCTCGGCGCCTACCTCCCCACGTCGATGTTCGATCTGCCGATGGACTACGAGGCGTTCGCGGAGGCCGGGGCGATGGTCGGCCACGGAGGCGTCGTCGTCTTCGACGACACCGTCGACATGGCCGCCCAGGCCCGCTTCGCGATGGAGTTCTGCGCCGCCGAGTCCTGCGGCAAGTGCACACCGTGCAGGGTCGGTTCGGTACGCGGCGTCGAGGTCATCGACAGGATCACGGCCGGCCGGGACCGGGACGAGAACCTGGCGCTCCTGGAAGACCTGTGCGAGCTGATGACCGACGGTTCGCTGTGCGCGATGGGCGGGCTCACGCCGATGCCCGTACGCAGCGCCCTCACCCACTTCCCCGACGACTTCCTCGCCCGCGGATCCGACCCGGGGGCCGACTCCCGGCGGACCGGCGGCGCGAGGGGGGAGGGAACGACATGACACTGCTCAAGGAACCCGACTTCGGAACCCCGGAACGCCCCGGCGAGGCCACGGTGTCGCTGGAGGTCGACGGGCTGGCGGTGACCGTCCCCGAAGGCACCTCGGTGATGCGCGCCGCCGCGCTCGCCGGCGTCGACGTCCCCAGACTGTGCGCCACCGACAGCCTGGAGCCCTTCGGCTCCTGCCGGCTGTGCGTGGTGGAGATCGACGGCCGACGCGGCACCCCGGCCTCCTGCACCACCCCGGTGGCGGACGGGATGACCGTCAGGACCCAGACGCCGAAGGTGGAGAAGCTCCGCCAGGGCGTCATGGAGCTGTACATCTCCGACCACCCGCTCGACTGCCTGACCTGTCCCGCCAACGGCGACTGCGAACTCCAGGACATGGCGGGCGCGGTGGGCCTGCGGCAGGTGCGCTACGGCTACGAGGGCGAGAACCACCTCGACGCCGAGAAGGACACCTCCAACCCGTACTTCGACTTCGACCCCGCCAAGTGCATCGCCTGCTCCCGCTGCGTGCGCGCCTGCGGCGAGGTCCAGGGCACCTTCGCGCTCACCATCGAGGGACGCGGCTTCGACTCCAAGGTCTCGCCCGGCGCCGCCGAGACGTTCATGGACTCCGAGTGCGTCTCCTGCGGGGCCTGCGTCCAGGCCTGCCCGACCTCCACGCTCCAGGAGAAGTCGGTGGTCGAACTCGGCATGCCGACCCGGTCGGTGGTCACCACCTGCGCGTACTGCGGTGTCGGCTGTTCCTTCAAGGCCGAGCTGCGCGGCGACGAACTCGTCCGCATGGTGCCGTACAAGGACGGCGGCGCCAACGAGGGCCACTCCTGTGTGAAGGGCCGGTTCGCCTTCGGCTACGCCACCCACCCCGACCGGGTCCTCACACCCATGGTCCGCGACAGGATCACCGACCCCTGGCGCGAGGTCGGCTGGGACGAGGCCATCGGCACGGTCGCCCGGCGGATGCGGGACATTCAGCGCCGCCACGGGCGGGGTTCGATCGGCGCGATCTCCTCGTCGCGGTGCACCAACGAAGAGGTGTACGTCGTCCAGAAGATGGTGCGGGCCGCGTTCGGCAACAACAACGTGGACACCTGCGCCCGCGTCTGCCACTCCCCGACCGGGTACGGGCTCAAGCAGACCTTCGGCGAGTCGGCCGGCACCCAGGACTTCCGCTCGGTGGCCCAGGCCGACGTCATCATGGTGATCGGGGCCAACCCCACCGACGGACACCCGGTGTTCGCCTCCCGGATGAAGCGGCGCCTGCGCGAGGGCGCGAAGCTCGTCGTCGTCGACCCCCGCCGCATCGACCTGGTGCGCTCCCCGCACATCGAGGCCGCGCACCACCTCCAGCTCCGGCCCGGCACCAATGTCGCCGTCGTCAACGCCATGGCCCACGTGGTCGTCACCGAGGGTCTCGTCGACCGTTCCTTCGTGGACAGCCGGTGCGAAGGCTTCGACGCCTGGGCGGAGTTCGTGGCCCGGCCCGAGAACAGTCCGGAGGCCACCGAGCCGATCAGCGGGGTCCCCGCCGGTCAACTGCGCGCCGCCGCACGGCTGTACGCGACCGCGCCCAACGGCGCCGTCTACTACGGCCTCGGCGTCACCGAGCACAGCCAGGGCTCGACCATGGTCATGGCCATGGCCAACCTCGCGATGGCGTGCGGCAACATCGGCCGCGACGGCGTCGGGGTCAACCCCCTGCGCGGGCAGAACAACGTCCAGGGCTCCTGCGACATGGGCTCCTTCCCGCACGAACTGCCCGGCTACCGCCACGTGTCCGACGACGCCGTGCGCGAGGTGTTCGAGAACCTGTGGGGAGGCACGCTCCTCGCCGAACCCGGACTGCGCATCCCCAACATGTTCGACGCCGCGATCGACGGCACGTTCCGCGGACTGTTCGTGCACGGCGAGGACATCGCGCAGTCCGACCCCAACCTCCAGCACGTCGCCGCCGCGCTCGAAGCCATGGAACTCGTCGTCGTGCAGGACCTGTTCCTCAACGAGACCGCCAAGTTCGCGCACGTCTTCCTGCCCGGGGCCTCCTTCCTGGAGAAGGACGGCACGTTCACCAACGCCGAGCGCCGGATCAACCGGGTGCGCGCCGTGACGAAGCCGAGGACGGGCAGGCACGAGTGGCAGATCGTGTGCGAGATCGCCACCGCCATGGGCTACCCGATGGCGTACGACCGTCCGGCCGCGATCATGGACGAGATCGCCGCCGTCACCCCGACGTTCACCGGCGTGTCCTTCGGCCTGCTCGACAAGCTGGGCAGCGTGCAGTGGCCGTGCAACGCCTCCGCTCCCGAGGGGACACCGGTGATGCACGTCGACGAGTTCGTGCGCGGCAAGGGCCGGTTCGTCGTCACCGCGTACGTGCCGACCAACGAGCGCAGCACCCGGCGCTTCCCGCTGGTGCTCACCACCGGGCGCATCCTCAGCCAGTACAACGTCGGCGCGCAGACCCGGCGTACGGGCAACGTCGCCTGGCATCCCGAGGACGTCCTGGAGCTGCACCCGCACGACGCCGAGGTCCGGGGCATCACCGACGGCGCGCTGGTGACGCTGGCCAGCCGCGTCGGGCGCACGACCCTGCGGGCGGAGATCTCCGACCGGATGCCGGCCGGCGTCGTCTACACCACGTTCCACCACCCCGTGACCGGCGCCAACGTGGTGACCACGGAGAACTCGGACTGGGCGACCAACTGCCCGGAGTACAAGGTGACCGCCGTGCAGGTCGGGCTCGCCCGTCCGCTCGTGCACGACGGGAGGAAACCCGAGCGGGTCCGGGACGAGCGGTCCGGACGGGCCGGGGACGAGACACCCGAGCGGGCCGCCGACGACGTCCTCACGGTGGTGGACTGAGATGACGGCGACCGTGCCACCGGAGCGCCGGATGGCCAACGACATCGCCGTGAACCTCGGCCACCTGCCGGAGGAGTCGGCAGCCGAGGCCGTGGCGGCCCACATAGGCCGCTTCTGGGACCCCCGCATGCGCTCCCGCCTCCTCGCGCACACCGACGAGGGAGCCGAGGGGCTGCACCCGCTGGTGATCGCCGCGGTACGGCTCCTGCGGGGGTCCCGGACGCGGGAGAACGGGCCGCGGGCGGAGACGGGAACGACCGTGACGACAGGACCTGCCAAGGAGGATCCCGGACCATGACCACCACCTCGACACCGGAGACCACGGCGGACACCGGCGCGAAGACCCAGCTCACCGACGGGTACCACCTGGTCGTCGACGCGCTGCGGATGAACGACGTCGACACGATCTACGGGGTCGTCGGCATCCCGATCACCGACCTCGCCCGCCTCGCGCAGGCGCGGGGCATCCGCTACATCGGCTTCCGGCACGAGAGCAACGCGGGGCACGCGGCCGCGGCCGCCGGGTTCCTCACCAAGAAGCCCGGCATCTGTCTGACCGTGTCCGCGCCCGGGTTCCTCAACGGTCTGGTCGCGCTGGCCAACGCCACCACCAACTGCTTCCCCATGGTGCAGATCTCCGGTTCCAGCGAGCGCCATCTGGTCGACCTCCGACAGGGCGACTACGAGGAGATGGACCAGCTCGCCGCCGCGCAGCCGTTCTGCAAGGCGGCCTACCGGGTGAGCCGCGTCGAGGACATCGGCCGGGGCATCGCCCGCGCGCTGCGCACCGCCGTCTCCGGCCGCCCCGGCGGGGTGTACCTCGACATCCCCGCCGCGGTGCTCGGCTCCGTCATGGACGCGGAGGCGGGCGCGAGGACGCTGAGCCGTCTCGTCGACCCCGCCCCGCGCCAGTTCCCGGGGCCCGAGGCGGTCGACCGGGCCGTCGAACTGCTCGCGGGCGCGGAACGGCCGCTGCTGGTGCTCGGCAAGGGCGCCGCGTACGCGAGGGCCGACGACCGCGTCCGCGAGTTCGTCGAGTCCACCGGCATCCCGTTCGTCCCGATGTCGATGGCCAAGGGCCTGCTGCCCGACGACCACCCGCAGTCGGCGGCCACCGCCCGGTCGCTGGCCCTGAAGCGGGCCGACGTCGTGATGCTTGTCGGCGCCCGCCTCAACTGGCTGCTGGGCCACGGCCGGGCACCGCAGTGGAACCCGGACGCCCGGTTCATCCACGTCGACATCGAGGCCGGGGAGATGGACAGCAACCAGCCCATCGCGGCCCCGCTCGTCGGCGACATCGAGTCGGTGCTGGACGCGATCGCCGAGCGCGCCAAGCCCGGCCGGATCACGGCCCCCGCCGCCTGGCGCGCGGAACTCGGCGCGCGGTCGGCGCGGAACGTGGCGAAGATGGCGGAGCGGCTGCGGGCCGACCCGCACCCCATGCAGTTCATGGGCGCCCTGAAGGCCGTGCGCGACGTGGTGCGCGAACACCCGGAGACGTACATCGTCAACGAGGGCGCGAACGCGCTGGACATCGCGCGCAACGTCATCGACATGCACGTACCGCGGCACCGCCTCGACAGCGGCACCTGGGGGGTCATGGGCATCGGCATGGGCTACGCGATCGCCGCCGCCGTCGAGAGCGGCGGCGCCCCGGTCGTCGCCGTGGAGGGGGACAGCGCCTTCGGGTTCAGCGGCATGGAACTGGAGACGATCTGCCGCTACGGGCTGCCCGTCGTCACGGTCGTCATGAACAACGGCGGTGTCTACCGCGGCGACGACGTCAATCCCCTGGGCGACGCTCCCTCGCCGACCACCTTGATGTCCGCGGCCCGCCACGACCGGATGATCGAGGCGTTCGGCGGCAGGGGCTACCGCGCGACCACGCCCGCCGAGGTCACCGCCGCCCTCACCGAGGCGCTGGCCACCGGTGGCCCGGCGCTCGTCGACTGCGTCATCGACCCCTCCGCCGGCACCGAGAGCGGCCACATCGCCCACCTGAACCCGAAGGGGATCACGGGCGGGAACATCGCGGCGGCCGCGAGGTGAGCCGCGAACCCCTTCCCGGGGGCGAGCGGGTCTGGTGATCGGGGACCCGGCGTGGGATCGTTTCGCGGTGACCGATGCCGCTCCCGGAACGACCGCGTCGGGACGGCCCGACGACCGCGTGCCGTCCGTGCTCCGCTTCGCGACGGAGATCGTGGCCTGGGTGGCCACCCCCTGGGCGCTGTCCGACCGTTCGTGGCCGCTCGCCGTGGCTTCCGTGGTGCTGCTCATCGGTCTGCCGACGGTCTTCTCGACGCCGGGAGACAAGGCCAACGTGGTCGTGCCGGTGCCGGGTTGGGTGACCGTGCTGCTGGTGCTGCTTCAACTCGCCGCCGCCGTGGTGTCCTCGTGGATCGCGTGGCCCGTGTGGGCGGCGGTCCCGGTCACCGTACTGGCCGCCGTGACCTGTGTGACGGAGCGCCGGCGTTGGCAGTGGCTGCTGAGCGGGGCGGGGAGAGACCGCCGGGTGGTCTGAACCCCTTTCCGGGCCGGGCGCGTTCCGGGACGTGCGGGGTCAGTCGTCCGCGTCGGAGTGGCCGTCGGTGAGTTCGGCGAACCCGTCGAGCAGTGCCGCGGCCGCGGTCACGTCGTCGGTGAGGGGGCGGTCCCGCATGTCCGGGTCCAGTGCCGCCGCCGCGCGGAGGTAGGCGCGGCCGGCCGGGGTGCCGGGCGCGGGCGGAGTGCCCCGCAGGCGCAACGCCCTTACGGCGGCGACGAGTTCGCAGGCAAGGACCAGCCGGTACGCCTCCGCCGCCCGCAGCGACTTGCGGGCGGCCTGGGTCGCGAAGGTCGCCGCCTCCTCCAGGCCCTGGGACAGCACGGCATGTCCGAGCGAGGCCGGGGTGGCGCACGCCTGTATCTCGGCCAGGGCGGAGGCGGAGCTGTACTCCAGGATCATGATCCCGGACCCGGCCGACGCGGCGTCGGCCAAGTAGGAGCGCAGGCCGGTCAGTTCGGGACGGCCGAGGGCGGACAGCCGGGCCGCCGAGAGCCGGGCCGTGCCGAGGACGGCGAGGCCGAGCCGGTCGAGCGCGAGGGTGAGCGGGGCGGCGAAGAAACCGCCGTGATGCCGGGCGACGGGAGCGCCCGTGACCTCGTCCCAGCCGATCAGCGGGTTCTCCGTGGCGGAGTTGAGATCGACGGACAGCACCCGCTCCAGGCCGGACCACGCCTCCATCGCGGGGCCGTGGGCCTGCGGGAAGCACCGGAAACCGAAGGGGTCCTGCACCCGTGGGGGCGGGCTTCCCGACGGCCCCGGTACCGGGCTTCCCGGCGGGCCCGGCACCCCCGCCCCCGTGCCGGAAGCCGCGCCGAGCAGCCACCGGACACATGCCGCCACCCGTGCGATCGCCGGGTGCGGATGGGCTTCGTGGACCTCCGGCGCGTACGGTTCGAGGGATCCGTCCACCGCGTGCAGGGCGAGCGCGGCCACGAGCGGTGCGGCACGCAGCGGGACGCCGAGGTCGTGCCAGGCGAGCGCGGACTCCCCGAGGGTGAGGGCGTTGCTGCTCAGCAGGGCCAGGGCGTCGCCGGGTCGGAGGGGGAGGGGTTCGGGGAAGGGAGGTTCGGCCGGTGCCGTCCCGGGCCCGGGGAGCGGAGGCCCGTCCGGTGCCACCCCGGCCGGAGGGCCCTCGGGCGACGGACCCCCGGGTGGCGGACCGCCGAGGGCACGGCGCTCCGCGACCGAGGTGTCCCGCATCCAGGTGTCGTGGCCGAAGAGCGCGAGCCCGAGCCGGGCCAGCGCGGTCAGATCACCGGTGCCCACGGACCCGTGCTCGGGAATCCGGGGGTGCACTCCCGCCCGCAGGGCCCGCGCGACGGCCGTGGCGATCTCGGGGCCCAACCCCGACCCACCGGACAGGAGTTGGTTGAGGCGCACCGCCATCATCGCGCGGACCCGGCGGGCCGGCAGGGCCTCGCCCACCCCGCCCGCGTGGCTCAGCAGCAGCCGCAGGTCGTGGCCCGCGCCGTCGTGTTCCTCGACGGCGAGACCCCGGTGCGCTCCCACTCCGGTGCTGCGTCCGTAGACGCGGGCACCCTCGGCCGCCAGCCGGTGCGCGGCCCGCCGGGTGTGCTCCATCGCGTCGAGTGCCGCCGGGCACGGTGAAGGAGGCGGCGCCCCGTCGGCGATCCGGGCCACCGTGGCGGGATCGAGACGCCGGCCGTCGAGGACGGCACGGGCCGGTGGGCTCCCGGCGGCCGGGGCACCAGGGGCCGAACGGACGGGCGGGGCGTCGGTGGCCGGGCGACCGCCGGGAGGGCGGCCGACGGCCGGATCGCGGGGAGTCGGACCGCAGGCGGCGGGGGCGCAGGGAACGGGGCCGGTCCCGGCCGTGCGTTCGAGCATGACGGGCGTCCACTCCTCACATGACGGGCGTCCACTCCTCAGCCGTACACCGTCACCGTCAAGAGCCCGGGCCGGGAGGACGCCCTCCCGGCCCGGGCGACCGTCATCCGGTCGCGGACGCCGGTGTCAGCCCAGTTTCGCCGAGGCCAGCCAGTTCTTGGCGACGTCCAGCGGGTCCTTGTTGCCGTCCTGCACCTCGCTGTTCAGCTTCACCAGGGTCGCGGTGTCGAGCTTCGCCGAGATGTCGTTGAGGACCGAGACGCCGGCCGCGGGCAGAGCGCTCTTGTACGTGAGCGGAGTCACGTTCTGGAACCCGAAGAGACCCTTGGGGTCCTGCAGTACGACGAACTTGTTCTTGTCGATCCCGGGGTCCGTCGTGAAGAGGTCCGCGGCCTGGATGCTGTTCCCCTTCAGTGCCGCCACGGTGAGCGGGCCGCCCGCGTCCAGGGCCTTGAAGCTCTTGAAATCGAGACCGTAGACGGACTTCAGGCCCTTCATGCCCTGCTGCCGGGTCTGGAACTCGGGCGAGCCCCCGAGGACCAGGTCCTTCGCCACGTCGGCGAGGTCGCCGATGGTCGACTTCTCCGTGAGGCCGTACTTCTCGGCCGTCGCCTCGTTCAGGGCGACCGCGTCCTTGTCCTGGGCCTCGGAGGACTCCAGCAGGGACAGCTTCGGGTCGAGCTTGGCCGAGATGGCCTGGTTGGTCTCCTCGGTGCTCGCCGGAGCGGCCTTGCCGTCCAGGTAGGCGAGCAGCGCGCCGTTGTACTCCGGGAGGACCGTGATCGTACCGTTCTTGATCAGTCCGTACGTGGTCTCGCGGCTGCCGATGTTCAGCTTGTAACTGACCTTGATTCCCTTGGACTTGAGGGCCTCGCCGTAGATGTCGGCGAGCAGGATGCTCTCGGGGAAGTTGTTCGAACCGACAACGACCGTACCGGCCTTGGCGGTGTCTCCCTTCAACGGGTCCTTGTTGCCCGAGTCGTCGGAGGAGCCGCAGCCCGTGAGCGCGGCGGCGGCCACAACCAGCAAGGAGAGAGCGGAGGTTGCGGAGGTTCGAGTGCTTCTGGCGATGGTCACTTGTTCATCCAGACTTGGCAATCGGTGGGGCGGTTGGTGACTGGTGGGCACGGGTGACGGTCCCGACGATCCAATCGAGCCGTCTCAACTACCGTCAAGACACGAATAGATCACTGATGGGGACCGTGCAGCTTCAGCCCGTAGGCGCAACGTGACCGAAACGGGAGCGAATCAGGCGTCTTCGCGTGTCACTTTTCGATTGATCATGGCCGCGCTCTGACGGCAGCCGCTAGTGTTGGCCGCGTCGAGGGCCCCCTTCCACTTGTCGGCCCGATCGCGCTGCTCGTGACCACTGATCCATGCAGGCCTGTATCCGGGCTTCCAACGGGGAATGAAGTCAAGGAGGTTGGGTGCCCGCGCACAGAAAAGCCGCCTCGGAGCAGCCGTCCACTGCTCTCGGGACCGGTCGGACACCGTCTCTGCTGGACCGCTGGCCCTTCCGCCGGAAACTCAACGTCCTGGTGATCGTGCCGCTCGCCGTCATCTCGGTGATGCTCGCCTACGTCGTCTCCGGCGAGATCGGCAAGGCCAGGTCCGCCGCCGACACCGCCCGACTCGTGCGCGACAGCACGCAGGTGACGAAACTCATAGACGCCGTGCAGACCGAGCACCGGCAGGCGCTGCTGGTCTCCCTGCGCCACGAGGCCGCGCGCCCCGGGGAGAGCGCCCCGGACACCGCCGCCTATCTGGCCGCGCAGGACAAGGTCACCACCCGTATCGAAGCGGTCCGGGCCGCCTACGGCGACCGGCTGCCCGACGGCGAGGCCCAGGTGCTGAAGGAACTCGAGGGCCTGGACAGCCTCCGCGAGACCGTCGAGCAGGGGCCGATCCCCGCCGACAACATCGATCCCGCCTACGGATCGGTGATCGAAGGACTCATCGACGGCCTCGGTCTCGGCCGGTCGGGCAGTGAGTCCTCCGCGTCCGCGGGCAACCTGCTCGACGCGCTGCTGCGCGCCGACACCGCCCACGCCTCGTTCGAGACCAGTGTCTTCGCCGCCCGCACGCGTGACGCCAACGCGCTCATCGAGTTCACCGGCGCCGTCGGCGACTACGACCAGTACAGCTACCAGGCCGAGCGGTTCACCCGGCTCGCCGGCTCCGAACAGGGCTCCGACCTCGCCGGCATCGAGCACAGCCCGTACCAGAGCGTCATCACCCAGCACTGGGCCGCGCTCCAGGTCGACACCGGAGCGCTGGTCGCCGAGAACGCGACCCAGCTGCGGGCCGCGCTCGACGAGGCGCTGCGCGCCGGCCCCACCTACGAGCGGCAGGCCGAGAACCGGCTGAAGATCGTCCAGTCGCTGATCGACGGCATCGCGGAAAGCGCCCAGTCCGCCTCGAACGCCGCCTGGTGGCGGGTGGTCTGGCTGATCACCGGCATCCTGGCCGCCTTCGCGGCCTGGCTGCTGTTCTCCGTGCTGATCCGGCGCTCGGTGGTACGGACCGTACGCACCCTCACGGCGGCGGCCAAGCACGTGGCCGGCGCCGCCGGGAGCGAACTCGCCCGCGTCGCCGACGACGACGCCGACGACGCGAGCCCGCCGCGGCTGGAGGCCGTTCCCGTGCCGGTGCGCGACGAGATCGGCGAACTGGCCGAAGCCTTCAACCAGGTCCAGGTCACCGCGGGCGCGCTGCTGGAACGCCAGGTCGTCAGCCGGCGCAACACCGCCGAGATGTTCGGCAACGTCGGCCGCCGGGTCAGCAACCTGACGGCCCGCCAACTCTCCCTGATCGACTCCGTGGAGCGCGGCGAGACCGACCCCGAGGTACTGGACCGGCTCTACCGCATCGACCACATCGCCGTCCGCCTCCAGCGCAACGCCGACAGCCTCATGCTGCTCGCCGGGATCAGCGAGACAGGGCTCACCACCGAACCGATGCGGCTCAGCAACATCGTCCGCGCCGCGCTCGGCCAGATCGAGGACTACCAGCGCGTCACCCCGCACGCCGAGGGCGATGTCACCGTCGTCCCGGACATCGTCGGCGATCTGACCCTGATGCTCGCCGAACTCCTGGAGAACGCCGTGATGTTCTCCCCGGCGACCAGTGGTGTCGAGGTCGTCCTGCGGCCCCGTCACCAAGGGGGCGGAGCCCTCGTGGAGATCATCGACCACGGACTCGGCATGAGACCCGAGCGGCTGGAACAGGAGAACGCCCGGTTGATCCGGCGCGAGCGCCTCGACCTCGCGCCCACGGAGGTGCTCGGTCTGTTCGTGGTCGGCGGTCTGTCCCGGCGCTGGGGCATCGAGGTCGCCCTGTCCCGTACCCCCGGCGGAGGTGTCACCGTCACCGTCGCGGTGCCCGCCGTCCACCTCGTGCCCGATGACCAGGGCTCCGCCGCGCGGGTCCCGCGCATGCAGCCGCCCGTGCGCCGCGCCGGTGCCCACGAGCCGCGCAAGGCCCGCGTCGAGGCGCCGAGCGGCCCCTCGGGCCTGCCCCGCAGGGTGCCCTCCTGGTCCCGGGCCGCCGAGTCCTCCGGCCACGCCCGCCGTTCGGAGGCGGCCGACACCGGAGCCGAGCGCGCCACCACGCACGGCGGCGCCCGGCCCGGCAGCGGAGCCGACCCGGCGCCCACCGGCCCGGCACGCTCCGGTGACGCCGGTCCGCTGCGCCGCCGGGTCCGCGGGGCGACCCTGTCGGCCGGCACCGCGGCGAGCCGGCTGCCCCGGCCCACGGAACCCCCCACCCACCGCAGGCCGCCCTCCTGGCAGCCCACGGACGCCGAGGCCGCACGGTCCGAACTCGACGAGTTCGAGGCCGCCGTCATGCGGGCCGAACGCGAGAGCGCCACCGAGGACCGCACGGCCTCGGTGACCCGGCCGGGCGGCAGACCCGTCGGTCCGGCCGGGACCGACACCGACAGAAGACCCTCATCCCCGGAAGGCATGAGCACGTGACCATGTGGACAGGCGGGCCCGAGTCCCGGACAGCGGACGGCGCGGCGGACGTGAAGGCCGCCGCCGCCGACTTCAACTGGCTGCTCAACCGATTCGCCACCGAGACGGCCGGGGTCGTCGACGTCATCGGCGTCTCCTCCGACGGACTGCTCATCGCGGTCTCCCAACTGCGCGGCCAGGCCGACTCCGAGCGGCTCGCGGCGATCGTCTCCGGAATGACCAGCCTCGCCATGGGGGCCTCCGGCAACTACGGCCTCGGGGGCCTCAACAAGGTCATCATCGACCTGGAGGAGGGACACGTGCTGGTGTCGGCGCTGGGCGCCGGAGCGGTGCTCGGAGTGGTCACCTCCAAGGAGGCGAAACTCGGCAACATCGCCTACGAGATGACCCTCTTCGCCAACAGGGCCGGCGCGGTGCTCAGTCCGCAGCTGGTGATGGAGCTGAAGAGGACGGTGGGCGTCGCGCCGGCCGGCTGACCGCACCGGCCGGCCGATGTCCGACGGCGTGTCACATGACCGGTGATGCGCGCAGAGTTGAAGGGGGAGGACGTGATGACGTCCGGCGAGCCATTGGCCGGCGACGACGCCGAACGGGGGGCGGAACGCCCGGTCTCGGTCGTCCGGCCGTTCCTGCTGACCGCGGGACGGATCGCCGGCGGCGACAGTCTCGTACCGCCGATCCCGATCGAGACACAGGTGGTGGCCACGCGTGTGGGGCTGGCGGCGCTGGACCGTTTCGTGTTCGATCAGCACCGCGACATCATCTCGGTCTGCCGCGAGCCGCAGTCGCTCGCGGAGATCGCGGCGAGACTGAGGATGCACCTGAACGTGGTCCGGGTCCTCGCCGACGACCTGCGCGCCGACGGCCAACTGGCCCTGTACGCGCCGCAGGCCCGCTCCAACCGTGATGTCACTGTTCTGCGAAGGGTGATCGATGGTCTCCGAGCTGTCCCCGACTCCCGGGGCGCGATCCGTGAGGGATGACGACGAGCGTCCCCGGCCGCCGCTGCCGGTGAAGATGGTGATCGCGGGCGGCTTCGGCGTGGGCAAGACCACGACGGTGGGGGCCATTTCGGAGATCGAGCCGCTGACCACCGAGGCGTCCATCACCTCGGTCGCGGCCGGGGTCGACGACCTCAGCCACACCCCGGCGAAGGTGACGACCACCGTCGCCATGGACTTCGGCTGCGTGACCCTCGACCCGACCCTGAAGCTCTACCTGTTCGGCACCCCCGGCCAGGAGCGGTTCGGGTTCATGTGGGACGACCTCGTCGAGGGCGCGCTCGGCGGGCTCGTGATCGTCGACACCCGGCGGCTCGACGACTGCTACGCGGCCGTCGACTACTTCGAGCACCGCGAGATCCCCTTCGCGGTGGCCGTCAACGCCTTCGACGGCAAGGTCGAACACGATCTGAACGACGTACGGTGGGCCCTCGACGTCGCCGACCACGTGCCGCTGACCGTGTTCGACGCCCGCGACCGGGGGTCCGTGCGGGACGCGTTGCTCGTCGTCCTGGAGCACGCCCTCGCCAGGGCCGAGGGCTGAGGGCGCTTTCCGGGAGGGCGGGAACGGCCCTCGGGCCGTCCCCGCCCCCGCCTCGTTACGAGGTCCGGCGCCAGCTCACCCCGGGGGAGACCGCCACCCGGCCCACGCCCCAGAACAGCACGAGGACGAGCAGCGCGAGGACGGCCGTGACGGCGGCCCCGCCCGCCACCTTCTCGTAGTCGTGCTGGTACATCCCGTCCAGGATGTACCGGCCGACCCCGCCGAGGGACACGTAGGCCGCGATCGTGGCGGTGGCGACGATCTGCACCGTCGCCGAGCGCAGCCCGCTGAGGATCAGCGGCAGCGCCGCCGGGACCTCGACCTGGAACAGGATCCGCGCCTCCGGCATGCCCATGCCGCGGGCGGCGTCGACGGGGGAGGGGTCCACGGTGCGGATCGCCTCGTAGGTGGTGACGAGGACCGGCGGGACCGCCAGCACCACGAGCGGGATCATCACCGGCACGATGCCGAGGCCCAGCCAGACGAACATCAGGACCAGGAGTCCGAAGGTCGGCAGCGCGCGGGCCCCGGCCGCCAGGAAGGCCAGCACGTTGCCGCCGCGCCCGGTGTGCCCGGTGACCAGCCCGACCGGCAGACCGATGGCCGACGCGATCGCGAGGGCCGCGGCCGTGTACTGGACGTGTTCCCACACGCGTTGCGGGATGCCGTCGTAGCCGTGCCAGTGGGAGCCGTCGCTGAAGAAGGCCTGCATGAAGTGCAGTACGTTCACGAGGTGCCCTCCGGGAGACGGGCGGCGGCGTCCGTGGCCCCGGAGCGCCCGGCGGTGCGGCCGGCGGCGCGGCCGGACGGGGGCTGCCAGGGAGTGAGCACCCGCCGCAGCAGGACCAGCAGCGCGTCGATCACGACCGCGAGGACGGCCAGGGTGACCACCGCGGTCACGGCGAGCCGCGGGCGGCCGTACAACTGCGCGTAGGTCAGCAGGTTTCCGAACGCGCCCTGGTTGCCGATCAGCGCGCCGACGCTCACCAGGCTGATGCTGGACGCGACGGCCACCCGCAGTCCGGCCACGATCGCCGGTACGGCGATGGGCAGTTGGACCTGGAAGTAGCGGCGCGCGAGGCCGATGCCCATGGCCGAGGCGGCGGCGTTCGTCTCCTCGGGGACGGAGCGGACCCCGTCGACGACGGCCGGCACGAGCACGACCAGGCTGTACAGGCACAGCGGGATCATCACCGTCGGCAGGCTCAGCCCGGTGTAGTCGATGAGCACCACGAAGAAGGCGATCGAGGGGATCGCGTACAGGACCGTCGAGGTCCACAGCACCGGCGCGTAGAGCCGGTCGAAGCGGACGCAGAGCAGTCCGATCGGCAGGGCCAGCAGCAGGCCGGCCAGCACGGGGACCAGCGCCTCCTCCATGTGGAGGGCGATCAGACCGCCGTAGCTGTGCTGGATGGCGCTCGGCATCTCGAAGAACTCGTTCATCGCCCGGCCTTCGCCGCGGGAGCCTTCGCCGCGGGTGTCTTCGGCGCGGCGTCCGCCGCCCGTCGCCCCCGGGCCGACCGGATCGCCGCGGCGACCGTCTCCTGTCCGGCGACCCCGAGCACCTTCCCCGAGCCGTCGACGCCGACGGCCTGTCCGGTCGGCGACAGCACGGCCCGGTCCAGGGCGACCCGCAGCGAGTCGCGGCCCACCTCGAAGCTCGGGCCGTACGGTTCGAGGTCCCCGGCCTCTCCGTCCCAGCTCGCGGGGTCGGCCCAGCCGAGCGGCCCGCCGTCGGCGTCGGTCACCAGCACGGGCGCCCCCTCGGGCCCGCGCGCGGCGATCTCCCGCCAGTCCGAGCCGACGGGGAAGACCCGGGAGCGGTCGAGTGCGAGATCGCGGGTGGACAGGAACGACAGACCGCGGATGCCCCGGTCGGAGCCGAGGAACTCCTCGACGAAGGGGTCGGCCGGCGACGAGAGGATCTCGTCGGGAGCCGCGAACTGGGCGAGCCTGCCGCCGGTGCGCAGTACGGCGATGTGGTCGCCGATGGTGATGGCCTCGTCCATGTCGTGGGTGACGAAGACGATGGCCTTGCCCAGTTCGCCCTGGATGCGCAGCAACTCCTCCTGCAGACCCCGGCGTACGACCGGGTCGACCGCGGAGAACGGCTCGTCCATGAGCAGGATGGGCGGGTCGGCCGCCAACGCCCTTGCCACACCGACCCGTTGCTGCTGTCCGCCGGAGAGCTGGTACGGGTAGCGGCGGGCCATGGCCGGGTCGAGGCCGACCCGTTCCATCAGTTCCGCCGCGCGCTCCCGTGCCCGCTGCCTGGACCAGCCGAGCAGCCGGGGCACCGTGGCGATGTTGTCGAGGACCGTCCGGTGCTGGAAGAGCCCGGCGTTCTGGATCACGTAACCCATGGAGCGGCGCAGGGCGTTGACCGGGCGGGAGCGGATGTCCTCGCCGTCGACCCTGATCGTGCCGCTGCTCGGCTCGACCATGCGGTTGATCATGCGGAGCGTGGTGGTCTTGCCGCAGCCCGAGGGGCCGACGAGAACGGTGATGGAGTGGTCCGGGATCTGCAGGGACAGGCGATCGACGGCCACCGTGCCGTCGGCGTATCGCTTGCTGACATCTTCGATGGCTATCAAGCGTCGAAACCCTTCGGGAACGGACTTGCCCGCGCGTGGCGCGATCACGTGCACGAGGGTGCGTAGTCTAGTCAATCGATGTTCGTTCCCGGCGATGACAGATCATGAATGTCGTGCGTCCGTCCGCCTTCTTCCGGACGCGCCCGGCTCCCGGAGCCTCCGTCAACTCCCGCCCTGTCCCGGGCGCTTGGACGATCAGCTCCCGGAACCCACGGGGACCGAACCGGCGGTGACCAGTTCCCGCTGCTGACCGGTCTCCCGGGACGGGCGGGTCTCCTCGGCGGGGCCGCGGCCACCCTGGCGCCACAGCCACGCGATGTCGCGGCCGAACGACCACACGAGCAGCGCGAGCGCCGTCAGCACGAGCGCCATCTGGGCGCCGTACGGCAGGAGTCCGGAGCCCGCGACCAGCAGCATGACGCCCTGCAGGGCCGCCACCGTCTTGCGCGCCATGCTCGGCGGCAGCTCGCCGTTCAGCCACGGCAGCACCCGGGCGGCGGCGACGAACGCGTACCGCATCGTGCCGATCAGCAGCACCCACGGACCGAGCGACATCCCGACGTACACGCTCAGCACGAGGATCAGGAACGCGTCCACCTCCATGTCGAAGCGGGCGCCCAGGGCCGAGGACGTGCCGGTCCGCCGGGCCACCTTGCCGTCGACGCCGTCGAGGATCAGCGCGACCGCCGTCAGACCGACGAGCAGGCTCACCGGCGGCGAGCTCTCGAAGGAGTCCGCGACGAGCGCGGTGATCCCGCCGACCAGGATCGCGCGGCCGAGCGTCACCCGGTTGGCGGGTCCGAAGGAGCGGGGCTGCGTGCGCCGCAGCGCGCGGGTGAGCACCGCCCAGGTGGCGAACGCGAACACCAGGCCGGTCAGCCAGCCCGCCGGCCCCATCCCGATCGCCGTGCCCAGCAGGGCCAGCACCAGGAGCTGCACACCGGCTCCCACCATGGTCTCCTGCTGGGGGAGCCTTGCGCCGTACGTGTTGTTCAGGGCCACCGCAGATCCTCCGGCCGAATGACAGATTCGATCATCGCCGCGTACCGTGTCCGCGACTTGTCACTGCTCCGTACGTGAAGATCTGCGGATTCGTTCAGGGGGACGCTCATGGAACTCACAGCTCGCGCCTTCTGGCTCGTATCTCCGGGCCACGGCGAGATCCGTGACGTAGTCCTGAACGAGCCCGCGGAGGACGAGGTACTGGTCCGTACGCTCTACTCCGGGGTCAGCAGGGGCACCGAGACCCTCGTGTTCCGCGGCGAGGTCCCGGAGAACCAGCACGCCTCGATGCGCGCGCCGTTCCAGGACGGGGACTTCCCCGCCCCCGTGAAATACGGCTATCTGAGTGTCGGCCGGGTGGAGGAAGGACCGGAGGACCTGGTCGGGCGGACGGTCTTCTGCCTCTACCCGCACCAGACGCGCTACGTCGTCCCGGCGAGCGCCGTGACCGTCGTGCCCGAGTCGGTTCCCGCCTCCCGCGCCGTCCTCGCCGGCACCGTCGAGACCGCGGTGAACGCCCTGTGGGACGCCGCGCCGCTCATCGGCGACCGGATCGCCGTGGTCGGCGGCGGCATGGTCGGCTGCTCGGTCGCCGCCCTCCTCGCCCGCTTCCCCGGAGTGCGCGTCCAGCTCGTCGACGCCGACCCGGCGCGCGAGGCCGTCGCCCGCGCGCTCGGCGTCGACTTCGCGCTCCCCGAGGACGCCGAGGGCGAACTCGACCTCGTCGTGCACGCCAGCGCCACCGAGGCCGGACTGAACCTCTCCCTCGGTCTGCTCGCCCACGAGGGGACCCTCGTCGAGCTGAGCTGGTACGGAGACCGCCGGGTCGCCCTGCCGCTCGGGGAGGCCTTCCACTCGCGCCGGCTGACCCTGCGCAGCAGCCAGGTGGGCTCCGTCTCCTCCTCCGCCCGGGCCGGAAGGACGTACGCGGACCGGCTCGCGCTCGCCCTCGAGCTGCTCGCCGAACCGGCCTTCGACGCCCTGGTCACCGGCGAGTGTTCCTTCGGAGAACTCCCGGACGTGATGGGGAAACTCGCCTCCGGATCGATACCCGCCCTGTGTCACCGAGTCGCCTACGAAGAGGTTTGAGCCGAAGAGAACCGGCCTGACCTCTGCGGACTCCGAAGAAAGGGCGACACGCGGCTGAACAAGGTGAGCTGGACAGCCGTACTACACGACGTGATCCCGGCAGGGGATCAGACGCACCGCACCTGGAGGGTCGTCCGTTGTTCAGCATCACCGTCCGCGATCACCTGATGATCGCCCACAGCTTCCGTGGCGAGGTCTTCGGACCCGCGCAGCGCCTCCACGGGGCGACGTTCCTGGTGGACGCCACCTTCCGTCGCCCCGAGCTCGACGACGACAACATCGTGGTCGACATCGGACTGGCCACGCAGGAGCTCGGCGCCGTCGTGAGCGAGTTGAACTACCGCAATCTCGACAGCGAGCCGGACTTCAAGGACACCAACACCTCGACCGAGTTCCTGGCGAAGGTCATCGCCGACCGGCTCGCCGACCGTGTGCACGCCGGAGCCCTGGGCGCGGGCGCCCACGGCCTCACCGGCATCACCGTCACCCTCCACGAGTCGCACATCGCCTGGGCGAGTTACGAGCGTGACCTGTGACCGACGTGACCCTCGACAAGGCGTCCCCGCTCTCCGGCCGCGCCGCGCAGGCCGCCGGACCCGGCGCCCTGAACTACGTGCCCGTGCAGAACGCGGCTCTCAAGAACGCCGAGATCATCCCCATGTCCCTGCGCACCGTGCACTTCGTCATGCCGGGCGGCGTCGACGACCCCGCGACGCCGAGCGGAGGCAACGCCTACGACCGCCGGCTCTGCCTCGACCTGCCCGGCTTCGGCTGGCAGGTCGAGCGGCACGTCCTCGACGGTGAGTGGCCCCGCCCCACCGCCGCCGCCCGCACGGAGCTCGCCCGGACGCTGGCCGACCTGCCCGACGGCACGGTCGTCCTCCTCGACGGGATCGTCGCCTGCGGAGTCCCCGAGATCGTCGCCCCCGAGGCCGACCGGCTGCGTCTCGTCGTCCTCGTCCACCTGCCGCTCGGCGACGAGACGGGGCTCGAGCCCGCCGTGGCCGCCGAGCTGGACGCCCTGGAACGTACGACGCTGCGGGCCGTGTCGGCCGTCGTGGCCACCAGCGAATGGGCCGTCCGCCGGCTCGTCGCCCACCACGGCCTGGCCCCCGACCGGGTCCACGCCGCCGCGCCCGGCGCAGACATCGCACCGCTCGCCTCCGGCACCGACGGTGTCTCGCGGCTGCTGTGCGTCGCCTCGGTGACCCCGCGCAAGGGCCAGCACCGGCTGATCGAGGCCCTCGCGACCGTCACCGACCTGCCCTGGAGCTGCGTCTGCGTCGGCGGTCTCGGCCAGGACCCGGCCTACGTCGAGCACCTGCGCTCCCTGATCGCCGAGTACGGCCTCGGCGACCGGCTGCACCTCGCCGGACCCCAGGCCGGCGCCGAACTCGACGCCAGCTACGCCGCCGCCGACCTCATGGTCCTCACCTCCTACGCGGAGACCTACGGCATGGCCGTCACCGAGGCCCTGGCCCGCGGCATCCCCGTGCTCGCCACGGACGTCGGCGGAGTGCCCGAGGCCGTCGGAGTCGCCCCCGACGGCGGAGTGCCCGGCATCCTCGTACGTCCGGAGGACCCGGCGGCACTCGCCGCCGAGCTGCGCGGCTGGTTCGGCGAGGCCGACGTGCGCCGCCGGCTGAAGGCCGCCGCCCGCGGACGGCGCGCCGCGCTCGACGGCTGGGCGACCACCGCGCGCAGCCTGGCCGGTGTGCTCGGCCGGCTGCCCCAGGAACCCCGGAGGGCGGCATGAGCACCGCGACCACTCCCACGAGCGGGCCGGACTCCGGCACCCCCGAACAGAAGGTGAAGACCAGCGTGCCCGGTCAGCGAGTCGGCGACCCCGACGCCGAGGAGGTGCGCTACGCGCCCCAGTGGCTCCAGCTGCGCGAACCGGCCGACGCCGCCGCCCGCGCGGTCGACCTGCTCGACCCGCTGCGCATCCGGCTGGCCAACCGGCCGGTCCGCGGCGGCGACCTGGCCATCCACGACCTCGGCTGCGGCACCGGCTCCATGGGCCGCTGGCTGGCACCCCGGCTCGACGGCGCCCAGCACTGGATCCTGCACGACCGCGACCCGTACCTGCTGCACTTCGCCACCGTCGGGGCGCCCACGGCGGCGGCCGACGGCAGCCACGTCGGTGTCACCACCCAGCGCGGCGACATCGGACGGCTGACGGCGGACGCCCTGGCCGGCGCTTCCCTGGTGACCGCCTCGGCACTGCTCGACGTGCTCACGGGCGAGGAGATCGACCGGCTCGCGGCGGCCTGCGCCGGGGCGGGAGTGCCCGCCCTGCTGACGCTGTCCGTCGCCGGCCGCGTCGACCTCACCCCGGCCGACCCGCTGGACGCCGAGATCACCGAGGCGTTCAACGCCCACCAGCGGCGCGGCGACCTGCTCGGCCCGGACGCCGTCACCGCGGCCTGCGAGGCGTTCGCCCGCCACGACGCGACCGTACGGGTGCACCCGAGCCCCTGGCGGCTCGGCCCCGACGAGGCCGAGCTCACCGCGGAGTGGCTGCGCGGCTGGGTCGGCGCGGCGGTGGAGCAGCGCCCCGAGCTGGCGGAACGCGCGGAAGCGTATCTGGAGTCCCGGCTGGCCGCGTGCGCCGCGGGCGAGCTGCGGGTCGTCGTCCACCACAGCGACGTGCTGGCGCTGCCCCACCCCGTCGGGGGTGCGGCGTGAGCGCGGGCCTGGAGACGCTGGGACCGGCCGCCGCTCAGGCGGCCGCCGCCCCGGAGTTCGACGGCCCGCACCTGAACGTCCCCGCGGAGTCCGGCGCCTCGACGGCTCCGGACCCCGCGGGCGCCGAGCCGGGCTCCGCCCCGGACGGCAACTCCGCGGGCCCTGAGGCCGGCACGGCCCCCCGGGCCCGGCGGACGGCGGGCCGGGTGCGCAAGCACCTCGGCACCGCAGCCGGCGTCCTCATCCTCGGAGTGCTGCTCTGGCGGCTGGGTACCGGGGTGTTCGTGGACGGACTGCGCCGGATCGACACGGCCACCCTGACGGTGGCTCTCGCGATCGGGCTGTTCACCACGGTGTTCAGCGCCTGGCGGTGGTGTCTCGTCGCGCGCGAGCTGCGCATCGAACTCCCGCTGGGCGCCGCCGTCGCGGACTACTACCGCGCGCTGTTCCTGAACGCCGCGCTGCCCGGCGGGGTCCTCGGCGACGTGCACCGGGCCGTACGGCACGGGCAGAGCGCCGGTGACATCGGCCGGGGCGTGCGCGCGGTGGTGCTCGAACGCACCGCGGGACAGGCGGTGCTGGTGGCCGTCGGAGCGGTCGTGCTGCTCACCCAGCCGTCCCCCGTGCTCGCGCGGGCCCGTGAGACCGCGCTGGTCCTCGCCCTCGTCGCGGTGTGCGCCGCGGTGATCCTCGGCGTCGTCCGCAGGCGGCGGACCTCCCCCGGCGGCGGACGGTACGGAGCCGTCCGCGGCGCGCTCGCCGAGGCCCGGGGTGCCCTGCTGGCCCGGCGCAGCTGGCCCGGAGTCACGCTCTCGTCGGTCCTGGTGCTCGCCGGACACGTGGCGATGTTCGTGCTCGCCGCCCGGGCCGCCGGATCCACCGCGTCCGTCGCCCGGCTGACGCCACTGGCCCTGCTGGCCCTGCTGGCCATGGGGCTGCCGCTGAACGTCGGCGGCTGGGGCCCCCGCGAGGGCGCCACCGCCTGGGCGTTCGGCGCCGCCGGGCTCGGCGCCGGCACGGGACTGACCGTCGCGGTGATCTACGGCGTGCTCAGCCTCGCGGCGAGCCTGCCCGGTGCCGTGGTCCTGGTCGTCCGGTGGGGTGCCACGCTCCGGCGCCCCCGGGAGGAGAGCGCGGGAGGGCCCGATCAGTGCAGCGTCTCGGACGTCACCAAGGAGAAGTACGCCCCGAACGCCTCGGCCAGCCCGGCGAGGAGTTCCTTCCCCTTCTCGGCGCCGGCCATCGAGGGACGGCCGATGACCCCGGACTCGGTATAGCCCGCCATGCCGAGAGTGAGCAGATGCCGACGGTCGTCGGCCACGAAATCGGAGGTCTCATAACCGTCTTTGACGCATTCCGGATGGGCGTGCAGGAGAATCGACGTCTCGATTTCCCCGGCGTGCATATCCGTGAGCAACGACGTCTGCACACCGGCCCGTTCGCACGCGCCCTCCCAGTCCTCCATGGCCGGGAAAAGCGCCATGCGCGTACCGGTGCCGGCGGATTCCTGGACCACATTGCCCAGTACGTAATTTCCTCCGTGCCCGTTGACCACGACCAGGGTGTCGACGCCCGATCGCCGCAACGAGGCGGCGATGTCGCGGACGACGGCGTACAGCGTGACGGCGGAGATGCTGACGGTGCCCGGCCAGGCCGCGTGCTCGTGCGAGCAGGAGACCGTCACCGGAGGAAGAAGATGCACAGGGTAGGCTGCCGCGATCTCCCGCGCGATGGCGCACGCCACCAGTGTGTCGGTCGTCAGGGGCAGGTACGCGCCGTGCTGTTCGAGGCTGCCGACGGGAAGGACGGCGACCTGGCGGGCGACACCGGCCCCCCGCTCGCGGACATCCTCCGTGGTGTCCAGCGGCAGCACACCGGACACCATCACGCGTGATCCCGAACTACTCATCTTTCACGGCCCTTTCGATTCTGCTTAGGAACCAGATCATGACAGATAACTTTGGCGTCCCCGGCGGGAATGCCCCCCTCACAGGTGTCGAACGAGTCGTGATCGCCCCGCTCCCCACCGAGTACGGCGATTTCCACGCGGTCGGCTACCTCGACCACGACCGCGGCGAGGAACAAGTCGTCCTCGTCCACGGCGACCTGGACACGCTCGGAAAGGGGGACGTCCTGGCCCGGCTGCATTCCGAATGCCTGACGGGGGACTCCTTCGGATCGCAGCACTGCGAGTGCGGCCCCCAGCTCACCGCCTCGCTGCGCGCCATCGTCGCCGAGGGCCGGGGCGTCCTCGTCTACCTGCGCGGCCACGAGGGCCGGGGCATCGGCCTGCTCGCCAAGCTCAAGGCGATGAAGCTCCAGGCGGAGGGGCTCGACACCGTCGAGGCGAACGTCGCCCTCGGCCTGCCGGTGGACGCCCGTGACTACCGGGTCGCGGCGGAGATGCTGCACGACCTCGGCGTACGGTCCGTGCGGCTGCTGTCGAACAACCCGCGCAAGCGCGAGTCGCTGCTGCGCCACGGCATCAAGGTGGCCGAGCAGGTGCCGCTCCTGATACCCCCGTGCGAGGACAACCTCACCTACCTGCTGACCAAGCGGGAACGCCTCGACCACCACCTGCCCCACCTGGACGGCGAGGAGTGGGCGAAGGCGATCTTCGCGGGCTCGGTGAAGACCGTCGCCACCGAGGAGTGACGGAAGCCGGACGACGGAAGCGGGACGATGACCGGAGGCGGATTACGGAAGCGGGGTGACCGGTCCGGGGCGATTCGAACAAGAGCCCCGGACCGGACCGGCCGTGACCGCCGCGGCGCCCGGTCCCCGGGTACGGGACGCGTACCGCGCCGGCCGGACGGCCGGGGTGCGATCACGCGCGTACCGCCGCGTGCACCAGCCGTTTGAGGTCGGGGAAGACCGAGTGGGAAGCCCTCGGGCGCAGTTGGCTCAGGAACTGCACGGTCAGATCGTGCCGCGGATCGACCCAGAAGGTCGTGGTGGCCACCCCGCTCCAGCCGAACGCGCCCCGCACGGAGGGGGACCGGGTCACCGCCGGGTCCACCACGACGGAGACGCCCAGGCCGAAACCGAGGCCGGCGTTCCCGGGTTCCTGGTGGACGGGGCTGCCGAAGGAGCGCCGGTCGGCGTTGCCCGGCAGCTGGTTGGACGCCATCAGGTCCACGGTCCCGGGGCGCAGCAGACGGGTTCCGTCGAGCTCCCCGCGGCGCCGGAGCATCTCCATGAAGCGGTGGTAGTCGTGGGCCGTGGCGACCATCCCCCCGCTGCCGGACAGGAAGCGGGGCCGGCCCCGCAGCGGGAGACCGGCGATCGGGACGAGCTCCCCGTCGTCGTCCTCCCCGTACAACTCGGCCAGTCTGCCCGCCTGTTCGTCCGTGACCAGGAAGCCGGCGTCCGTCATCCCGAGCGGTCCGAGGACACGTCGTCGCAGGAAGACGTCGAGGTCCTGGCCGGACACCACCTCGATGACGCGGCCGAGGACGTTGGTGGCCACCGAGTAGTTCCACTGCGTGCCCGGCTCGAACTGGAGCGGCAGCCGGGCGTACACCTCGCAGGTCTCCGCCAGGTCGGCGCCCGGTGCCACCGAGGACTCCACACCGGCGTCCCGGTAGAGGCCGTCGACGGGGTGCGCGTGGTAGAAGCCGAAGGTCAGGCCCGCGGTGTGGGTCAGCAGGTGGCGGACCAGGACGGGCTGCCGGGCGGGCCCGGTCGTCGTGTCCGGCCCCCTCCCGCCGGTGTACACCCGTGGTTCGGCGAACGCGGGGAGGAAGCCGGCCACCGGGTCGTCGAGTCCGAGGCGGCCCTCCTCGACCAGCACGAGCGCCGCGACCGAGGTGACGGGCTTGGTCATGGAGTAGATCCGCCACAGCGTGTCGCTCTCCACCGGGAGTCCCGCCGCGCGGTCGCGCAGGCCGTACGTGGTGAGGTGGGCGACCTGCCCGTGCCGGGCGACGGAGACCAGGAAGCCGGGGAGCCGGCCGTCGTCGACGAGGGCGGCGAAGTGCCGGTCGAGCCGGTCCAGCGCCCCGGGGTCGAGACCGACGGATCCCGGCTCGACTTCCTCTCGCAGATGTCCCATGACTTTCCTCCGGACTGCGGCTCGTGTCCCTCATCGTCCCAAACGGGCTGGTGAAGCGCCGGGCGGGCGTTCCCGGACGGTCCTCACGTGTCCTTGTGCCCCGGGAGCCTCAGGGCGAGCAGGGCCCCCGCCGAGGAGAAGACCGCGAGCGCGGTCAGCGGGGGGCCGACGGGGGCGCCGGGCGTCAGCGACATCAGCGTGGCCGCCACCGCGATCCCCAGCGTGGGCCCGATGTTCATCGCCGTCTGCTGCAGTCCGCCCGCCACACCGGCCGACGCCGCGGAGGCGTGCCGCACGGCGACCGCCGTCGCGGTCACCATCACCGTCACGAAACCGGCGCCCAGCAGCAGGAAGCCGCAGGTGACGGGCGCGGCCGTGGACGACGGTCCGAGCCGGCCGAGCAGCAGGACACCGAGCGTGAGGGCGAGGCTTCCGGCCACGGCGGTCCGACGCGGGCCGGCCCTGCGCACGAGGACGGCGGCGAGGGGAGCCCCGAGCACCATCGTCACTCCGGCGGGCAGCGCCCACAGGCCCGTCTCCTGCGGGCCGAGACCCAGGGTGCGCTGGAGGAAGTAGCTGGCGGTGAACAGGGTGCCGAGCATCGCGGCGGACACGGCCACCAGGATGCCGAGCGCCGCGCCGATGGTCGCCGAGCCGAGGATCTCGGAGGGCACCAGGGGACTCGCGGCCCGGCGCTGCCGCCGTACGAACGCGGTGCCGACGACGGCGGCCACGGCCAGTTCGGCCGCGGTCGCCGCCGTCCAGCCGGCCTCCGGCACGGTCACCAGGGTGTGCACCAGGACGGCCAGGGCGGCGGTGAGCAGACAGGCGCCCGGCACGTCGAGGCCGTCGGCCGCCCGGGGGCGGTCCGCCGCCTCCTTCGGGGCGGCGGGAGCCCGGACGCCGAGCGCGGCCACGCCCATCGCCAGCGCGGGCGGCACGTTCAGGAAGAAGACGGACCGCCATCCGAAGTGGCCGACCAGGGTGCCGCCGAGCAGCGGACCCGCGGCCGCGGCGATCCCTATGGCACTCGCCCGCAGCGCGATGGGCGTCCCGAGCCGGTCGGGCGGGTACGCCGTGCGCAGCATGCCGAGCGTGGCCGGCTGCAGCAGCGCGCCGAAGACGCCCTGGACGACCCGCAGGGCGATCACCCAGCCGATCCCGGGCGCGAGGCCGATACCGGCCGACGCCGCCCCGAAGCCCAGGATGCCGAGGGCGAAGATCCGCCGGTGTCCGTGGCGGTCCCCCAGGCGTCCCGCGAACACCAGCAGGCCCGCCACCGCGATGAGGTACCCGGTGCTGGTCCACTGGACCTGCGCGAACGAGGCGCCCAGATCGCGCTGGAGCGTGGGCTGCGCGACGGTCAGGACCGTACCGTCGAGGGCCACGATCACGGCCCCGACGACGCTGCTCGCGAGGGTGATCCCGCGGTGCGCCGCACCGGGAGCGGAGGGGTGCGCGGCGGCCGTGGCGGAGCGGGCCGTCCTCATCGCTCCTCCGGACCGAGGTGCGCGTCGAGCGCCGCCTTCAGCAGGGGGGCGTGGTCGTCGGCGTCCGTGGCGAGCTTCAGGCTCCCCCAGCCCCACAGTTGGGCGATGCCGTGCAGGTTCGCCCAGAGGGCACCGGCGACGATCCGGGCGTCGGCCTCCGGGCGCACCCGTCCGACGAGCTCCACCAGCGTCCCGAACAACGGCATACTCGTCTCGCGCAGTCCCAACCGGCTGCTCTCCAGCAGGTCGTGACGGAACATCAGCTCGTACATGCCGCGCTGGGACGACGCGAAGTCCAGGTAGACCCCCGCGAGGACGGCGAGCCGGGCCCGGGGGCCGTCCCCCGTCCCGCCGGTGGCCTTCGCCGCGCGCTCCTGGAGGTCGGCGAAGCCGCGGCGCGCGATGGCGGACAGCAGCTCCAGATGGGTCGGGAAGTAGCGGCGGGGAGCGCCGTGCGAGACGCCCGCCCTGCGGGCGATCTCGCGCAGGGTCAGCGCCTGCGCCCCCTCCGCCGTCACGAGATCGACTCCGACGTCGATCAGCCGCGTCCTCAGTCCGGTGTTCTCCGGTTCACTCATAGACAGTGTCTACCATTCGCGAGTAGACACTGTCTACGGGATGACGCGGCGCGTCCGGAGCGTTGACGCGGATATGACTGAGGAAGCGAACCGGGACGTACTGCTGAAGCTGCTCTCCGAGTACGACGGCGGGGTGCTCGTCACCCTCAAGAAGGACGGCCGGCCCCAGCTCTCGAACGTGAACCACGCCTACTACCCGGACGAGGGGGTCATCCGCGTGTCGCTCACCGACGACCGCGCCAAGACCCGCAACCTGCGCCGGGACCCGCGGGCGTCGTACCACGTGACCAGTGCGGACCGGTGGGCGTACACGGTCGCCGAGGGCACGGCCGAGCTGACGGCCGTGGCGGGGGACCCGCACGACGCGACCGTGGAGGAGCTCGTCAGGCTCTACCGGGACGTCCAGGGCGAGCACCCGGACTGGGACGACTACCGTGCCGCCATGGTCCGCGACGGCCGGCTGGTGCTGCGGCTGCGCGTGGAGCGGGCGTACGGGATTCCCGCCCGCTGAGGTACGGCCGCCCCGCGGCCCGGTCCGTGGCCGCCACGCGACCTGACGTGTGATCGCCCCGTGCCGGACCCGCCGCCCCGCGGCGCCAGCCCGGGGGCGTACCGGGGCGCCGGACCGGGGCGCCGGACCGGGCGCTGAGGCGCCGCGGCCCGGCGTGCCGGGTCCGTCCTACTTGGCCGACTCGACGGCGTGGCCGCCGAACTGGTTGCGCAGCGCCGCGATCATCTTCATCTGCGGCGAGTCGTCCTGCCGCGAGGCGAAGCGGGCGAAGAGGGACGCGGTGATGGCGGGCAGCGGGACGGCGTTGTCGATGGCCGCCTCCACGGTCCACCGGCCCTCGCCGGAGTCCTCCGCGTGGCCGCGCAGCTTGTCCAGGTGCTCGTCGTCGTCCAGGGCGTTGACGGCGAGGTCGAGCAGCCAGGAGCGGATGACCGTGCCCTCCTGCCAGGAGCGGAAGACCTCGCGCACGTCGGTGACCGAGTCGACCTTCTCCAGGAGCTCCCAGCCCTCGGCGTACGCCTGCATCATGGCGTACTCGATGCCGTTGTGGACCATCTTGGAGAAGTGGCCCGCGCCCACCTTGCCGGCGTGCACGAAGCCGAAGTCGCCCTCCGGCTTGAGCGCGTCGAAGACCGGCCGCACCTTCTCGATGTTCTCGGCGTCGCCGCCGACCATCAGCGCGTAGCCGTTCTCCAGGCCCCACACACCGCCCGAGACACCGGCGTCGACGAAGCCGATGCCCTTGGCCGCCAGTTCCTCGGCGTGCTTCTCGTCGTCCGTCCAGCGGGAGTTGCCGCCGTCGACGACGGTGTCGCCGGCCTCCAGCAGGCCGCCGAGTTCGTCGATGACGGACTGGGTCGCGGCGCCGGCGGGCACCATCACCCAGACCACGCGCGGGCCTTCCAGCGCGTCCACGAGTTCGGCGAGGCCGTGCACGTCGGCGAGGTCCGGGTTGCGGTCGTAGCCGATGACGGTGTGCCCCGCGCGGCGTATCCGCTCGCGCATGTTGCCGCCCATCTTGCCGAGGCCGATGAGTCCGAGCTGCATGGTCAGTTCTTCTTTCGGAGGTTGCGGTAAGCGGCCACGAGTGCGGCCGTGGAGGGATCGAGGCCGGGGACGTCCGTGCCTTCGGTCAGGGCGGGTTCGACGCGCTTGGCGAGGACCTTGCCGAGCTCGACGCCCCACTGGTCGAAGGAGTCGATGTTCCAGACGGCGCCCTGGACGAACACCTTGTGCTCGTAGAGGGCGATCAACTGGCCCAGGACCGAGGGGGTCAGCTCGGCGGCCAGGATCGTGGTGGTGGGGTGGTTGCCCCCGAACGTCTTGTGCGCCACCAGCTCTTCCGGCACGCCCTCGGCCCGGACCTCGTCCGGGGTCTTGCCGAACGCCAGCGCCTGGGTCTGCGCGAAGAAGTTCGCCATCAGCAGGTCGTGCTGCGCCGCGAGCCCCTCGCTCAGTTCACCGGCCGGGTTGGCGAAGCCGATGAAGTCGGCGGGGATCAGCTTGGTGCCCTGGTGGATCAGCTGGTAGTAGGCGTGCTGGCC
>NZ_JBHYPZ010000063.1:0-46688 GCF_042746485.1 Streptomyces sp. NPDC058751 | reverse complement strand
TGAGACAGCCCAGTTGTGACCGGGCTATCCACTTGAATGGTGCGACCTCGTGTCGCACGCGGAAGCTGTACCGAAGCTGCACGGCCATCACGCTACGCACCTGGGCATGGATAGGATCCCGAAGATCGGAACTGACCGACACCACGCTTTCGTAACGCATGTGACGTGACCTTCGTGACCGAGTTTCACGCGCCGGCGACCATAGTGCTGTCTGCGACACCGGTGTCCGCCGCCGCTGTCTGCTGGACGGACAGCGCGACCGGACTGTCGAGCGTCAGGGTGGCGTTCACCGGCAGCCAAAGGGCGGCCCCTTCTGCGTCGTAAGGACATCGGTCGTAAGGACATCGGGGATGCGGCTCCTCTCCGGATCGGTCAGCGCGGCCGCGGAGGTGCGGAGCTGACCCGTGTGGAGCGTGGGACCGGCCAAGGGGGCGCGTCAATAAGGGAGTTGGAAGTTCTTTCGACATCTTGCTGAAACATGATTGCAAGCGGTACGTTCCGATCCCCCCACCCGCACGACGTAGTGCAGGAGTACACACATGGCACGGAAGAAGCTTGCGGCCTCGTTCGCCCTCGTGGCGGGCCTGGCGGTCACGGTGGCCGTTCCCCCCGGTACGGCGGCGGCCTCGCCGCCCGGTACCAAGGACGTCACCGCCGTCATGTTCGAGTGGAAATTCGACTCGGTCGCCAAGGAATGCACCAACACGCTGGGCCCCGCCGGATACGGCTACGTCCAGGTGTCCCCGCCCGCCGAGCACATACAGGGCTCGCAGTGGTGGACCTCGTACCAGCCCGTGAGCTACAAGATCGCCGGAAGGCTCGGCGACGCCACCGCCTTCAGGAACATGGTCAACACCTGCCACGCGGCCGGTGTGAAGGTCGTGGCGGACACGGTGATCAACCACATGGCGGCCGGTTCCGGCACCGGCACGGGAGGCTCTTCGTACACGAAGTACAACTACCCGGGGCTCTACTCGTCCGCCGACATGGACAACTGCACCTCCAGCATCAGCGACTACACCAACCGCTCCAACGTCCAGAACTGCGAACTCGTCGGCCTCGCCGACCTGGACACCGGCGAGGACTACGTCCGCTCGGCCATCGCCGGATACATGAACACCCTGCTCGGCTACGGCGTCGACGGCTTCCGGGTCGACGCGGCCAAGCACATGCCGGCCGCCGACCTCGCCAACATCAAGTCCCGGCTGAGCAACACGTCCGTCTACTGGAAGCAGGAGGCCATCTACGGGGCGGGCGAGGCCGTCCAGCCCGCCGAGTACACCGGGACCGGCGACGTCCAGGAGTTCCGGTACGCCTACGACCTCAAGCGGGTTTTCAACAACGAGAACCTCGCCTACCTGAAGAACTACGGCGAGGGCTGGGGCTACATGAGCAGCTCGGTCGCGGGCGTCTTCGTGGACAACCACGACACGGAGCGCAACGGCTCGACGCTCAACTACAAGGACGGGGCGAACTACACCCTCGCCAACGTCTTCATGCTCGCCTACCCCTACGGCGCCCCCGACATCAACTCCGCCTACGAGTGGTCGAACATCGATGCCGGACCGCCCAACGGCGGTACCGTCAACGCCTGTTGGCAGGACGGCTGGAAGTGTCAGCACGCCTGGCCGGAGATCAAGTCGATGGTCGCCTTCCGCAACGCCACCCGGGGGCAAGCGCTTTCCAACTGGTGGGACAACGGTAACGACGCGATCGCCTTCGGCCGGGGCAGCAAGGGCTTCGTGGCCATCAACCACGAGAGCTCCTCGCTGAGCCGGACGTACAGCACCTCCCTGGCCGCGGGAACGTACTGCAACGTCCAGAACAACACGAGCATCACGGTCAACAGTTCGGGCCAGTTCACGGCGACGCTGGGCGCCAACACCGCACTCGCCATCTACGCGGGCAAGTCCAGCTGCTGAAAAGCCTTTCCGCATGTTGCAAGACTCTTGCTGTAAACCTTGCGTGAGCGATACGGTCACGCGGGCGTTAGGCATCGTGGCCGAAACGCTGCGCGGGGTCGGACCCGAGTACGCCGTAATCGCTAGGAGTTCACGACTGTGGACCTGATACCGAGAGGGACGGCGGGCCGCACCAGCCGTCCCAGGCTGCGGGCAGCCGTCCTCGCTGCCGCGCTGGCCGTATCGCTTGCGCAACCCCTTGTGGCGCGGGCCCAGATCCCGCCCGCACCGCCGTCGGACGCGAAGCTCGCCGCCGAGCCGTCACGGCACGACTCCACCCGTGACCAGTTCTACTTCGTCCTGCCGGATCGTTTCGCCAACGGCGACACGTCCAACGACAAGGGCGGACTGACCGGTTCCCGGCTGTCGACGGGTTACGACCCCACCGACAAGGGCTTCTACCAGGGCGGCGACCTCAAGGGCCTGACGAAGCGGCTCGACTACATCAAGGGCCTCGGCACCACCGCCATCTGGATGGCGCCGATCTTCAAGAACCAGCCCGTCCAGGGCACCGGCAAGGACGCCTCGGCCGCCTACCACGGCTACTGGATCACCGACTTCACCAAGGTCGACCCGCACTTCGGCACCAACAAGGACCTGGAGACGCTGATCTCCAAGGCCCACGCCAAGGGCATGAAGGTCTTCTTCGACGTCATCACCAACCACACCGCCGACGTCGTCGACTACGAGGAGAAGTCCTACAACTACCTCTCCAAGGGCGCCTTCCCGTACCTGACCAAGGACGGCAGGCCCTTCGACGACGCGGACTACGCGGACGGCAAGCACGCCTTCCCGTCCGTGGGCACCGGTTCCTTCCCCCGCACGCCGACGGTTCCCGCCGCGAAGAAGGACGTCAAGGTCCCGTCGTGGCTCAACGACACGACCATGTACACCAACCGCGGTGACTCCACCTACGCCGGCGAGTCCACCACCTACGGCGACTTCTCCGGCCTCGACGACCTGTGGACCGAGCGTCCCGAGGTCGTCAGCGGCATGGAGAAGATCTACGAGCGCTGGGTCCGCGACTTCGGCATCGACGGCTTCCGGATCGACACCGTCAAGCACGTGAACATGGAGTTCTGGACGCAGTGGGCGACCGCCCTCGACGCGTACGCCGCCAAGCAGGGGCGCAAGAACTTCTTCATGTTCGGCGAGGTCTACTCCGCCGACACCTCGATCACCTCGCCGTACGTCACCGAGGGCCGCCTCGACGCCACCCTCGACTTCCCCTTCCAGGACGCGGCCCGCTCCTACGCCTCGCAGGGCGGCAGCGCGCGGAAGCTCGCCTCCCTGTTCGCGGACGACTACAAGTACACGACCGACAAGGCCAACGCCTACGAGCAGGTCACCTTCCTCGGCAACCACGACATGGGCCGCATCGGGTACTTCCTGAACCAGGACAACCCGAAGGCGACCGACGCCGAACTGCTGAAGAAGGACAGGCTCGCCAACGAGCTGATGTTCCTCGGCCGCGGCAACCCCGTCGTCTACTACGGCGACGAGCAGGGCTTCACCGGCTCCGGCGGCGACAAGGACGCCCGCCAGCCGATGTTCGCCTCCAAGATCGCGGACTATCTCGACGACGACGAGATCGGCACCGACCGCACGGCCGCGAGCGACGCCTACGACACGAACGCGCCGCTCTACAAGACGATCAGCACCCTGTCCAAGCTCCGCAAGGACAACCCGGCCCTCGCCGACGGCGTCCAGACGGAGCGCTACGCCGCCGACGGCGCGGGCGTGTACGCCTTCTCCCGCACGGACGCGAAGACCGGCACCGAGTACGTGGTCGCCGTGAACAACGCGGACGAGGCGAAGCCGGCCACCTTCGCGACCGGTTCGGCGGACACGACCTTCCGGGCCGTGTACGGAACCTCGGCCTCGGTGAAGAGCGACGGCGACAAGAAGGTCACCGTCACCGTCCCGGCCGGTTCGGCGATCGTCCTCAAGGCCGCGGGCCGCCTCGCCGCCCCCGCGACCAAGCCCACGCTGACCCTGAAGGCCCCCGCCGCGGGCGCCACCGGCACCGTCGAACTCTCGGCGGACGTCACGGGCGGACAGCTCGACCGGGTCGTCTTCGCCGCCCAGACCGGCAACGGCACGTGGCGCGTCCTCGGCTCCGCCGACCACGCCCCGTACAAGGTCACCCAGGTCATCGGCGAGGACGTACCGGCCGGAACCGCCCTGCGCTACAAGGCCGTCGTCGTCGACTCGGCCGGACGCACCGCGAGCGCGACGGCCCAGTCCACCACCGGCGCCGTGCCCGCCCCGGAGGCCCCGACGGCCTCCTCGCGCGACTACGCGGTCGTCCACTACAAGCGCGCCGACGGCGACTACACCGACTGGCGCCTGTACGCCTGGGGCGACATCGCCGACGGCGAGTCCACCCCCTGGCCGGCCGGTCACGACTTCATCGGCCGGGACGCCTACGGCGCCTTCGCCTACGTGAAGCTGAAGCCCGGAGCCTCCAGCGTCGGCTTCCTCGTCATCGACAAGGACGGCAACAAGGACGTCGCGAGCGACCGCACGATCGACGTCACCAAGACCGGCGAGGTCTGGGTCGAGCAGGGCAAGGACACCGTCCTGACCGAGCAGCCCGACCTGCCCGCCCAGGACAAGACCAAGGCCGTCGTCCACTACCACCGCGCCGACGGCGACTACACCGGCTGGGGCCTGCACACCTGGACCGGGGCCGCGACGCCCACGGACTGGACGAAGCCCCTGGAGCCGACGCGCACCGACGCCTACGGAGCCGTCTTCGAGGTGCCGCTCGCCGAGGGCGCCGACAGCCTCAGCTACATCATCCACAAGGGCGACGACAAGGACCTGCCCACCGACCAGTCCCTGGACCTCACGGCCAACGGCCACGAGGTGTGGCTGCTCGGCGGCCAGGAGAAGTACCTGCTGCCGCAGCCCAAGGGCAGCGCGGCCGCGCTCGACCTGACCACCTCCAAGGCGGTCTGGATCGACCGGTACACGGTCGCCTGGAACGGCTCCGAGGCCGCCGTCTCCACCCAGCTCCTCTCCTCCCGCGACGGCTCGATCACCGTCAAGGACGGCGGGCTGACCAGCGACGACGAGCGCTGGCTGCGGCTGGAGAAGAGCACCCTCACCGACGCCCAGAAGGCGAAGTACCCCCACCTGAAGGCGTACACCGCCTGGTCCGTCGACCCGCGCGACCGCGACCGGGTGCGCTCCGCGCTCGGCGGCCAGCTCGTCGCCTCGCAGCGGGCCGCGAACGGCGCCGTGCTCGCGGCGACCGGCGTGCAGATCGCCGGCGTCCTCGACGACCTGTACGACGCGACGAAGGCGCACCTCGGACCGGTCTTCCGCGACGGTGTCCCCACCCTCTCGGTGTGGGCCCCGACCGCGCAGTCGGTGAGCCTCGACCTCGACGGCTCCACCGTCGCCATGAAGCGCGACCCCGCCACCGGCGTCTGGTCCGTGACCGGAAAGAAGTCCTGGACGGGCAAGCCCTACCGCTACGTCGTGAAGGTGTGGGCGCCGAGCGTCCGGAAGGTCGTCACCAACAAGGTGACCGACCCGTACTCGGTGGCCCTGACCACCGACTCCGAGCGCAGCCTGGTCGTCGACCTCGGTGCCAGGTCCCTGGCCCCGTCCGGCTGGTCCGGGCTCAAGAAGCCCAAGGCCGTGCCGCTGAAGGACGCGCAGATCCAGGAGCTGCATGTCCGGGACTTCTCCGTGGCCGACAAGACGGTCCCGGCGAAGGACAAGGGCACCTACCTGGCCTTCACCGACAAGGGCAGCGACGGCTCCAAGCACCTGAAGGCGCTGGCCAAGTCCGGCACCTCGTACGTGCACCTGCTGCCCGCCTTCGACATCGCCACCATCGCGGAGAAGAAGGCCGACCAGAAGAGCCCCGACTGCGACCTGGCCTCCTACGCCGCCGACTCCGACAAGCAGCAGGAGTGCGTGGCGAAGACCGCCGCGAAGGACGCCTACAACTGGGGCTACGACCCGTACCACTACACGGTCCCGGAAGGCTCCTACGCCACCGACCCGGACGGCACGGCCCGTACCGTGCAGTTCCGCCAGATGGTCAAGGCGCTCAACGAGGACGGCCTCAGGGTCGTCATGGACGTGGTCTACAACCACACCGCCGCGAGCGGCCAGGCCGACACCAGCGTCCTCGACAAGACCGTCCCCGGCTACTACCAGCGGCTCCTCGCCGACGGCAGCGTCGCCAACTCCACCTGCTGCTCCAACACGGCGACCGAGAACGCCATGATGGGCAAGCTGGTCGTCGACTCGATCGTCACCTGGGCCAAGGAGTACAAGGTCGACGGCTTCCGCTTCGACCTCATGGGACACCACCCCAAGGCCAACATCCTCGCGGTCAGGAAGGCCCTCGACGCGCTCACCGTCGCCGAGGACGGCGTCGACGGCAAGAAGATCGTCCTGTACGGCGAGGGCTGGAACTTCGGCGAGGTCGCCGACGACGCCCGGTTCGTCCAGGCCACCCAGAAGAACATGGCGGGGACGGGCATCGCGACCTTCTCCGACCGTGCCCGTGACGCCGTCCGCGGCGGCGGCCCCTTCGACTCCGACCCCGGGATCCAGGGCTTCGCCTCGGGCCTGTACACCGACCCCAACTCCTCCACCGCCAACGGCACCCCGGCCGAGCAGAAGGCCCGCCTGCTGCACTACCAGGACCTCATCAAGGTCGGCCTGGCCGGCAACCTGGCGGCGTACCGCTTCACCGACACCGCCGGCAAGGAGGTCAAGGGCTCCGAGGTCGACTACAACGGCCAGCCCGCGGGCTACGCGGCGGCTCCCGGCGACGCGCTCGCCTACGCCGACGCGCACGACAACGAGTCGCTGTTCGACGCGCTGACGTACAAGCTGCCCGCGGCCACCAGCGCCGCCGACCGGGCCCGGATGCAGGTCCTGGCGATGGCGACGGCCACCCTCTCACAGGGTCCGTCCCTCTCCCAGGCCGGCTCCGACCTGCTGCGCTCCAAGTCGCTCGACCGCAACTCCTTCGACAGCGGCGACTGGTTCAACGCGATCCACTGGGACTGCCGGGACGGCAACGGATTCGGGCGCGGGCTGCCGGCGGCCGCCGACAACACCTCGAAGTGGCCGTACGCCAAGCCGCTGCTGACCTCCGTCGAGGTGGGCTGCGGGCAGATCGACGGCGCCTCGGCCGCCTTCCGGGACCTGCAGCGGATCCGTACGGGCGAGAAGGTCTTCTCGCTCTCCACGGCCGCCCAGGTGCAGTCGCAGCTCTCCTTCCCGCTGTCGGGCAAGGACGAGACCCCGGGGGTGATCACCGCGCGCCTCGGCGACCTGGTGATCGTCTTCAACGCGACCCCGGAGAAGCAGAAGCAGACCGTCGGCTCGCTGGCCGGGACGGCGTACGCGCTGCACCCGGCGCAGGCGGCGGGCGCGGACGCGGTCGTCAAGTCCTCGTCCTACGCCAGGGGAACGGGCTCCTTCACCGTTCCGGCCCGCACGGTGGCGGTGTTCACCCGGACCCCGTGACGGCGGCCCGGCCCTCTGACGCGGCCTGACCCGGTGGGGGCGGAGCCGGACACCCGGAGCACATCCGGGACCGGTTCCGCCCCCGCCGTCGTTCCTGCGCCGGTACTAGGGTGACCGGGAGACCCCCGGAACAGGAGCCCCCATGCCGCAGATCACCGTCGAGTTCTCCCCGGCGCTCGACCACGTCGACTGGCGCGCGTTCGCGCTCGCGCTGCACCCCGTGGTCGTCGAGACGGCCGCCGCGCGGCTGGAGGCGTGCAAGACGCGCACGCTGCGGACCGCGGACGAGGTCGTGGGCGACGTGGTGGGGGGCGGTACCGGCCCGGCCGTCGTGAACGTCACGCTCGCGCTGCTGGCCGGCCGCAGCGACGAGACCAAGGCGAAGCTGTCCGAGGCCACGCTGGAGCTGCTGAGGAAGCACATCGAGCCCGTCGACGGGGTCACGCTGCACGTCTCCGCCGAGGTGCGCGACCTCGACCCGTCCTACCGCAAGTTCGAGGAGTAGTCCCCGAGCCCCGGCGCCTCAGCCCCGGGGCGGCCCGGCGAGCGCGAGCAGCCGGACGGCGAGGCCGGTGAACGGTCCGTCGCCCGGCTCGTCCCGGAGCGCCTCGCGCAGCAGCGCCGCGAGCTCAGGGTCGTGGGCGGCGCTCACCGCGGCCAGGGCCGCGAAGTCGTGCACGAGCTGCACCTCCAGCTCGCCGCGCGGGATCCGCCGTCCGTCCAGCCAGATCAGCGCGGTCGACTCGACGAGCGAGATCCAGGAGCGGATCACCAGCTCCAGCCGGGCGGGCGGGTCCTCGACGTCCAGGTGCGACAGGATCTGCACGTAGGCCGCCTGACGTACGCCGTCCACGAGCGCGTTGGTGGTCGACGAGCCGACGGCCGGGCCGCCCCGCATCAGCGCGGCGAAACCGGGCCCGTGGTCGTCCACGAAGTCGAAGAAGCGGCGCATCACCCGCAGCAGCCGAGCTCCCAGCGGGCCCTCGCGGGGCTCCACGAAGCGGCCCGCGAGGTCGTCGGAGGCGCGCTGCAACGCCGCTTCGTACAGGCTGATCTTGCCCGGGAAGTAGTGGTACACCAGCGGTCGCGAGATGCCCGCGGCCGAGGCTATCTCGTCGATGGAGACCTCGTCGGGCGAGCGTCGGCTGAACAGTTCGAGGGCGACGCCGATCAACTGCTGCCGTCGCTCCTCGACACCCATCCTGCGGCGTACCCCGGTTGTCATGCGGACACCTTACCGACCGGATCCGGCCCGGTCAGGGCCGGTCCGTGCGACGGACGTTCACATCTCCGACACGATTCGCCCACCTCGTGCCGGGCCGTGCCGGCCCCGGCCGGGGACCGGGGTCGGGGCGGGCGGACGGGGCGGGCGGCCGGGGCGCGGCGGCCTGCCGGAGGCGTGCGGCCGCGTTCAGCGCAGCCCAGTGACGCTCCGGCCGTCCGTCAGCCTCCCCTTCAGCTCGGCGCGCGCTCCCTGCCTCGCCCGCACGGTGAGCAGGGGGCCCGCCGCGGAGCCGCGCACCCCGCCCGTCGCCTCCACCGAGGCCGTGCCCCTGCTGCCGGCCGCGAGGAGGTACCACGTCCCCGCCCCCGACTTCCACAGCACGCCGGCCAGCACCTGCGGATCACGGGAGCCGCAGGCCGGGGAGTTCCCGGCCTGCGCGACGACCGCCCCGTACCTCCCGCCCGGGGTGTGGAACTGGGCCGCCACCCGGGTGCCGCCGCCGCGCCAGGTGTCGGCACGCGTACACACCCAGGCGGCCGATCCGCTTCCGTCGGGCAGCGGCTGGCGCGCGTACTCCCAGGCGTTCACCGTCCGCACGCCCTGTGAGCGCGCGGAGGCCAGCGAGCACGCGAAGGGCGCCCACTCCCGCAGGCCCCGCGCTCCCGCGGCCTCCTGGGGCGCGGTCGGCCGGCCCGCGGTGAGGTGGGCCGGGATCAGCTCGCCGAGGTCGGTCAGCAGCCGGGTGCCCGAGGCGTCCTCGACCTGGAGCACGTTCCACGACGTGCACGCGCCGGTCCCGGGCGGCCCGGCCAGCGGTGAGGTGGAGCCGTCCGCGGACAGGGTGAGGTCCATCGCCCCCGCGGAGGGCTTCAGCAGGTCACGCTCGGCGGCTCCGGTCACCCAGGGCGCGGTCAGATAGCGGACGTTGCCGTCGGTCCGGCCCAGCAGCACGGCGCTCGCGCCGGCCCGGCCCGCCCCGTCGGCCCGCGCGAAGTCGAGGGCCGCGCCGCCCGTGCCGTTCCTCGGCTCGGCGTAGCGCGCGATGCGCAGACCGTCGTGGAGGAGCACCACACGGGCCTGGTCGACGTCGCCCGCGTACAGCAGCTGGGGCGGGCCGGGCGGAGCGCCGGAGGGCGTGCCGGGCGTGGCCGAGACCTGGACGGACCCGCCGGGCCGGGCCCAGACGGCGAGCGCGCGGCGCAGCAGGGCGGAGTCGTGGACGAGGGCGCCGCGCGCGGGCCAGACGGAGAAGTCGGTGCGCGCGGAGGACTCCCAGGCCGCGGGCGCCACCCGTTGCAGCCTGGCCGGGTCGAGCGCGGCCTCGGCGGCCGGGTTCCGCGCGTAGGAGGGGGCCGCGGCGCCGTCCGGGCCCCAGCCGTCGCCCGGCAGGGCGAGCAGCGCGCCGCACACGGCCACGGCGGCCGTGGCGACGAGCGCGGCCTTCGTGCGCTGTCTGCGCCGGATCAGGTCGGTGGGCCGGGCCTGCAGCGAGCAGGGGTCGAACTCGGGGGAGCCGAGCAGCGCGTCCCGCGCCTCGACGCCGGAAGCCTCCTCGATCGCCGCGGCCGGGTCGGCGACGCCCGCGGCCGCCAGCTCCTGGCGCAGCCGAGGGTCGGACAGCTTCTCCAGACCGCGCAGCACGTACGCGGCGCGGGCGGGTGCCGGGAGGGCGGACAGCCTTTGTTCCAGGGCGAGTTCGTCGGCTCCGCCCGAGCGCGGGAAGAGCCGCAGGCCCCACACCTGGGGGAGGAGGGGCGGAAGCCGGTACCGCCCGGGCCACGCCCGCCGCTTCGGCGGCAGCCCCGCCCCCAGTGCCGCGCGCACCACCTGGAGGCGTACGAAGGTGTAGCCCGGGTCGCCGTCACGGCCGCCGCCGCTCTGCTGGGAGGGGATCACCGAGGCGTCGCCCCCCGCCCTGCCCCGCGGCAGCGCGCGCTGGGTGAGGGCGTGCGCGGTCAGCACGCGCCGGTTGCGGCCGAGGTCCGGCGGGAGCATCAGGTAGGCGAGCCGGACCAGCCGCGGATAGTGCTCGACGAGCGCGGCCTCGGCCTGCTCGACGTCGACGACAGCTCCGGAGGAGGGTGCGGGGCGCGGGGCGACATCCTGTGACTGCACGTTCAGCAGAACGAGCGAATCGGCGGATGGTCACCGGCCCCGCGGCGAAGTCGGTCCGCGGGCCTGACGGCCCGCCCGTCCGGCAGGGAGATCCTGGCGTCGAAGCGGTCCCAGGCCGCCGCCGTACGCTCTTCCCAGTCTTCGTCCACGGGTGCCGGCCTCGCACAGCCGTGTCCCCCGCGGCACCGGGTTCCCCGCCCGCGGCGGGGGCGGATTGAGCAGTGGGCGGCCCGGAGCCGTATCGAAGGCAGAGCCCCTGCCGGGGCTCTTCTCGGCGTGAAAGCCGACAGGTACCGGAGGAACGTATGAGGTTGACACGCGGGAAGCTTCTGGCCGGGGCGGCCGTGGCCGCTCTGCTGGCGCTGACGGGCTGCGGCGGCGGATCGGACGACGGGGGCGCGGCGGCGAAGAAATCCGTCCCGCCCACGGCGACCGGCAGTCTGGAGGAGCTGGCCGCCGAGGTGAAGTGCAAGCCGAGCATCCAGACCGACGCGGACGAGATCCGTCAGGGCGTCTGCAAGATCAGCACCGGCAAGTTCATCCTGGCGACCTTCGCCACCGACCGCGGCCAGCGCGAGTGGCTCGACGGGGCCAAGGACTACGGCGGCTCGTACCTCGTGGGCGCCAAGTGGATCGCCGTCGGGGACCAGAAGATGGTCACGACGCTGCGCGGCCGGCTCGGCGGGACCCTTGAGCAGGGGGCCTCGCACCACTCGGGAGGCGGCGGTGACGCGGGGACCGGGACCGGGCACTCCGGTCATCACAGCGGCTGACCGGGCGGGACCCGGGACAGCGAGAAGGCCGGTGACGGGGGATCCCGCCACCGGCCTTCTCAGTGGGTCACTCGCGACACCGACCGCTGTGGGTCACCTGCAGCGCTGACCGTTGTTGATGCAGTTGACCATCTTCGTCATCAGCTTGTCGTCGAAGACGTTGATGAAGTCGTCGTGGTCGGTCGAGGGCTTGTGCAGCTGCTCGGGGAAGCCGTCCACCGCGTAGGCGTTCTTGATCTGCCCGTTGGTGAGGGTCGGAGCCTGGAAGTTGTAGACCAGGCGCATCGTGAGCTGCGGGATGGCCTTGAAGCCGTTGGCGCAGTTGCCCTGGGCGTCGGCGAAGGCCACGTGCGTACGGTGGTTCGCGCTGTCGGCGTTCACCCCGTCCCAGCAGCTCTGGAAGGCGAAGGTGCGGACCACGTTGCTGCCCCGCGGGCAGATCGGGTACTGCGCCGTCAGCTGCACCTTGTTCTCGAAGCCGGTGCAGCTCCAGTGCGCGTTGGCGTTCGCCAGACCGTTGGTCGTGGTCTTCGCGTCACCGGTGATGATGCGCAGGAACTTCGGCATCGCGACGACCTTGCTCTTCGCGTTGCCGACGAACTTGATCTGCGCCTGCCGCACCTGCTGGATCTTGCCGACGTTGAGTTCCTTGCCACCGCCGTCGTTGTTCTGGTCGAAGTCCTGCGTACCGTTCTGGATACGCACGACCGGCCAGTAGTACGACGACTTGTCGCCCTGGTTCGAGCAGGAGGTCTGGGCGGCGGCGAAGGTGTCGTTGGTGGCGAAGGCGTCGTTCGACTGGTTGCCGACGTAGTCGTGGAGGTGGTGCGCACCGTTGGTGACACCGGGCGCCACGATCACGTTGTCCGTGTTGAACTTCTTGTTCGCGTTGACACCGCAGGAGCTGCTGAACGTACCGGCCGAACCGCCGGCCTGGGTACGGGCCTTGGCGGGAACGTTCGGCTGGACCTTCGTGATGTCGACGAAGTCGGCCGCGACCGGGCCGTTGCCGGCCTGTCCGCCGTTGCCCGCCTGCGCGCCGCCGCCGTTCGCCGGGGCGCTCGCGCTCGCGGAGGCACCCGCGCCGGCGCCGCCGCCGTTCGCAGGGGCGCTCGCGCTCGCGGACGGGGCCGCCGTGGCGCCGCCGTTGTTCTGGCCGCCGTTCTGGCCGCCGGCCGGCTGTCCCGTGCAGGTGGAGAGCCCGTCGAGCCAGCCCGGAGCCTTGCCGCCCGCGCGGTTGATCTCCAGCTTGATCCGGTCGATGATCACCGACCGGTTCTGCTTCAGCGGCGTGAGGATGGAGTTCTGGACGAAGCTCGCGTCCCTCGTCTGCGCGTCACGCGTGGTCGCGAGGCGCTGGTAGGCGGCGGTGATCTGCTGGTCGAGCGTCGCCAGCTCCCCGTCGACCTCGCCACGCGCCTGGTTCGGGACGTTGGACAGCTTCTGGCCCACGTCCGGGCACTTGATGGTGGCGACCTGCGCCCCCGCGGCCCTGGTGGTGTTCCGGCCCGAGTTGCTCTCGTCTGCCGAGGCGTAGAAATTCGCCCAGACCAGCCCACCCCCGCCGATCGCGAGCGCTGCCGACGCCGCAACGGCGCGAACGGCCAGCGGCGAACGTCGTTTTCGAATGTTGCGTCCCATGGAACTCCTCTGACTTCCTTGCGGGGCAGCGAGGCGCCCGACAGGAGTGAAGCGGCTCCGTTCCATACGCAGGAGGGGCGCGAGGTGTTCACGGGTCTCGAAAGAATCTTAGAAATGCGTGAGGCCAATTCGGTCACAATGGTCTCAGAAGCCCGCGAATTCACGAGAGTTGATCTCGAAATTCAGGTTTGAGAGCGGTTTTTTTGACTCATGTTCAGTGGTCTTCGGGTCCGGAGGGGGGGTTCCGACGGTCCTCGGGGGCGGTTTCAACTGGCCCGTCGGGCAGTCGAGTTCGACTCCGGCGCCGGCCGTTCCCGACCGCGGGGCGGGAGCGGGACGGCCGGGCCGGAATCGCCGGTATTCAGATTCCGAGGACCTTCGCCTCCACCGCGGGATCCAGCCCCACCTCCGGCCGGTCGGCGCGCCGGGGCGCGGCACCGCCGAGTGACCTGAGCCAGTTCCAGGTGTCCTCGACGGTCTCCTCGACGGGCCGGCACCGCAGTCCCGCCGACAGGGCCCGCGAGACATCGCCCGAGTACACCGAGGTGTGCAGCTCGCTCCCCGGCGGCACCCATACGGGAAGCTGGGTCCACGGTTCGATCCCGGCGCCGAGCACGGCCTCGGGGTCCGTCCAGCGGAGCTCGGCCCGTGACCCGGTGGCCCGGACGCACGCGTCGAGCAGCGCCCCCATCGTGGCGTGCCCCGGAGGGCTCACCAGGTTGTACGCCCCGTCGAGTTCCGCCTCCACGGCGCCGAGCGTCCACTGCGCCAGATCCCGGACGTCGACGTACTGGAGCGGCAGTTCGCGCGGTCCGGGAGCGAGCACCGGACCCCCGGCCGCGATCCGGTTCAGCCACCACGGCAGCCGCCCGATGTTCTCGTACGGCCCGAGGATCAGCCCGCACCGCACGAGCAGCGAACGCCCGTCGCCGAAGGCCTCGACGGCGGCCAGTTCCCCGCCCCGCTTGTCCCGGGCGTAGTCGGTCGCGTCCGCGCCGGCCGACGCGCCCTCCACGAGCGGCGCGTCCTCGGCGTACCCGGCGGCGCGGGGCCACGCGTACACCGAGCCGCTCGACACGTACACGTACCGGGCGGCCCGTCCGGCCAGCAGACGGGCCGCGTCCCGCACGGTCCGCGGCGCCGCCGACCAGGTGTCGACGACGGCGTCCCACGTGTCCGTGGCCGCCGCGAGCGCCGCGAGCCCGTCCGGCGAGGTGCGGTCGCCCAGCAACGGCCAAGCCCCGGCCGGGGGTTCGTGACGTCCGCGGTGGAACACGGTGACGTCCCACCCCCGGGCGAGCGCCGCCTCCGCGACCGCGCGCCCCACGAACTCCGTACCGCCCAGCATCAGAAGTCTCCGTGTCATACGGACGACTCTGCCCGCACGGCCCGCCCGTTGGCACGCGAATCTGCCGACAGAAGAAACGCGGGGTGGGCCGGTGCCCGGCCGGGCACCGGCCCGCTCCACGGCCGTGGGGGTCAACGGCCGGTCGGCGGGGTGTACTTGTAGCCCACCCGGCGCACCGTCTGGATGGCCTGCCGGTGCTCGGTGCCGAGCTTGCGGCGCAGCCGCGCGACATGGACGTCGACGGTCCGTCCGTCGCCGACGTGCCCGTAGCCCCACACCGTGGAGACCAGGTGGTCGCGGGTGTGCACCCGGTGCGGGTGGCGGACGAGATGCGCCAGCAGCTCGAACTCCAGGTAGGTCAGGTCCAGTACCCGCCCCTCGATCTCGGCGGTGCGCCGTACGGTGTCGACGCGCACCAGCGGGTCGGCGTCGTCCCCGGCACCGGTGTCACCGGCGGGGGCCCGGACGGCGGCCGGGGGCTCGGCCGGGCCCGTCACGGCGGCGGGCAGCAGGGGCTGCTGGTCCGCCGGCACGAGGACCAGGTAGCCGATCATCGGCGGCTGCCCCGGCAGGACGGGCAGCGCGTTCTGCGGAGCGGGCAGCCAGGTGGCGCCCGGCGGAAGGAAGTTCGCCACGTCTACGACCTCGTCCCGGTCGACGGCACGCAGTCGGTGCCGTGCCGGAGCGGTCGAAGGGGCGGGGGCCGTCGCGACGTTGGAGAAGGAACGAGTGGTCGCCATGAGAGGTCAGCTCTTTCGCGCGAGAAGTTCGTCGGGAGGTCCGGCGGCCGCGAGTTCGTGGTCGGGGCCGCCGGGGACGTACGTCGTGCGCGCTGGCCGAAGGCCGGGGTGTACGGCTTTAGAGGGCCGGCGCGTTCGTCGCGCGACAACACACCCGGTCGAAGTCGTGGTGCTGACGGGAGGGCCAGAAGGGCTCGAGGTCATGACGACCCGTCGCTGCGCACCTCTGGAAGTCGGCCATGAACCCATTGAAGCAGACACGGCGTTGCAACAGGAGCCTCCTCTCACCGCTCGGACGCCTCTTGGCGCGAAGCTCACCGCTCGGACGCCTCTTGGCGTGAAGCCGACGCCGCGCGGACCGCTCCGTCCGGCGTCCGCTCCGTCCGTCCGCTCCGTCCGTCCGCGCCGGACGGACAACGCGACGGGGCGCCCACCGTGACGGTGGACGCCCCATCGGGAGAGCCGGGCGGGATCAGACCTGGCCGGCCTTCTCCAGAGCGGTGCAGCAGGTGTCGACGATGAGACGCGTCACGACGTACGGGTCGACGTTCGCGTTCGGACGGCGGTCCTCGATGTAGCCCTTGCCGTCCTTCTCGACCTGCCACGGGATGCGGACCGAGGCACCGCGGTCGGAGACGCCGTAGCTGTACTCGTTCCACGGGGCGGTCTCGTGCAGGCCCGTCAGACGGTCGTCGATGCCGGCGCCGTAGTTCTTGACGTGGTCCATGGGCTTGGAGCCCTCGCCGAGCGACTCGCACGCGGTGATGATCGCGTCGTAGCCCTCGCGCATCGCCTTGGTGGAGAAGTTGGTGTGCGCGCCCGCGCCGTTCCAGTCGCCCTTCACCGGCTTCGGGTCCAGCGTCGCGGAGATGTCGAAGTCCTCGGCGGTGCGGTAGAGCAGCCAGCGGGCCACCCACAGCTGGTCCGAGACCTCCAGCGGCGACAGCGGGCCGACCTGGAACTCCCACTGGCCGGGCATGACCTCGGCGTTGATGCCGGAGATGCCGAGGCCCGCCTTGAGGCAGTTGTCCAGGTGCGCCTCGACGACCTCACGGCCGAAGATCTCGTCCGCGCCGACGCCGCAGTAGTAGCCGCCCTGCGCGGCCGGGAAGCCGCCCTCGGGGAAGCCGAGCGGGCGCGCGCCCTTGAAGAAGGTGTACTCCTGCTCGATGCCGAAGATCGACTCCTGGGCGGCGAACCGCTCGGCGACCTCGGCCAGCGCGGCACGGGTGTTGGTCTCGTGCGGCGTCATGTCGATGTTGAGGACCTCGCACAGGACGAGGATGTCGTCGCCACCGCGGATCGGGTCCGGGAAGCTGGCCACGGGCTTGAGTACGCGGTCCGAGGAGTGACCCTTGGCCTGGTTCGTCGAGGAGCCGTCGAAGCCCCAGATCGGCAGCTCCGCGCCCTTGGCGTCGTCGGCCAGGATCTTCGTCTTGGAACGGAGCTTTGCCGTCGGCTCGGTGCCGTCGATCCAGATGTACTCAGCCTTGAAGCTCACGGGCCACATCCTTCGGGGTGTGTCTTGATCGCACTTGCGGGTGCTGCGGCGCTGCGGCACTGGGGCGCCGCTGGGGATGTCCGGAAGACTGTCAACCAGCGATTTCCCGATCATTGCCCGAATGTGAACCCCGTGTTACCTGGGCCGTATGTGCCCGGTCTCACACGGCGCGTTCTGCCCCGGCCGTCCGCCCGCGCCCGCCCGCGACCGTTCACGGCCGTGATCGTCCGGCGCGTCGCGCGCCCCGGTCCCCGAAGACCGGGCGGGAGCCGCTCGTATGCGATCCGCGCGGGACCGCCGGCCCATGCGGAAGCCCTGCCGCCCCCGCCCCGGACGGGGCGGCGACGACAGGGCTCTCGATCCGTTCCGCCCGTTATCCGACCTTCTCGATGAGGGCGCGGCGGATCAGGAACTTGCCCGGCTCCCGGACCTGTTCGAAGGCCGCGTTGTTCAGCAGGGCGCAGCTTCCGGAGACCGAGGTGACCTCGACGGTCGTGGACTTGTTGTTGTCCAGGTTGGTGACCTTCAGCTTCGTTCCGGCCGGGAACTGGTTGCTGGACGCGGCCGGAGCGCCGCCCTCGCCGGAGAGCGTGACGGTCGAACCGTTGCAGACCTGCTGGCCGGTGGCCGCGGCGCCGCCGCCGTTGTTCGCGGGGGCGCTCTGCGCCGGAGGCTTGGCGGCCTGGGCGGGCGCGGACTGGGCCGGTGCGGACTGGGCCGGCGGCTGGGCGGGCTGCTGGCCGGTCTGGGAGTCCTGAGCCGATTCCCCGACGACGCAGCCCGACGCCTGCTGCTGAACCTTGATCTGCGCGATGACCGCTTCGCGGTTCGCGATCCTGGCCGCCGACTGGGCGTCGGGGTTGGCCTTCTGGTCCGCGATGAATTTCTGGTTGTTGCCGAGCGCGGTGGCCAGGCCCTGACAGGCGACCGAGCTCTGAGCGTTCTGCACGGACGCCGCGTTCGAGGTGGCGGCCAGGGCGAAGGCCCCGCCGCCCGCCACCGTCGCCGCGCTGACCAGCAGAGCGATCTTCTTCTTGGTGCTGAGAGTTCTCCTACGCGACATGCACGCCTCCAGAGAGTGGGGGAGCGTTACGTCGCTATGTACGAGATGCCGAACGCAGTTGCTCAACGGTTACGGCATTCACTTAAGTAACATGGATCACACGGGAGTTGGGCGGGCGGTCCGGCTAGGGCGTGTCCTTGCGGGACATGGCCTCCCGTACCGCCTCCTCCGTGCGGCCCACCAGCGCGGTTCCGTTCTCCGCGGTGATGATCGGCCGCTGGATGAGCTTGGGGTGCTCGGACAGCGCCTTGATCCACCGGTCCCGTGAACCGGCGTCCCGAGCCCATTCCCCCAGCCCCAGCTCCTTCGCGTCCGGCTCCCCGGTCCGCGTGATGTCCCACGGTTCGAGGCCGAGGCGGTCGAGGACACCGCGGATCTCGTCCTCGGAGGGCACGTCCTCCAGATAGCGGCGGACGGTGTACTCGGCACCCTCGGCGTCGAGCAGGCTGATCGCGCTGCGGCACTTCGAACAGGCCGGATTGATCCAGATCTCCATGCCGCCCACGTTACGGCAGACGCCTTCGGGCACTGCTGTCACAGCACCCCCGAAGCCCTTGTGGCCAGCGGCTTTTGTCAGTGCCCGGCGGTAGAATAGAAGCAGTGTTCGAGGGTGTCGCCGGGGGGTCCGGAAGGCGCCCTGACCGCGACAGGAGGATGCCTGTGCCCGCTGCCGCACTGAAGCCGCTGCCCACTCAGTCCACATCCAAGAGGACGGTTCCGCTGGACCTGCCGTACGAGCCCGTGGAGAAGTGCCCGCTGCCGCCGGGCCGCCCCCGCGACTGGTACGTCACCCACAACCGCCGGCTCAAGGCGATGCGACTCGCCATCGCCCTGCTCGACTCCGGCGTCTACGGGCCGGACCAGGCCCGCGACGAGAAGATCCGCAGCACCGCGCAGCTCATCGGCGTGCACCCGCCGTCGGGCACGACCTGCCACATGGTCCGTGCCCTGATGAGGTACGCGCGCTGAGAGTGCGTGCGCCGCTCACCGGTGCCGGGTGCCCCCGCCCGTGGCGGGGGCACCCGGCACCGGTTCCCGGCGCCGGCACCCACGGGGTGCCGGCGCCGGCCCGCGGACCCGGTCCTCACGCCGCCGACAGCTCCCGTTCCAGGGGCGTCCGGAAGCGGGGGGTGATCCGGGTGCCGCCCACCCACTCCTGGAGGCGCCCGGCCTCCGCCGCGATCGCCTCCAGGGCCTCGCGGCCGACGTCCTGGCCGGCCGGCAGCCGCCAGACGATCTCGCCGTCGGGCCGCTGCGCCCATCCCCCGACCACCCGCCCGTCCCACCACACCGTCGGCCCGACGTTGCCGCTGCGGTCGAAGAGGGCGGGGCGCAGGGAGGGTTCGAGGAACCAGTCCCGCTCCGCCCGGCTCATGGGCGCCGGATCGAGGGCGGGCAGCAGGGCGGCCCAGGGCGCGTCCGGCTCGTCGACCGGGCCGTCGTCGCCCGCCGCCACGTACCCCGTGGCCCCGTCGTCGAGCGAGACGGTCACCGCCCCGCCCGCCGTCAGCGCCCGCCGTACGTCGGTGACCTTCCACCCCGTCCACCACTTCAGGTCGGCCTCGGTGGCGGGCCCGCACGCCCGCAGCCAGCGGTCCAGCAGCTCGGAGCGGGCCTCGGCGGGCGGGAGCGGGGGATGCGGCGGCGCGACCTCCCAGCGGAACTGGCTCGACGTCCAGGAGCCGAGCGGACGCCCCCGCACCACCCGGCCCTCGAACCCCAGCACCCGCATCAGGCGGGACGACACGGTGTGCACCCCCTCGTAGCTCTTCCCGGGCGAGTGGGTGAACTGCTCCTTCAGCCGGGGCTCGTCCGCGGTGAGTTGGTTCACGGTGGCCTGCCCGCGCCGGGCCAGCGCGGCGAGCGCGGACGCCTCGACCTCGTCGAGCCACTGTCCGGTCAGCCGTCCCCCGCTCCCGGCGACCATGTCCTTGACCAGTGCGGCACGGGCCTTCGCGGCCAGGTCGAGCCCCGTCGAGGCGTGTACGACGGCCGCCAGGGCGGTGGGGAACACGAACACGGTGTTCCGCATGCCGTGCATCCGTACGAGGGAACGGTCCTCGTACAGCGCCCGCTCCACCTGCGGCACCGTCTCGCGGGCGTCCGCCAGACGCGCGCCCACCGCCAGGTACACCGTCGCCGGGTCGCTGCCGTGCAGCGCGACCAGTGAGTCCGCCACCTCCTCGGGGGCCGTCCCCCGCGCGGCGCCCGCCAGCCGCTGCCGCAGCCCGAGCCTCGTCCGCCGCTCCGCCACCCCGATGTGCCGCGGCTTCCCCGTCACGTCGTCTCCGTCCGGTCGTTCCGTACCCGTGCTCCGGGTGCTCCTCATCCTCCCGAACACCCGCCCTCGCGGGGCGGGGTTCACCCGTTGGACGCAACCGGGCATGCGGCGGCACCGCCCGCGGCCTTGACTGGGGCCACCGCGAGGAAGCGGGATCCGGAGGCGAACCAGGATCACGTGGGGAGAGACGATGCAGCACAGGAACGGCATACGAGGACCGGTCCGGCTGATCCTGGCCGTGGCGGCGGTGGCAGGTCTGGCCGCGCAGCTGACCGCCTGCTCCGACGACAGCAGCCCCTCCAGCACCGCGTCCAAGGCCGCCTCCGCCGCGTCCAGGGCGGCGTCCGCCGTCTCCGAGGCCGCGTCCGCCGTCACCGGGGCGGGAGACGCCCTGGCCTCCGCGACCGCCGAGGCCGGCCGGAAGTTCGACGAGTTCAAGAGCGGCGCGGACGCCAAGGACGAGGTGAGGACCGCCGGGACCGCGAGTCCCGGCTCCGACGGGCGCGTCACGGCCGAGGTGACCGCCACCAACCCCACCTCCTCGGCGAAGTCGTACGTCGTCCAGGTCGACTTCCGCGACCAGAGCGGCAACCTCCTCGACACGACCGTCGTGACGGTCGACGACGTCGCCGCGGGCGCCTCGAAGAACGCCACCGCCCGCAGCAACCGTTCCCTCACCGGTGACGTCAGGACCGACGTCGCCCGCGCCGCGAGGCACTGACGGCCGTGCTCCGCGACAGCGTCACGGCCACCACCGCGGACCGGGCCGCCCGGGGCCGGGCCGCCCGCAAACGGGTGCCCCGCTCCGCGCACGGCACCTGGATCCCCGCCGCCGACCGCCCCGACCCCGTCGGCCTCCTCCAGACGCAGGGCAGGGACCGGCTTCCGGAACTGCTGCCGGTCCGGTACGCGCGGATGACGGCGTCACCCCTGTCGTTCCTGCGCGGGGGCGCCGCCGTCATGGCCGCGGACCTGGCCGCCCAGCCCCACACCGGACTCACCGTCCAGCTCTGCGGCGACGCCCACCTGCTGAACTTCGGCCTGTACACGGTCCCGGAACGCCCGCTGCTCTTCGACCTCAACGACTTCGACGAGACCTTCCCCGGCCCCTTCGAGTGGGACGTCAAACGGCTCGCGGCCAGCGTCGCGGTCGCGGCCCGGGAGAACGGGCACAAGGAGGAGCACGTCTTCGGCGCGGCACGGGCCGCCGCCGGGCAGTACCGCGAGGCCGTGCGCCGGCTGGCCGGGCAGGGCGAACTGACCGTCTGGTACCAGCACATCGACGCCGATCTGCTGCTGCCGCTCGTCCGCTCGGGACGCCGCCGGCGGCGCGCGGAGGCCACCCTCACCCGGGCCCGCCGCCGCACCAGCCTGCAGGCGCTCGGCAAACTCACCGAGACCGTCGGGGGGCGCCGCCGCATCGTCCACGACCCGCCCCTGCTGGAGCCGGCCGGAGCCATGGACACGGCCTCGCTCCGCAAGATCTTCAGCGACTACCGCTCCACGCTCCCCGAGGAACGCCGTCTGCTCCTCGACCGCTACCGGTTCGTCGACGCGGCCCGCAAGACCGTCGGCGTGGGCAGTGTCGGCACCCGCTGCTTCATCGTGCTGCTCGCCGGGCGGGACGCCGACGACGCGCTGTTCCTCCAGATCAAGCAGGCGGGACGGTCCGTGCTCGAAGAACACCTGCCCAGCGGCCCGTACGTGCATCCCGGGCGCAGGGTCGTCGCGGGCCAGCGGCTGATGCAGGCCGCGGGCGACGTCTTCCTCGGCTGGACGACCGGCCCCGAGGGACGGGCGTTCTACTGGCGCCGGCTCCACGACACGAAGGGGTCCGCGGACGTCGCCGGCATGAGCCCGGGTGAACTGCGCGACTACGCCCGGCTGTGCGGCACCGCCCTGGCCCGCGCGCACGCCCGCTCCGGCGACCGTGTGGCGATCGCCGCCTATCTCGGCCGCGCCGACACCTTCGAGAGCGCCGTCGCGGACTTCGCGCTGCGCTACAGCGACCGCAACGCCGCCGACCACGCGGCCCTGGGCGCGGCGGTCATCGCGGGCGTGGTCCCGGCGGCCCCGGGGGTGTGAGAACGCCGGCCGCCCGGACGCCGGGAGCAGAGGGGACCGGGGCACCGAGGCCGGTGAGGGCGAGGTCCACGAGCCGGCGCCGGTCCTCGGCGTGGTCGCGGAACCAGAGGCCCAGCAGATGGTCGGCGTCGGGCAGTTCGAAGCGGGTGAAGTCGGCACGGGCGGTGAGCGCGTCCGAGACGGCCTCCGTCACGGCGAGCGGGACGACCGCGTCCGTGGCGGGTACGGCGAGCACCGCGCGGCCCTCGTAGGCCCGCAGCGCGTCGAGCGCGGGAGCCCCCCGCCAGCTGTCCGGGGTGCGGATGATCCGGCTGAAGCGGCTCTGCGCCTTCGGACCGTCACCGTCCTGCCGCGAGGGGTCCCGCGGGTCCTCGAACGGGAGGGACCAGGCCTCGGCGGCGTACACGGCGGGCGCGCACAGCACGAGCGCCACCGCACGTCGCCCGTAGTGCCGTGCGAGGTCGGCCACCGTCTGGCCGCTCATGCTGAACCCGGCCAGGATCAGCGGGGCGCCCGCCGGAACGGTCGCGTCGATCACCGACACGGCCTGCTCGAAACGCCGCCGGAGGCTCGACTCGCCCAGCGCGCCGGTGCTTTCGCCGTGTCCGGAGAAGTCGAGGGCGAGCCCCGCGCAGCCGCGGGCGGCGAAGTCGCCGAGCAGCGGGAGCAGCCGCTCCTTGCTGCCGTTGCCCGCGCCGTGCAGCAGGACGGCGGTCGCCGCGCCGTCGCCGGTGCCGTCCGCGCGGCCCGCGACACAGCTCAGCCGTTCGCCGTCGTGGTCGTGCGTGAAAGAGGAGAACATCCCCCCATTCACGCACGCGGACGGCGCCGCCCACGCAGGACACCGGCCGGATGACGTCCTTGCCGGGCGGGCCGGCACGGGGCCCGGCCGGCTCAGGAAGCGGTGGGAGCGCCGTTCGCGTCCGGTTCGGGGGCGCCGGCCGTCGCGGACGTGCCCTCGGCGCCCGTCCCGGAAGCGGCCGGCGGCGCGTCCGCCGCGGGCGCGGCCGTACCGCCCGTCTCCCCGGGCGCGGTGGCCGCCGCGGACTTCGCCCGGGCGGCGGCGACCGCCTCGCGCAGGTGGTCCTCCTGCTCCTGGCTCAGCGAGGTCTGCACCAACTGGCCGCCGAACCCGGCGATCTGGGGGATCACCTTGTCCCCGGCCGCCTGCTTGACCAGGACGAACAACGCCGCCGCGCCCGGCCGCAGATTCTGGCTGAGATCCTTCATGAACTTGTCGTTGATGCCGGTGTCCGTGACCGCGCCTCCGGCGGCACCCGCCGCCGCGCCCACCGCGGCGCCGAGCAGCGGCGCCAGGAAGAGCAGCCCGATGACACCGCCCCACAGCGCGCCGCCCGCCGCGCCGATGGCCGTGTGGCTGACCGCCTGGTGCAGCTTGATCTTGCCGTCCTCGCTCCGTTCGACGACGACCGCGTCCTCCAGCTCGACGAGATGCTGCTTCGACAGCTCGAACAGCTTGTCGCGCACCTGGCCGGCCGTGGCGAGATCGTCGTAGGCGATGACGAACAGATTGCTCATGAGGGCACCCCTTGTGTCGATTTCGTACGACTTTATAGCGATATGGGGTGGGGTGCAGTCGGGCAAGAAGGAGCAGGTGCCGGGAAGGAAGGGGCAGGTGCCGGGAAGGAAAGAAGGAACGGGGTCACAGCCCCGGGGCGCCCCAGATCGGGAACCAGCGGGTGAGGTCCTGCTCGACGTGCAGGTCGTCGGCGAGCGCCGCTCCGATCTGGAGTTCGAGCGCGTTGTCGCGCTTCTCCTCACCGCCGGGCAGCGGGCAGAAGGCGTACCAGCTGCCGCGTTTGTAGAGGTAGACCAGGCCGATCCGCCGCTGCCGGCCGTCCTCGAAGGCCGCCACGGAACAGAGGAGCTGGGGGCCGAAACCGGTGCTCTCCAGGGAGCTGTTGACCGCGTGCAGATCGCTCACCAGCGCCGGCAGGTCGCCGGGCGCGCGGCGGGAGACCAGCCACGAGTAGCCGTACTCGTCCCGGACCGGTTCCACCGGGGGGCCGGTCCGCCCGGTGTCCGCGTCCAGCAGGTCCTGCGCCTCCTGGCGCGCCCGGGCGAAGGCCGCACCCTCGGCGGAGGCGAAGCACACCGCTCCCGTGCCGGTCGGGGTGAACCCGGCCGCGGCCTGGAGGGTCACGGCCGCCGACGGCAGTCCGAAGAGCCGGTCGAGGTCGGGTACGGCCGGCTTGCCGCGGCCGAGCAGGATGTCCAGGAACCCCATGCGCTCAGAGGACCTCTCCGGGAGAGGGGGCGCCCGCGTCCGGGACCGCGGGCTCGCCCAGCTCGGCGGAGATGCGGGCCAGCTGCGCGAGCCGCTGCTCCAGGCTCGGGTGGGTCGAGAACAGGTTGGCGATCCCCGGCTGGGCGCCGAGCGCGGGGGTGAAGTAGAAGGCGTTGAAGGCCTGCGCGGTCCGCAGGTCCTTCGTCGGGATCCGGCCGATGTCACCGGTCACCTTGGTCAGCGCGGCGGCCAGCACCGAGGGGCGGCCGGTGAGCAGGGCCGCGGCACGGTCGGCGGCCAGCTCGCGGTACCGGGAGAGCGCCCTGATCAGCATGAAACTGATCGCGTACACGGCCGCGGAGACCGTCATCACCGCCATGAGGACCACGGCGGTGTTCTGGTCCTTGCCGCCCCGCCCGCCGAAGAGCTGCGAGTAGAACGCGAACCGCACGATCAGCCCGGCGAGCACCCCGAGGAAGGACGCCACGGTGATCACGGCGACGTCCTTGTGCGCCACGTGCGACAGCTCGTGCGCGAGGACGCCCTCCAGCTCGTCGGGCTCCAGGCGGCGCAGCAGCCCGGTGGTCACGCACAGCACGGCGTGATCGGCGTTGCGCCCCGTGGCGAACGCGTTCGGCATGTCGATGTCCGAGACGGCGACGAGCGGCTTCGGCATGTCGGCGACGGCGCACAGCCGGTCGACGACGCCGTGCAGCTGCGGATACTCCTCCCGCTCCACGATCCGCCCGTGCATGGCGTACAGCGCGATCCGGTCCGAGAACCAGTACTGCGCGACGAGCGCCCCGGCCGCGATCACGACGACCAGCACCCACGACTTCAGCAGCACGACCAGCGCGGCGACGAAGGCCACGTACAGCAGTCCGAGCAGGAACAGCGTGACCGTCATCCGCACGGTCAGCTGACGGTCGTTCCGGAATCGGCTCCGCATCGCGCACCACCCCGCAGTCGGGCACTCGTCCCGTTCTCCATTGTGCGCCCGCGGTACCCCATGAACGGGTGCCGGCAGTCCCTGCGGGGGGCGAAGAACCCCGTCGGCGGCGGGCGAACGCGTCGGCCGCGCCCTCCCGGAGGAAGGGCGCGGCCGAGGACGTGCTCGCCGGAGCGGGGTTTTACACGTCGAAGTACAGCTCGAACTCGTGCGGGTGCGGACGGAGCTGGAGCGGCGCGATCTCGTTCGTGCGCTTGTAGTCGATCCACGTCTCGATCAGGTCGGACGTGAAGACGTCGCCCGCGAGGAGGAACTCGTGGTCGCGCTCCAGCGAGTCGAGGACCGCCGGGAGCGAGGTCGGGACCTGGGCCACGCCCGCGTGCTCCTCGGGAGCCAGCTCGTAGAGGTCCTTGTCGATCGGCTCGGCCGGCTCGATCTTGTTCTTGACGCCGTCCAGACCGGCCATCAGCAGGGCCGAGAACGCCAGGTACGGGTTGCCGGAGGAGTCGGGCGCGCGGAACTCGACGCGCTTGGCCTTCGGGTTCGAGCCGGTGATCGGGATGCGCATGGCCGCGGAGCGGTTGCGCTGCGAGTACACCAGGTTGACCGGGGCCTCGAAGCCGGGGACCAGGCGGTGGTACGAGTTCACCGTCGGGTTGGTGAAGGCGAGCAGCGACGGGGCGTGCTTGAGGATGCCGCCGATGTAGTAGCGGGCCATGTCCGACAGGCCCGCGTAACCGGCCTCGTCGTAGAACAGCGGGGAGCCGCCGCTCCACAGGGACTGGTGGACGTGCATGCCCGAGCCGTTGTCACCGAAGATCGGCTTCGGCATGAAGGTCGCGGTCTTGCCGTTGCGCCAGGCGACGTTCTTCACGATGTACTTGAAGAGCTGGAGGTCGTCGGCCGCGGCGAGCAGCGTGTTGAACTTGTAGTTGATCTCGGCCTGGCCGGCGGTGCCCACCTCGTGGTGCTGGCGCTCGACCTGGAGGCCGGAGTTGGCCAGCTCCAGGGAGATCTCGGCACGCAGGTCGGCGAAGTGGTCGACCGGCGGGGTCGGGAAGTAGCCGCCCTTGTAGCGGACCTTGTAACCGCGGTTGTCCTCGAGGGCACCGGTGTTCCAGGCGCCGGCCTCGGAGTCGATGTGGTAGAAGGACTCGTTCTCGGACGTCTTGAAGCGCACGCTGTCGAACACGTAGAACTCGGCCTCGGGACCGAAGTACGCGGTGTCGGCGATACCGGTCGAGGCGAGGTAGGCCTCGGCCTTCTTGGCCACGTTGCGCGGGTCACGGGAGTACTGCTCGCCCGTGATCGGGTCGTGGATGAAGAAGTTGATGTTGACCGTCTTGTCGCGGCGGAAGGGGTCGACGCGCGCGGTGGACAGGTCGGCGCGGAGCGCCATGTCGGACTCGTGGATGGCCTGGAAGCCGCGGATGGAGGAGCCGTCGAAGGCGAGCTCCTCGGCCGGGTCGAAGGCCTCGGCCGGGATCGTGAAGTGCTGCATCACACCCGGCAGGTCGCAGAAGCGGACATCGACGAACTTGACGTCCTCGTCCGCGATGAACTTCTTGGCCTCGTCGGCGTTCTGGAACATCCAGCTCCTCCTACTTCCGTCCGCGGTGGACGGGGTGGTAGTTCGTTCGTGCGGCCAGTGCGGTGGCACACGCTGCGGCCCGACCATAGGGACGGGGGATTTCTCCGGCGTGACCCATTTGTTTCGCCCAAGTTAACCGACTCCGGCCCTCCGGGCCCCTCCTGTCCGTATGGCAAAACGGGCACAGTACCTTGGACGGGTGGACAACAGGCAAGCAATCGGATCGTGGCTCTCCGGTCCCCGCGCGGCGGCGGAGGAAGCCGGAGTCGACTTCGGATACCGGGGCGAACAGCTCGGTCTCCCGGAGCACGGGCCGGGCTCGATCGCCCGCCCCGGCCGCCGTCTGGGCGCCCTCGCCGTCGACTGGGGCCTGTGCGTCCTGATCGCATACGGGCTGCTCACCGACGGCTACGGCCAGGCGACGGGCAACTGGGCCCTGCTCCTCTTCCTCGTCCTCGGGGTCCTGACGGTCGGCACCGTCGGCTCCACCCCGGGCAAGCGGCTGCTGGGCATGCGCGTCGTGGCCGAGGGCGGCGGCCGGCCGAACCCGCTGCGCGTCCTGCTGCGCACGGTGCTCCTGTGCGCGGCCGTCCCGGCGCTGATCTGGGACCGCGACGGCCGCGGCCTCCACGACCGCCTGGCCCGCACGATCGAGGTCCGCATCTGACTCCCACCCGCCCGTCGGCTCGGCCGCGTGCGGAACCAGCCCCTGCGGGGAGGGCGACCTCTACGGGCGGGGGGCGACCCCCTGCGGGGAGGGCGGCCTCGTCCTGGGACGGTGACCCGCTCCGCCGGAGGCGGCCTGCGACGGCGAGCGGCCGCCGCGGTGCGGCGACGGGGCCTGCGGTGAGGGTGCCCGGCGAGGCGTGCCCCCGCGCCGGAGGCGGCCTGCCGGCGTGCGGCCGGGGGTGTTCCCGCGCGACGACCGGCCCTGCGACGAGGGCCCACGGTGAATGTGCTCCGACACGGAGGTGTGCCCCGCTGCGAGGGGCCCACCGGGCGGAGCCGACCTGAGATAGGCGAGGCCGGCCGACGACGGGCGCCCCGCGACCGGGCGCGGTCCTGCGGTCAAGGCGGCCCGGTGGGGCGGGGTCGGCCCGCCGCAAGGGAAGAAGGGGTCGCCGCGTCGGGGCTGGACCGACATGGCGGAGCGGCCGACGACGGGCGCCCCGCGACCGGGAGCGGTCCTGCGGGCAAGGTGGCTCCGGCCGACGAGGAGGCCCACGGCCAAGGCGGCCCGGCACGGTGGGGCGGGGTGCGAACGACGATGGGGCGCCCGGAGGATTCCGGGCGCCCCATCGTCGTAGGACTGGTCAAGCGAGCGCGAGCGTCACCGCTTCGGGCCGCCCCGCGGCATCCGCATGCCCTTGGGCATCGGCCCCTTCGGCAGCGGCATGTTGCTCATCAGGTCGCCCATCGCGCGCAGCCGGTCGTTGGTCGCGGTGACCTGGGGGCCGGCGAGCACACGCGGAAGCTTCAGCATCGTCGTGCGGAGCTTCTTCAGCTCGACCTGGCCCTCACCGGTGCCCACGAGGATGTCGTGCACCGGGACGTCCGCGACGATGCGCGCCATCTTCTTCTTCTCGGCGGCCAGCAGGGTCTTGACCCGGTTCGGGTTGCCCTCGGCGACCAGCACGATGCCGGCCTTGCCGACCGCGCGGTGCACCACGTCCTGGCTGCGGTTCATCGCGACCGCCGGGGTGGTGGTCCAGCCCCGGCCGATGTTGTCCAGCACGGCCGCGGCCGCGCCGGGCTGGCCCTCCATCTGCCCGAAGGCGGCCCGCTCGGCCCTGCGCCCGAAGACGATCGCCGTCGCGAGAAGGGCGAGCAGAAGCCCGAGAATGCCGAGATAGATCGGGTGGCCGATCAAGAATCCGATCGCGAGGAAAACACCGAGGGTGAGAATTCCGACAGCCGCGAGTACAAGACCGATCTTGGAATCGGCCCTGCGGGTCATTTTGTACGTCAGAGCGATCTGCTTGAGTCGCCCGGGGTTCGCAGCGTCCGCTGCGGTTTCCTTCCTCGCCATGCTCACGAGTCTACGTGGCCCGTGAAGCGCCGACGACGTCAGTACCGGGCGAACGGGCCGCGGCGGCGGGGAGCGGCCGCCGTGGTGGCAGGGACCGGCGCCGAGGGGCGCCGACCGGAGCCGGTCGGGAAAGGACGTCGGGAACGGGTGGGGGACGTCGGGGACGGCTGTGGGACGTCAGGAACGGATGACGGATTCCAGCACGCGCTGCGCCTCGACCCGGTCCTTGGCCCGGCGGCGGTCCTCCAGGACGGAGGTCCAGGCGTTGCGGCGGGCCGTGCGCTGCCCGCTGCTCATGAGCAGCGACTCGACGGCACGCAGTGCATCGGTGAACGAAGGAATCGCGGTGGCGCGTACGGGCGCGGCCTGCATGATGGAGATCCCCCCTCGGGATCGACGGCTCGGACAGGGATGTTTGTGACGTGGAACCAGAGTCTCTGATTGGTGTTACCAGTACGTGACCGAGCGGTCAAACACCAATGAAACCTTGATGCGGCGGGGCCTTTTCCCGGCCCCTTCCTGATGCGGCGTTCAGCTGCGGGGATGTCCCGGGAGGGTGTGAACCGGCCGTTGTGAAGGGCGAGTTGCTTGTGCGCGGATTCACAGAAAAGCGGTGGCACTCGGTGCCACCGCTTTTCTTTCGCAACGTGTGCCGTTCGGGGGATCAGACCGCCTGGGAGGCGACGTACGCGCCGCGCTTCTCGACGGCCATCTGGTACAGGCGGCCGGCCCGGTACGAGGAGCGGACCAGCGGGCCCGACATGACGCCGGAGAAGCCGATCTGCTCGGCCTCCTCCTTGAGCTCCACGAACTCCTGCGGCTTGACCCAGCGCTCCACGGGGTGGTGGCGCACGGAGGGGCGCAGGTACTGCGTGATCGTGATGAGCTCGCAGCCCGCCTCGTGGAGCTGCCGGAGCGCCTCGCCGACCTCCTCGCGGGTCTCGCCCATGCCGAGGATCAGGTTCGATTTCGTGACCAGACCGTAGTCACGGGCATCGGTGATGACCTTGAGCGAGCGGTCGTAGCGGAAGCCGGGACGGATCCGCTTGAAGATCCGCGGGACCGTCTCGACGTTGTGCGCGAAGACCTCGGGGCGCGAGGAGAAGACCTCGGCGAGGTGCGCGGGCTCGGCGTTGAAGTCCGGGGCGAGCAGTTCGACCTTGGTGCGTCCGGCCTCGCGGCCCGCCGTCTGCGCGTGGATCTGGCGGACCGTCTCGGCGTACAGCCAGGCGCCGCCGTCCTCCAGGTCGTCGCGGGCGACGCCGGTGATCGTGGCGTAGTTCAGGTCCATCGTGACGACGGACTCACCGACGCGGCGCGGTTCGTCCCGGTCGAGGGCCTCCGGCTTGCCGGTGTCGATCTGGCAGAAGTCGCAGCGCCGAGTGCACTGGTCACCGCCGATGAGGAAGGTGGCCTCGCGGTCCTCCCAGCACTCGTAGATGTTGGGACAGCCCGCCTCCTGGCAGACCGTGTGCAGCCCCTCGCTCTTCACGAGGCCCTGCATCTTCGTGTACTCGGGGCCCATTTTCGCCCGGGTCTTGATCCACTCGGGCTTGCGCTCGATGGGGGTCTGGCTGTTCCGGACCTCCAGGCGCAGCATCTTGCGTCCGTCGGGTGCGACTGCGGACACATCGGCTCCCTGTAGCTTCGATTCTTCGGCGTACACCAGGGTACGCCCGTGTGGTGCTCGGCCCCCGACGTGGGCAACCTTCGGGAGCGGGGGTGCATTCCCGGAGGCGTTCCGCCGTGGGGGCGCGGGGCCCGGGCGGGTGCCGCCACGGGCGCGCGGGGGGTTCAGGCCGGCGTGCGTTCGACGACGCGCGGCTTCAGGTCCGCGTTCGCCAGGACGTCCCTGAGGTGCTTCTCGGCCACCGGCAGGACCTCCTCGATGGTCACGTCACGGCCCAGCTCGCCCGCGAGCGAGGCGACGCCCGCGTCGCGGATGCCGCACGGGATGATCCGGTCGAACCAGGCGTTGTCCGGGTTCACGTTCAGCGCGAAGCCGTGCATGGTGACGCCCTTGGCGACGCGGATGCCGATCGCGGCGATCTTGCGGTCCTCGCGGCGCTGGCCGGCGTTGGACGGGGCGTACTCCGGGCCGTTGAGCCGCGGGTCGAACTCCTCGTCGTGGAGCCGGGGGTCGAAGTCGAGGGAGAGGCCCCCGAGCGCGGGGGCCCCCTGGGCGGGGTCCTTGGCGTCGCCGAGGATCCAGACGCCGCTGCGGCCCTCGACCCGGCTCGTCTCCAGGCCGAACTCCGCGCAGGTGAGGATGATCGCCTCCTCCAGGCGGCGTACGTGGGCCACGACGTCCACGGGACGCGGGAGCTTCTGGATGGGGTAGCCGACCAGCTGGCCCGGACCGTGCCAGGTGATCTTGCCGCCGCGGTCCACGTCGATGACGGGAGTGCCGTCCAGCGGCCGCTCGTTGTCCGCCGTGCGCCGGCCCGCGGTGTACACCGGGGGGTGCTCCAGGAGCAGGCAGGTGTCGGGAACCTCGTCCAGGAACCGGGCGGCGTGCACGCGACGCTGCTCGTCCCAGGCCTCCTGGTACTCGACGGCCTCGGCACCGAATCCCATGCGGACGAACCGCAACTCACTCACGGCAAGCGCCTCCCTAGAAGCTTCCTCGGGCACGTGGTGGTCCCCGTGCGGGGCGCGCGAAGGAACCTTTCGTCAGGCCCGTGGCGCACCCACGCCACTGTACGTCCGTCGGATTCACGTCAGCTCGACGGCCAATACTCACACGATCGGATGAATGAATGTCGATGTGTGCGATGACGTGCTCACGCTCCGCTACATTCGCGCCGTTCACTGAGGCCATAAGGGCTGCTCACAGGCAATCCGGGCACGGGGGGACCTCGGGGGAGGCGCAAGCATGTTCCACGCCGCCCCCGGGACCGCCCTGGAGACCCGAAGGCAGGAGACCGCACCGCAGATGACGGAACGACCCGCGCAGCGCACGCCCAATCGACAGCTCGCCGCGCTCATCGCAGAAGCGGGGTTCTCCAACGCAGGTCTCGCCCGTCGGGTCGACCAGCTCGGACTCGAACACGGACTGGACCTGAGATACGACAAGACCTCGGTGACCCGGTGGCTGCGGGGCCAGCAGCCCCGCGGGACGACCCCCGCGCTCATCGCCGAGGTGTTCACCCGCCGCCTCGGCCGGCGCCTGAGCGCCCAGGACCTCGGGCTCGACGCCTGCGCGCCGGTGTACGCGGGGCTGGAGTTCGCCGCGACCCCCGAGGAGGCCGTGGACATCGTCAGCGGCCTGTGGCGCAAGGACTCCGGGAGCCACGCCGAGCTCCGCAAGATCGCCTTCACCCCGGCCGGACTCGTCGTGCCCAGCCGGGACTGGCTGATCGGCCGGGCCGACGACCGGGTCGCCCGAGGCGAGCAGCCCTCCCGCATCCCCGCCCAGGGCCGCCCGGCCGCGCCCAAGCTCACGGCGCCGCCCGAGCAGGGGGGAGCCTCGTCCCGGCGCGGCCGCACCGAGCGGGGCCCCGGCCAGCGGGTCACCGGCGGGGACATCGCCGCGCTCCGCTCGGTCGGCGAGCTCTTCCGCGCCCTCGACCACGCCTACGGCGGCGGCCACGCCCGCCAGGCGCTGGTCCGCTACCTGGAGCACGAGGCCGAGCCGATGCTGCGCGGCGCGTACGGCGAGCAGACCGGCCGCCACCTGTTCGCCGCCGCCGCCGACCTCACCCGGCTCGCCGGCTGGACGTCGTACGACATCGGCGCCCACGGACTCGCGCAGCGGTACTTCGTCCAGGCGCTGCGCCTGGCGCAGGCCGCGGGGGACCGGGTGTACGGCTCCTACGTGCTCATCACGATGAGCCGGCAGGCCGTCTACCTCGGGCACGGGCGCGAGGCCGTACAGCTCGCGCGGGTCGCGCAGCAGGGCCTCGGGTCCGGGGGCCCGCACGTCGTGCAGGCGCTGCTGCACGCCGTCGAGGCGCGCGGCCACGGGGTGCTCGGCGAGGTGCGGGCCTGCACGGCCTCCCTGGTGCGGGCCGAACGCGCGCTGGAGGCGTCCCGGACCGGCGACGAGGTCCCGCACTGGGCCCGGTACTTCGACGAGGCGCAGCTCGCCGACGAGTTCGGGCACTGCCACCGGGACCTCCAGCAGTTCCGGGCGGCGGCGCAGCACGCCGAACGCTCGCTGCAGCTGCGGGCGCCCGGATACGCCCGCAGCCGGCTGTTCTGCCGGGTGGTGCTCGCCTCGGCCCGGCTCGGGCTCGGAGAGCTCGACCAGGCCTGTCTGCTCGGCGCGGAGGCCGCGGGGCAGGCGGCGGAGATGCGGTCGGCGCGGGCCGTCGAGTACGTGCGGGACTTCGAGAAACGGCTCGAACCGTACAAGGACGCCGCGCCCGTGCGCGGCTACCGCGACAAGGTGGCCGCGCTGAACTGACCCCGGGGCCGGCGTCCCCGGTCTCCGGCCTGGGGAACCGGAGACCGGGAAGCCCGGTGCACGCGCCGGGGTCCGCCCGCCGGCGCACGCGGACCCCGGCCCGCCCGTGCGGGGCCGCCCTCCGGGGGCGGAGCGGGGGACCGGGGTCCCGGGTCAGGCGGCGGCGGAGGCCAGGGGTTCGGACAGCGGGGCGGGGGCGTGGACGTCCAGGTCCGTCAGGAGGGCGTGGGCGGCCCGCCGGGCCGAGTGGAGCGCGCCCTGCACCGTGCTGGTGTCCCGGTGGTCACCGCACACGTACAGGCCCGCGAGCAGCCGTACGGGACGGCGCGGGTCGTGCGGCGGCGGCATCGCCGGCACCGCCTCCGGCTCGTGATGGACCGCCAGCAGCTCCCAGCGGGTCGTGGACGTCCCGTAGAGGCGGGCGAGCTGGGCGCGGACCGTCGCGTCCAGGTGGGACGCGGCGGGTGCCGCGCCGAGCACGGTCGAGGAGACCAGGGCGCGCCCCGCCGGTGCCCGGCTCGGGTCGACCTGGCTGACGACCGCCGTGTGGGCGACCGGGCCGCTCCGGTCGGCGTCCAGGACCAGCGCCGGATCGGTGAGCGGCGGTTCGTCCGTGGTGTGGTGCAGGACGGTCACCGGATGGAAGGCGGGGACGTGCAGACCGGGCAGGAACCCGGCGGCGGCACGGGCCCCGGTCGCGAGCAGGACGGCCCGGCAGCGGAGTTCGCCGTGGTCCTTCGTCGTGACACGGGTCGTGGAGACGGCGGTGACCTCGACGCCCGTGTGCACGGTGCCGGGCGGAAGGGCGGCGGCGAGCAGCTCGGGCAGCGCGTCCGCCCCGCCCTCGGGCAGGCACAGCCGGCCCGTCGCGAAGGAGTGCAGCGCGAGGTCGGCGCACCGGCTCGACGTCCCCAGCTCCGGGTCGCACAGCAGGGCCGCGAGAAGGGGGCGCAGAAAGGTTTCGACCGTACGGGCCGGGAGCCCCCGGGCGGTCAGCGCCTGCGCCGCGGTGAGGTCGGGGCGGGCGAGCAGGCGCTCCGGCGCGGTGGAGGCGAGACGGGCGAGGGACGCGCTCAGACGGGACTGGTCGAGGGGGCTGCCGAGCGGTCCGGGGCGGGTGGTGCCGCGCGCGGGCCGGGGCAGCGGAAGCCGGGGGGCGCTCGCGAGGGCGCGCGCGGTGGTGAGTGCGCCCCTCGCGCTCCGGGGTGTGCCGGGCGTGCCCGTGTGGTGGCGATGGCCGTCGCTGTGCAGCAGCACCCCCGGCGAGAACGGGCGCAGGACGAGGCCGTCCAGGCCCGGGGTGTGGCGCAGCTCCGGGTACGAGGTGGACAGGAGCCGGCCGAGCCGGTCCAGCCGGAAGCCGTCGACCTTCTCCGTGGACATGCGGCCGCCCACATGAGGGGCGGCTTCCAGGACGGCGGTCCTCAGCCCCGCCCCGGTCAGATGCCGTGCGGCCGCGAGGCCGGCGACACCGGCTCCCACGACGACGACGTCGACGTCTTCGGTGATCTCCGCCGTGTGCGCGGTGTGGCGTGCGGGCTCTAGCACGTGCCCCTCCTCGAGGTTGCGCGGCCGGTGGGGACGTCATGCCCCCAACACGCTTCTGGAATGCCCGAGTTCGGATCGAGGGTGCGAGGTTCGGCCGCGCGGGGGAACCCGCGCGGCAGCCGTGCACGGGAGCATGGGGGGGTGCATGTACCCGCCCGGCGGGGCGTCTATCCGCCCGGCGGGGTGTCCGGGCCCGCCGGGAAGGACGGCTATCGGCCCAGCGCCGCCCGCAGCGATCCCTCGATCGAGGGAAACGCGAAGACGAAACCCGATTCCAGGAGGCGGGTGGGCAGGACGCGCTGGCTGCCCAGGACGTCGTCGGCCATGTCGCCGAGGGCGAGCCGCAGCAGCGGGGCGGGAGCGGTCAGGAGGGTCGGACGGTGCAGGACACGGCCCATGGCCGCGGTGATCTCGCCATTGGTGAGCGGGTCGGGGGCGGTCAGGTTCACCGGCCCCGACAGCGACTCCGTGTCGATGAGATGCCGGATCGCGGCCACCTCGTCGTGCAGCGAGATGTAGCTCCAGTACTGGCGCCCGTTCCCCATCCGTCCCCCGGCGCCCGCCCTGAACAGCGGGATCAGCCTCGCCCAGGCCCCGCCCTCACGGGCCACCACGAGCCCGGTCCTGGCGAGCACCGTGCGAACCCCCGCCTCCTGCGCCGGAGCGGTGGCCTCCTCCCACTCCACGCAGACGGACGGCAGGAACCCCGCCCCGGGCGGCGCCGACTCGTCCACCGCGCGGCCGTCCGTGTCGCCGTAGAACCCGATCGCGCTCCCGTTGACGAAGACCCGCGGCGGTTCGTCGAGCGAGGCCACCGCCTCCGCGAGCGTCGCCGTCCCGAGCACCCGGCTGTCCCGGATCATCCGCTTGTACGTACGTGTCCAGGGCCGCCCCGCGACCGGGGCCCCGGCCAGGTTGACCACCGCGGCACAGCCGATGAGCCCCACCGCGTCGATCCGCTGCCGCTGCGGATCCCAGCGGATCTCGTGCGGCGAACGCGGCTCGCGGCGCACGAGCCTGACCACCTCGTGCCCCTCGGCGCTCAGGGAGCGCGCCAGCGCGGAGCCGATCAGGCCGGACGCGCCGGCGATCACGATGCGGGAGCCCGGGGGCAGCGGTGAGTCGCTCATGGGTCCATCCTGCCCGCGCCGCCGCGGACTTCACGGAAAGGACCGCAGCGCGGCGGCCGTACAGTGACCGGTATGCCAGCTGCTCCGCTGATACGCACCGCCACTTCGGACGACGAGGACGCGCTCGGCCGGATCGACCGCGACACCTGGTCCACGCTGCACGCCGTCATGCCGCGCCCCCGGCCGCCGTACGAGCCCTTCTACAGCGAGCGGTTCGGCCCCCGGGACCATTTCGTGGCCGAGCTCGACGGCAGGCTCGTGGGGTACGTCCGGCTGGGTTTCCCGACCGCTCTGGCCTGCAACGCGCACGTCCGGCAGATCCTCGGACTGGCCGTCGCCGACGAGGCCCGCGGCGCCGGGGTCGGCCGCGCGCTGCTGCGGGCGGCGCGCGAGGAGGCCCGCCGCCAGGGCGCCCGGCGCATCACCCTGCGCGTGCTCGGCCACAACGTCCCGGCGCGGACGCTGTACGAGTCCGAGGGGTTCGTCGTCGAGGGGATCCTGCCCGGGGAGTTCCTGCTGGACGGCGCCTACGTGGACGACGTCCTGATGGGACACCCGCTCTGACCGGACCGGACCGGGGCGGACCTGGACCGGGGTGGACCTGGACCGGCCGGGTCCGGCTCAGGACGAGACGAGGTCGCCCGTGTCCACGCGGGCCGTGGCGTGCGCCGCCTTCCGGGCGTCGCCCGCGATCTCGCGCGCCGTCAGGACGTAACCGGTCTCGTCGTCCGAGGTCGAACGGGCGAAGACCATGCCGTACACCTCGCCGTCGGTGGTCAGGAGCGGGCCGCCGGAGTTGCCGGGACGGACGGTCGAGCGGATCGAGTAGACCTCGCGGGTGACCGTGCCGGTGCCGTAGATGTTCTGGCCCGTCGCGTTGATGCGGCTCGCGACGGTGGCCGCCTGGAGGTCCAGGCCGCCGTCCTGCGGGTAGCCCGCGACCACCGCGGAGTCCCCGCGCGAGGCGACCCCGTCGAACTTGAGAACCGGTGCCCGGAGCGTCGGCACGTACAGGACGGCGACGTCCTTCTGCGGATCGAAGAGCACCACCCGCGCCGGGTACGGGCGGCCGACCCCGCCCACCCGCACGGTCGGCCGGTCGATGCCCGCCACCACGTGCGCGTTGGTCATCACCCGGCGGGGGGCGTAGACGAAGCCGCTGCCCTCCCGGCCCTGGTTGCCCGAGGCGCCCTCGACCTTCACGGTGCTCAGCTTGGCGGCGTTCGTCGCGGACGGCGTGACACTGTCCCCGGAGGGCTTGGCGACACCGGCCGCCGGTTCGTTCTCGAAGGGGTTGAAGACCTGCGGGAAGCCCGCCTCCGTGAGGGCCGAGGTCGCGCGCGAGAACCAGGTCGGCGTGGTCTCCGGCATCGTGTTCTGCACGGCGCCCAGCAGCGCCGAGTTGCGGATCGACTGCGTCACCACCGTCGAGGAGGACGCGCCGAGGACGCTCGCCGCCACCCAGGCCACCAGCAGCACGGCGACGGTGTTCGCCGCGGCCCCGCCGATCCCGTCGGCCACCCGCAGCGGCCCCTGGTCCAGCTCGCGGCGCAGCTTCAGCGCCAGCCGCCCGGCAAGCTCGTGGCCCACCGCGGCGGGTACCAGGACCGTGAGCACCGCCGTGACCGTCGCCGCCGGTGTCCCCGCCGTGACCAGCTCCATCATCCACGGCAGCACCCATACGCCGATGACGGCGCCGCCCACGAAGCCGGCCAGCGAGACACAGCCGGCCACCAGGCCGCGACGGTACCCGGACGCCGCGTAGACCAGGATGACCAGCACCAGCAGGAGGTCGAGAACGTCCACGGAGCCGCCTTTCTCTAGGGCCCCTCAGTACGCGCCGGGCGGGCCCAGTGATCAGCCACGCGCGTTCCGGTGCCGCGGGAAACGGCCGCACACCCGTGGACCTGTAGAAACGTCCCGGATACGCACGATGGTTCCACCAGGTGGCACACCACACATCGCGGCCCGCGCGGATCCGGGTCAGGGTGGCTCCATGCGTGTCTTCCGGAAGCCGCGGGGACCTCGAATACGGAGCGTGGAGCGGGCGTCCCGGCCCGGGCGCCACGGACGTTCCGGGCCCCCGGGCCGAGACGGTCGCACCGGCGGAACTCTGCGGACCCCCCGTGCGCCGGTGCCGCCCGGTGTGCGCCGGCGTGCGCCGGTGCCGCCGCCGAGAACGGTCCTCGTCGCCCTCGGGTGCGTGCCCGGCCTGCTCGCGATGCTGGCGCTGGTGGTGTGCCCGGCGGGGGTGGACCGCAAGGCGTCCCGGGCCGCCGCCCCGCCCACCGCCGTGGCCCGGACCACCGCTCCCCGGATCACCGTCCCCCGTCCCGTCGTCAGGCCGCTCATCGTGCCGCGGTCGACGTGGCTGGACGCCGTGAGCACGCGCGAGCAGCCGCCGCCCCGCTACGACGACCGCGTCGTGGCCGTCTTCGTCCATCACACCGACTCGCCGAGCGGCTACGACTGCGCCGACGCGCCCCGCGTCATCCGTGACGTGTACGCGGGCCAGACCGGCGCCAAGCACTGGGACGACATCGGCTACAACTTCCTCGTCGACCGCTGCGGCACGATCTACGAGGGCCGCGCCGGCGGGGTCGACCGGCCCGTCACCGGGGCGCACACACAGGGCTTCAACCACCGCTCCGCAGGGATAGCGGCGATCGGCACCTTCACGGCGGGATCACCGGTGCCGAAGGCGATGACCGACGCGATCGCCCGCCTGGTGGCCTGGAAGCTCGGGCTCGGCGGCGTGGACCCGCGGGGCACGGTCCGCCTCGTCTCCAGCAACGGCCTCAGCCGCTACCCCGCGGGCACCGCCGCCGTGCTCTCCACCGTCTCCGGCCACGACGCGGCCTTCATGACCAGCTGCCCGGGCGCCGCCCTCAGCGACCGCCTCCCCGAGATACGCGCCCTCGCGGCCCGCCTCCAGGGCCGCTGACCGCCGGCGCGCCCGGCGTCGGCGTCCACAGGCGCGCCCCCGTCCGCTCACAGCCTCCCCCGAGCCGCGCGCCCTACCGTCCGGGTACGCCGTCGTGCGACGGCGTGCACACCGACCGGAGGCGGGAATGACGAGGATCAGCCGGACGGAGCCCGCGCGCCGCGCGGGGAGCGGGGCGCACGCGGGGCGCGCCGAGGGCGGGCGGGAGACGCGGGCCGGGAACCCGGCAGCCGGCCGGACGGCCGTGGCGCGGGGGCCGTGGGCGGTGCTGTGCGCCGTGGCGACGGTCGTCCTGGGCCCGGCGGCGGTCACGGCGTCCGCGCTGGACCGGGCCAACGCGGCCCCCCGGCACCACACGGCACGGGCCACGGGCCCCGGGGCCGCGCGGGCACCTCCTGACGCGCCGGCCCCCGGCCCCTCAGTCCTCCCTGAAGCGCTCCCACAGCTTGGGGTAGCGCTCCGCGATGACGGAGTCGTTCTCGAACTCGAGCGGGGTCCCCTCGGGCTCGGCGGCCGCGGCCGGGATGCCCAGAGCGGGCGCGACGACACCGGTGAGCTGCTCGTAGGCCTCGTCGGCCGCGTACCCCAGCTCCTCGCCGTCGCCGTCGATCTCCTCGTCGAAGTCGTCCAGGAGCTCGGCGAGCGTGTCCGGGTCGTGCATGGCCCCCTCGAAGACCTCCCTGCCCTGGCCGATCAGCCAGCACCGGAAGAAGTCGAAGGCGTCGTCGCTGGCCCCGTCGAGCAGCAGCCAGGCCGCGCCCCACAGGTCCCAGCGGTAGGCGCGGTTGTAACGGGACTCGAAGTGCCGGGCGAAGTCCAGGACGGAGTCCGGGTCGAGCTGGACGAGCCGCTCGACGAGCAGATCCGCCTGTTCCTCGGGGTCGCCCTCGGCAGTCTCGCGGGTCGTGTCCACCAGCTGCCAGAACTCCGTCTCGTCCATCACGGGTCCAGCATCGGGCCTGGGCGGGAGGGACGCACGTGGAGCGGGGCAGATTGTTATGCATGCACATGCCGACGGTAAAACCACCGGCTTCCTGCGGATTTCAACCGGGCGCGGACCGGTAGAGCGCCGCCGCTCTCGCCGCGTCCTCGGCGCAGTGCCGCCGCAGGGACTCCGGGGCGAGCACCTCCACCTCGGGCCCCAGCCCGCGCAGCCGGTCGTGGGCGACCTCCTCGGACTCGACGGGCAGGGTGAGGGTCACCCAGCCCCGTCCGTCGGGGGCGCCCGACGTGCCGAGCCCCTCCTTCGCCGACACGGGATCGAGGGCGTACGGCAACAGCCGTACCCCCTCGGGGGACAGCCGTACGACGACCTCGGACCGCAGCACGGACCGGGCGAACTCCTCGGCCCGCTCCTCCCAGAACGCCGGCAGGTCGAACCCGTCGTCCCGCCGGAACCGCTCCGCGCCGGGGTCGACGGCAGTGAACCGGTCGATCCTGTAGACCCGGAAGACCTCCGCGTCCGCCACCCGCGCGCACAGGTACCAGAGCCCCGCCTTCAGGACGAGCCCGTACGGTTCGAGGGCCCGCTCCACCTCGGAACCGTCGCGCCGGTAGCGAGCGAGGACCCGGCGGTCGTCCCACACCGCGTCCGCGAGCGCGGGCAGCAGCCCGGGCGTCCGCGGCTCGCTGAACCAGGCGGGGGCGTCCAGGTGGAAGCGCTGCGCCGCCGTGCGCGGGGCGTCCCGCAGGGACGGCAGCAGCGCCGCCGAGACCTTCAGCCGGGCCGCCGACGCCGTGTCCTGGAGGCCCATGTCGCGCAGCGCCCCGGGCACCCCGCTCAGGAACAGCGCCTCCGCCTCGTCGCGCGCCAGTCCCGTCAGCCGTGTGCGGTACCCGCCGACCAGGCGGTAGCCGCCGGCCCGGCCCCGGTCCGCGTAGACCGGGACCCCCGCCTCCGACAGCGCCTGCGCGTCCCGGGAGACCGTGCGCTCGGACACCTCCAGCTCCCGCGCCAGCTCGGCGGCGGTCATCGACGCGCGGGTCTGGAGCAGCAGCACCATCTTGATCAGACGAGCGGCACGCATGGGTTCATCATGCCGGGCGCCACCGGCGGCCGGGAAAAGCGGGGAGGGCCGCCACCGGCGGCCGGGAAAGCCGAGAGGGGGCACGGCGCTCGCCGTACCCCCTCTCCGGGTCCGACCCCCGGGCACTACAGGCCGTAGCGCTCCCGGGCCTCCTTCACCGCCGACGCCTTGACCTCGCCGCGGCGGGCGAGCTGCGCCAGCGCGGCGACGACGATCGACTGCGCGTCCACGCCGAAGTGGCGGCGGGCCGCGTCGCGGGTGTCGGACAGGCCGAAGCCGTCGGCACCGAGCGAGGACCAGTCCTGCTCGACCCACTGCGCGATCTGGTCCGGGACCTGGCGCATGTAGTCGGAGACCGCGAGCACCGGGCCCTCGGCGCCCTGGAGCGCCTGGCGGACGAACGGCACCCGGTCCTCGCCGCGCAGCAGGGCCGCGTCGGCCTCCAGCGCGTCACGGCGCAGCTCGGTCCAGGAGGTCGCGGACCACACGTCGGCGGCCACGCCCCACTCCTCGGCGAGCAGCTTCTGGGCCGCGAGGGTCCAGTGGATCGCCGTGCCGGAACCGATCAGCTGGATGCGCGGGGCGTTCGCCGCGGCCACGTCCAGGCCGGCCGACTCCGCCGTGTTGAAGCGGTACAGGCCCTTGAGGATGCCCTCGTCGACGCCGGCCGGCTTGGCGGGCTGCGGCATCGGCTCGTTGTAGACGGTCAGGTAGTAGAAGACGTCCTGGTCCTCGCCCGGGGCCGCCTCGCCGTACATCCGGCGCAGACCGTCCTTGACGATCGCGGCGATCTCGTACGCGAACGCCGGGTCGTAGGACAGCGCCGCCGGGTTCGTCGCCGCGATGACGGGGGAGTGGCCGTCGGCGTGCTGGAGGCCCTCACCGGTCAGGGTCGTGCGGCCGGCCGTGGCGCCGACGAGGAAGCCGCGGCCGAGCTGGTCGCCGAGCTGCCACATCTGGTCGGCCGTGCGCTGCCAGCCGAACATCGAGTAGAAGATGTAGAAGGGGATCATCGTCTCGCCGTGCGTGGAGTACGCGGTGGACGCGGCGATGAAGTCCGCCATGGAGCCGGCCTCGGTGATCCCCTCGTTGAGGATCTGGCCGTCCTTGGCCTCCTTGTAGTACATCAGCTGGTCGCGGTCGACCGGCTCGTACGTCTGGCCCTTGGGCGAGTAGATGCCCAGCGACGGGAAGAGCGACTCCATACCGAAGGTACGGGCCTCGTCCGGGACGATCGGCACCCAGCGCTTGCCGGTCTGCTTGTCGCGGACCAGGTCCTTGACCAGGCGGACGAACGCCATCGTCGTCGCCACGCTCTGCGAGCCGGAGCCCTTGTCGAAGGAGGCGAACGTCTTGTCGGCGGGGGCCGGCAGCGGGGCCAGGGCGTGCGTGCGGCGGGCCGGGGCCGGGCCGCCGAGGGCCGCGCGGCGCTCCTGGAGGTAACGGACCTCGGGGGAGTCGGCGCCGGGGTGGCCGTAGGGCACCACACCGTCGACGAACTGGCTGTCGGAGATGGGCAGTTCGAGCAGGTCACGCATCTGCTTGAACTCGTCCGCGGACAGCTTCTTCATCTGGTGGTTGGCGTTCTTCGACGCGAAGCCCGGGCCGAGGGTGTGGCCCTTGACCGTCTGGGCCAGGATCACCGTGGGCGCGCCCTTGTGGGCGAGGGCGGCGCGGTAGGCCGCGTACACCTTGCGCGACTCGTGGCCGCCGCGGGACAGGTGGAAGCACTCCAGGATCTTGTCGTCGCTGATCAGCTTCGCCATCTCGGCGAGCGCCGGGTCGGAGCCGAAGAAGTCCTGGCGGATGTAGGCGGCGTCGCGGGTCTGGTACGTCTGCACCTGCGCGTCGGGCACCTGGCGCAGGCGGCGGACGAGCGCGCCCGTGGTGTCGAGCTGGAACAGCTCGTCCCAGGCCGAGCCCCACAGCGACTTCACGACGTTCCAGCCGGCGCCGCGGAACTGCGCCTCCAGCTCCTGCACGATCTTGAAGTTCGCGCGGACCGGGCCGTCGAGGCGCTGCAGGTTGCAGTTGATGACGAAGGTCAGGTTGTCCAGGCCCTCGCGGGAGGCCAGCGCGAGTGCCGCGGTCGACTCGGGCTCGTCCATCTCGCCGTCACCGAGGAACGCCCACACGTGGGACGCGGAGACGTCCTTGATGCCGCGGTTGGTGAGGTAGCGGTTGAAGCGGGCCTGGTAGATCGCCGACAGCGGGCCGAGGCCCATGGAGACGGTCGGGAACTCCCACAGCCAGGGCAGCCGACGCGGGTGCGGGTACGACGGGAGGCCGTTGCCGCCCGACTCCTGGCGGAAGTTGTCCAGGTGCTGCTCGTTCAGCCGGCCGTCGAGGAAGGCGCGGGCGTAGATGCCGGGGGAGGCGTGGCCCTGGATGTAGAGCTGGTCTCCGGAGCCGTCACCCTCCTTGCCCTTGAAGAAGTGGTTGAAGCCGGTCTCGTAGAGCCAGGCCGCGGAGGCGAAGGTGGCGATGTGGCCGCCGACGCCGTACTTCGCGCCCCGGGTCACCATCGCGGCCGCGTTCCAGCGGTTCCACGCGGTGATCCGGGCCTCCATCGCCTCGTCACCGTCGACGACGGGCTCGGCGGCGGTGGGGATGGTGTTGACGTAGTCCGTCTCGAGCAGCTTGGGCAGCGCGAGACCGTTGCCCTCGGCGCGCTCCAGCGTGCGGCGCATCAGGTACGCGGCACGGTGCGGCCCGGCCGCCTCGGTGACGGCGTCCAGGGAGGCCTGCCACTCGGCGGTCTCCTCGGGGTCGCGGTCCGGGAGCTGGTCGAGCTCGCTCGGCTGGATTGCGGTGGGGTCGGTCATTGCGCCGCCTTCCGGATGCGGAGGGGGGTTCCCTCGTCGGCAAGGGGTTTTCGGGGTGTGCCCTTGGTCTATGGCAGGACAGGGCGAAGGGCTCTTGTGGGAGCCCGTCGAGGACTGTAACCCCCTGATCGATGATCGATCAAAGGATTCCGGGCGAAATCCTCTCCAGAACGAAAAGTCGGCACCCGGTGCCTCGTGGGCAGGCACCGGGTGCCGTGAAAATCGACGGTTCTCGCAGGTGGGAGCACGGGTGAGCGCGGGCGCGCTCCCCTGCGCCGGTGTCGTCCGGGTGCCCCTCAGGGGCGCGGGGCGCAGCCGAGGACGTGTGCCTTCACGAGCTCGGCGATCAACGGATCGCGCCGCCGGAAGGCGTCCACGAGGGCCTCGTGCTCCTCCGCGTACGACTGCTGCACGGTCCCGAGCCAGCGGATGGAAAGGGCCGTGAAGACCTCGATGCCCAGCCCTTCCCAGGTGTGCAGGAGCACGGAGTTCCCGGCCGCCCGGACCAGCTCGCGGTGGAAGGCCACGGTGTGCCGCACCTGGCCGGTCCCGTCGGCCAGCCGGTCGGCTTCGTACAGCGCGGTCACATGGGGTTCGAGGGCCGAGCAGTCCTCCGCCAGCCTCTCCGCCGCCAGCTCCGCCGCGATGGCCTCGAGACCGGCTCGTACGGGGTAGCTCTCCTCCAGGTCGGCGGCCGTCAGGTTCCGGACCCGGACGCCCTTGTTCGGGGCCGACTCGATCAGCCGCAGCGACTCCAGCTCGCGCAGCGCCTCGCGCACCGGGGTCTGGCTGACCTCCAGCTCGGTGGCGATCCGCCGCTCCACGATCCGCTCGCCCGGCTTCCAGCGCCCGCTGACGATCCCCTCCACGATGTGCTCGCGGATCTGTTCGCGCAGCGAGTGGACGACGGGCGCGGTCATGAAGGCTCCTTTGGGAGGGGCGGCGAGATAACCCCGGGGGCGTTTGACCTTTAGACAATAAGGCCGTGGCCCGGCCGGTGAGGGGCGCACGGCGGCGCTTTCCCGCAGGTGAGACGAGACTTACACGCCGTCAGAGTGTTCCCCTCCGTACGGACCCGTACCGTGCGAAGTCCGGATTCGTCCCGTCGATGCGGCCGCGCGGCCGGGGACGCGGCGGAAGAACGGCGGCCGAGGGGCCCCGGCCCCGGCGAAACACGACACCCCCGCCGGGAGAACCGGACGGGGGTGCCGTGTCTGCGTGCCGCGTGCGGGCGGTGCGGGTTACAGGCCGAGCTCGACCTCGAACTCGCCCGCCTCCAGGATCGCCTTGACCGCGGTCAGGTAGCGGGCGGCGTCGGCGCCGTCCACCAGACGGTGGTCGTAGGACAGCGTCAGGTACGTCATGTCGCGGACGCCGATGACCGTGCCCTCCTCCGTCTCGATGACGGCCGGACGCTTGACCGTGGCGCCGATGCCCAGGATCGCGACCTGGTTCGGCGGCACGATGATCGTGTCGAAGAGCGCGCCGCGCGAGCCGGTGTTGGAGATGGTGAAGGTCGCGCCGGACAGCTCGTCCGGGGTGATCTTGTTCGCCCGGACCTTGCCCGCCAGGTCGGCGGTGGCCTTCGAGATGCCGGCGATGTTCAGGTCGCCCGCGCCCTTGATGACCGGGGTCATCAGGCCCTTCTCCGAGTCCACCGCGATGCCGATGTTCTCGGCGTCGAAGTAGGTGATCGTGCCCTCGGCCTCGTTGATCCGGGCGTTGATGACCGGGTGGGCCTTCAGCGCCTGGGCCGCCGCCTTCACGAAGAACGGCATCGGGGAGAGCTTGACGCCCTCGCGGGCCGCGAAGGAGTCCTTCGCCTGCGCGCGGAGCTTCATCAGGCGGGTGATGTCGACCTCGACGACCGAGGACAGCTGCGCCTGCTCGTGCAGGGCCTTGACCATGTTGTCGCCGATGACCTTGCGGATGCGGGTCATCTTGACGGTCTGGCCGCGCAGCGGGGAGACCTCCAGGACCGGGGCCTTCTTGGCGGCGGCGGCCGGGGCGGCGGCAGCGGCCGGGGCCTGGACCGCGGCGGCGGCCTTCGCGGCCTCGGCGGCGGCGACGACGTCCTGCTTGCGGATGCGGCCGCCGACGCCGGTGCCCTTGACGGCGGCCAGGTCGACGCCGTTCTCGGCGGCGAGCTTGCGCACCAGCGGGGTCACGTACGCGCCGTCGTCACCGGCGGTGGCGGCGGGCGCCGGGGCCGGGGTGACGGGGGCGGGCGCGGCCACCGGCGCGGGGGCCGGAGCGGCGGGCGCGGCAGGGGCGGCGGGCTGGACCGGGGCCGGGGCGGCGGCGGCCGGGGCGGCCGGAGCAGCCGGGGCCGGGGCCGGAGCGGCCGGAGCCGGAGCCGCGGCGGGGGCGGCGGGAGCGGCCGCGGCGGGGGCGGCCGGAGCCGCACCGGGGGCGCCGATGACGGCCAGCTTCGCGCCGACCTCCGCGGTCTCGTCCTCGCCGACGACGATCTCCAGCAGCACGCCGGCGACCGGCGCGGGGATCTCGGTGTCGACCTTGTCCGTGGAGACCTCGAGCAGGGGCTCGTCCTCCGCGACCTCCTCGCCGACCTCCTTCAGCCAGCGGGTGACGGTGCCCTCGGTGACCGACTCGCCCAGCGCGGGCAGCACGACGTCGGTGCCGGAGGCGCCACCGGCCGGAGCGGCGGGAGCGGCGGCGGCCGGGGCCGGGGCGGCGGGGGCCTCGGCGACGGGGGCGGGGGCGGCCGGGGCGGCGGCCGGGGCCGGAGCC
>NZ_JBHYPZ010000062.1:778-50560 GCF_042746485.1 Streptomyces sp. NPDC058751 | reverse complement strand
CGATCCCCCCGGGGTACCTGGTGAATTCTGCTTTGGGCGTTTCCCACCGCGGCCCCGCTCCTACTGGTTAATGTCCGGGCGGGGCCGTCGGCTCGGACCCCGGTCGACCGCCGGGGCCACTCTCCGTTTCGTGTTCCGCCGCTCTTCGGACGCCCCTCGTCGGGGAGCGGCCGTCCGGGCGGGACGGAGGTCCGTCGCGCGCCGCGTGGACGCGGTCGCTCAGAGCCCCGTGACCTTGCCGCTCCCGGAGATCTCGTAGACCAGCGTCACCGTGCGGTGTCCGCCCGGTGACAGGCGTACGTCCCAGCGGGCGATGCCGTCGGCGTCGACCCCGTCGGGCTCCGGCGCGCACGCTTCCTTGCGCAGCCGCACCTCCACCGCCGAGACCTCGGAGACCGGGATCCGTTCCCGCAGCGAGACGACCTGCTCGCCCTGTTCGCCGGGGGCCGAGAAGCGGGACAGATGGATCCTGACCGTACGGGTGACGACGGTTCGCTGGGTCAGCGAGGCGGTGTCCCGGGTCTCTTCGGTCCGCCGGACGACCCGGTAGTCGTCGTGGCTGCCGAAGGCGAGCTCGACGGGGGCACCGGGAGCGGTGAAGTCCAGTGCGCCGCGGCCGGTGAACCCGCTGTCACGCACGAGGTCCACGGGCCCGGCCAGCAGTGCGTGACCGGACGTGTTGTCGAACCGCACGACCCGGGTGACCAGCGGTGACAGCTCGGGGGAGGAGGCGTACTCGCTCGTCGCGGCGCAGGTGGCGGCGGAGACCGGGACCCGGTGCGCACGGCCGTCCGTGGGCACGGAGACGGGCACGGGGGAGTGCAGCACGCGAGCCTGCCCGCCGTCGTCGACCCCTGGCAGTCCCAGTACCGGAACCGGGCCGATCTCCGCGATCTCCTCCTCCCGGAACTCCACGTCCACCGTGCGGCGTTCGGCGGCGGTGCGGTCCGTGAGCGTGAGACGGTCCTCGGTGAGCCGCGGCGGTTCGCCGGCCAGGGCCGAGCGGGCCGTCGACAGCGTCAGACGTACGTCCGACCAGTCCTCGCCCGTGCGCTGCCAGACCATCGCGTCGGTCTCCAGGGCCAGCGAGTCCCCGTCGAGCACGGCCCGGTAGGCGGGGCGCCACAGCGCACACGGCGTGAGATGGCTCAGACGCAGCCGGGCCGGCCCCGCCTCCGTGGCCCGTACGGTCAGCTCGACATGGCCGAGCAGTTCGGCGGGCTGCTCCTCGGCGAGGTCGAGTGCGCTGTACGTGTCCGTGATCTCGTTGGACACGTTCTCCAACTCGGCTTCCACGGAGCGCAGTTCCTCGCCGTACGTGTCACGCTCGCTGTCCACGCGGTCCAGTTCACGGGTCCAGCGGCCCTCGTCCGGCTCCCCGAAGCCGGTCCCTTCGGCGATGTCACGCAGCAGATCGGTGGCCAGCCGGCCGAGTGCCTCGAGGCGGGCGTGCAGCCGGTCGCGACGCCTGCCGAGGGCGAGTCGCTCGTCCTCGAGCGCCTGCGCGCGCAGCCGCAGGGCGGAGTCGTCGGGGGCGGGCAGCGGCCCGCGCGGCGTCCAGGCGCGGACGATCCGCACGTCCAGGACGGTCGGCCGGTGCTCGCCGGCCAGTTCGGCGTGGAGGGTACGGTCGACCGCGAGCGCGCTGATCGGCCCGAGACGCAACTGCTGGACACCGGCGCTCAGTTCGAGGTCGGTGGTGCGCTCGATGTGGGCGCGGTCCTCGAGACAGGTGACGGCGGTGACGGGCAGCGGGATCGGCTGGGGGTACGTGGGCATGGTGGGTCAGCTCCTGCGGTTGCCGCCGACGATGGCCTTGGCGGCCGGGACACGGATCTCGTAGCCGCCGTCGAGGGCGGCACCGCCCCCGGCGGGCAGGTCCACCCGCCAGACGCGGGTGCCCGGTGCGAGGCTGTCGGGTCCGGTGTTTTGCCGGGGTGTCGTCCAGTCGGCCCGCTCCTCGATCCGGACGTCGGCGTGGGAGGTGACCGGCACCTGTTCGTGGACCTCGACGACGACGGGCCGCGCGAGCCGGTTGGCCAGTTCGACGTGCACGCGATGGTCGAGCACGGTGGTGTTGCCGCGCAGGCCCGACGTCGACTCGCGCAGGTTCGTCCGCCGGGTGACCCGGATGCCCTCGGCGGGTCCGAGCCCCATCCGGCGGACACCGCCGGGGGCGAGGGTGGGCAGCGCGGCGGTCAGCAGGAACTCGTCGTCGACGGTGACCTCCACCGGACCGGCGAGCAGGGCCTGGTCGGTGACGTTGGAGAGCACCAGAGTGGCGTACGTCGTCTGCTCCACGGCCGGTACGCACAGGTACTCGGTGCGCAGACCGACCGGGATCTCGGTGACGGTGACCGTGTGCCAGGTGCCGTCCGAGGGGATGTCGGTGCGTGCGGTGGCGTCGAAGCGGTGGTCGAAGGAGCCCGCCGACTCCCGGGGCCGTACGGCGTGTCCGGGCAGCGGCAGCGCCGACACCGCCTCGGCACGCCGTCGGTACTCGACCGCCACGGGGTCGAAGGGGGTGTGGGGGAACAGCCTTCCCCGGCTGTCCGCGGGCACGTCGGGTCCGGACAGGACGAGAGCGGCGTAGTCGAGCTCCGTGTCGCTCGGCCGCGGCGGACCCGTCGTCACCGGCACGGGGGCGGGCGGCGGGGGCGGCGCGGCCGACCATCCGGGAGCCGCGGGAGCCGCAGGTGCCAGGCCGGCGGGGGCGGCGGCGCGCCGGGCGCGGGCGCCGGGCCTGCCCGGTCCCGCCCCCACGGGCCGCGCCGCGTCGGGCGCGGCACCGCCGAAGGCTTGCGGCGCGGCACCGGCGAAGGTCTGCGGCGCGGCCCCGGCGGGTGCCATGGGCGCGGCGGGCGGCATGCCGTATGCCGGTGGTGCCTGCAGTGGTGTGCCGTACACCGGTGGTGCCTGCGGCGGTGGGACGGGTCCGGCGGAGGCCACGGGCACGGCGGCCCCGGCGACGGCCCCGGCCAGGCCGGCCGGAGCCGGGCGGGGTCCTGCCGCGTCGTACCCGGTGAACAGGTCGGCGAGCCCTGCCGGTGGCTCACGCCAGCCGGAGGGCGCGGGGGCGGTCTGCCGCCTTCCGACCCGCAGGGAGCGCAGCCGGGGCAGATCGGTGCGGCGCCGCAGGTCCGCGGTGGCCAGGGCGATGCGCACCCCGGCCCAGTCCTCTCCGGTGCGCTGGGCGACCGAGGCACGCAGGACCAGGGTGCCGGAACCGTCACCCTGACGGTGGGCCAGGCGATAGGCCGGTACCCAGACGGCCCCCGGTACCCCGTACTCCAGCTCGAGTTCCACGTCCCCGGATCCCTCGAGCGTCAGTACCGCGCAGACCGTGGTGTCGACGTGCTGCGACGGCGCGTCGGTGGAGGCACGGTTCCAGCGGTCCAGGGCGATCGTGAACTCGTGCTCGGCGAGGCGCAGTTCCTCCTCGAGCTCGGCGAGACGCCGATGCAGGCCGGCGAGCCGTTCGTCGACGAAGTCGACGAGTCGCAGCCACGCGTCCACGGGTGTGGAACGGTGCGGGTCGTCGCGCCTGCGGGCCGGCGGGACCGGACGCAGTGCCGCCACCTCGGCGATCAGACCCTCGTGCCGGTCACGGCGGGCCCGGACGGCGGCGCAGACGTCGCGCAGCCGCTCCATCTCGTGCCGCAGGGCGTCGGCCGTGCCGGTGCCGGACGGTTCGGCGTCCACCTCCACCCGTACCTCGGTGACACGGACACCGTCGCCGCCGACGACCTTGGCGCGCAGCGAGTCCGGGTCCATGGAGCGGGGCAGCCCCGCCACCCGCACCCTGCCGTCCGGCGGCACGGTTCCCCGGGCCACCCTGCTGCAGAGCGCACCCTGCGCGTACACCACGACCGCGTCGAGCGTCGACGCCCATCGCCGTGTTCCCTCGGATCCCTCGGACTTCATGCGTTTCGCCCCCGTCCTGGTTCGTGCCCGGCGAAGCCTACGCGGTCGCGAGAGCCCTCCGCAGTGCCGACGTCCGGTTGCCGGGCGGGGCGCACGGGGCCCGCGGGCCGAGTCGACGGCAGGCCGTCGAGGGTTCATGGGGAGGGAGCCGAAAACGATCTCCCCCGGCCTGCCCCGGGGATAGGCTGGCGGCGGCCGCAAGCGGGGTGTCGCGCACCGTCGATGCCGGGCGACGCGCCAGCTCCGCAGGCCCGCACGGGGGCTTCAGCCACGGGAAGGGGCGTCGTGGAATCACTGGTCGGGGTGGGTTTGTTCCTGCTGCCGTTCGGGTGGTCGGGATGACGGGACTCGGATCCGTCGCCTGGCCGCCCGCCCCGATCAGGACCGAGCGGCTCGTGCTCCGCGAGCCCGAGGCCCGGGACCGTGCGGCGTTCATCGAGCTGCACGCCTCGCCGGAGGTGCACACCTACCTCGGCGGTCCCCGGCCGCGTGACGAGCTGGAGCGCGAGATGCCCGAGGTGCCCGCGCGGTGGCCGGGGAGTTTCGTCGTCGATCTCGACGGGGCGATGATCGGCCAGATCCTGCTCAGGAGGGCGACGGAGCACCGTCGCCCGGCTGCCGCGGGGAAGGCCGATCTCGGCTACCTGTTCCTGCCGGAGGCATGGGGGTTCGGGTATGCCGCCGAGGCGTGCGCGGCGGCACTCGACTGGTTCGACGGCGTCCTTCCCGGCGAGCCGGTGGTGCTCACCACCCAGACCGCCAACGTCGGCTCGATGCGCCTCGCGGCGAAGCTGGGGTTCACCGAGGTGGAGCGGTTCCGCGCCTGGGACGCCGAGCAGTGGCTCGGCTCGCGGCCTCCGGTCACGCCGTCCGTCTGAGCTCCTGCTCGACGGTCGCGGAGTCCCGGCGTGACAGGCGTGCCGTGGAACCGGTCCCGGTGGTCATCCGCCGGAGACGAGGAGGTCGAGCAACTCCCGGCCCGCGGTGTCGTCGCGTCGTGCCGGCTCCGTGTCGGGAGCCGGGGCGGCGCGGGGTCCGTCGGGTACGAGGGACAGGACTTCGGCGAGTGCGCGGTCGCCGACGCCTTGTCCGTCGTACAGCCGCGGGCTGCGGACGAAGGCCAGGGTCGCCGCAGCCAGTACCCCCGTGACATCGCCGCGCCGGGACCACAGACCGGCGAGGAGCCGGTCGACGGCCTCTCCCAGGCCGTCGGTGCGACGCAGACCGATCAGCGAGCCGAGCGTCGCCCCGCCCAGCTCCGCGAACCCTTCACCGGTGAGCGCAGCGACCACCGCCTCCGTCTCCGTGTCTTCCGGCTGAGGGCTTCCGAGGGGCGGCAGTACGGGTGTGGCGCCGCCGGGACCGGTGGCGAGTGCGGCTCGGCAGACGAGCAGGCGCGTGCGGAGCGGCGGATAGGTGCCGTCGCCCGTTCCGCCGGTCCGTCCGGCGCCGTTGAGCATGTCGCCGAGCGCCCACACGTAGGCCTCTCCGCACGCGAGTGTCGCGCACACGTCGGCGAACGTCTCGCCCAGCCACCCTTTCCAGCGCGCGATGCCCTCCTCCGCGAGCCCGGAGCGCTCCTCCAGGCGGGTGCGCAGCGGCTCGGCGAGGGCGAAGTCGTCCTCGATGTGATGGCCGGTCTCGTGCGCGACGGCGAGGAGCGTCGGCAGGTGGTGGCCGGCGGACCAGGGGACGCCGACGAGCGGGAACGGCAGGTACCGGCTCGCCCGGCGTCCGCCGAGGGTGCGTTGCCTTCCCGCGGGCAGCAGGTCCTCGAAATCGCTGCCCCGGGGCGTGGCGAAAGGCACGGGGTGCCGGTTCAGGAAGACGAGCGGAGGCTCTTTGAGGCCCGAACGGTCCGGTACGGCGTCGCGCACGGGGCCGTAGACGGCCCAGGCCAGTTCGTCGGCCGCGTCGAGGAACGTCCGGTAGCGCGGGATGTGGCGGGCGAGCAGCTTGGTGCGGAAGAAGTCCCACAAGTGGTGGAGGTCGAGGACGAGTTCGGGCGCGCGCTGTTCGTGCTCGGCCGGCGGCAACTCCTGTAGTCGCCGGAGCGCCCCGGACACGACCCGTGCGGCACTCTCGATCTGGGACCGGTGCTTTTCCCATGGGTCCTTCCGCCTCGCGGCGAGGATCCAGTCCTCCAGCTCGTCCGTCAGGCCGCTGGTGAGGTGGCGTACCTCGGCTTCACGACGGGCGCGGTAGCCGGCGTCTTCCGCCGGACGACCGGTGTCGGGGTCGGCCGTCAAGGTGCGGGGGCCGTTTCGGGTTCGGAGATCTTCAGGGCGGCGGGGCTCGCGAACAGCGAGACGCAGGCCGCTTCGAGGACGCCGTCGCCCCAGTCCGCGCCCGCCGGGTCGAGTGCCGTGCCGTCGGCCGCACGGCGCAGTCGTGAGGACAACTGCAACAGGGAGATGTCTCCGGCGGCGGCCCGTGCCAGGAGCTCTGTCTGACGGCTGCCTGCCCGGGTGAGGAGCCCCGCTCCGAGCACCGTCGGCGCGAATCCCGAGGAGAAGAGGGTGGCCGCGAACAGATTGCGGAGCACCACCTGCAGGGGGATGTCCGCGGGCGATCCGGGCGGCGGCGGATCGAGGACGACCAGCGGCTGTGTGCCCGGTTCGAACTGCGTCAGCCACTCGGTGAGCAGGTCCGGTGTGAGATCGGAGCCCATGGCCGCCCGGGCGAGCCGTTCCCCGTGGCTCAGGCGGGTGGCGGACAGCTCGAAGCAGGGAACGGTGCCCCCCTTGAGGCGGAGCGGGGCATGCACGTGCACCACGGCCGGCGGACTCTTCAGGGTGGGCAGACCTGCTGACGCGTGGATCACCCGGACGTCGAAGCCGCGCATGCGGTAGCCGATCAGGCGGGCGGTGGAGGAGAGGGCCGAGGCGTCGTCCTCGGCCGAGCCGTCGTGCAGTACGAGGACCGTCCGGGTACCGGAACGCTTCTGCGCGAGCTCTCGGGCCCTCCTTATGAGCCTCCACGCCACGGCCACGGCCTCGATCGCGAGGACCGGCCCGCCCACCGCGGCCACGGCGGCTCCGAGCGCGCCCGCGGCGGCCATCTGGGTGCTGGTTCCCCAGACACCGTCGGTGGTCAGCTTCCTGTCCGTCCTGCTCGTCCTGTTCGCGTTGAGCACCGCCTGGACCGCCCGCACGTCGACGGTCTCCGCCGCCTGCGGCAGCGTGCGGTAGACGGCCGCGGTGTCGTCCCGGAGCGCGAGTTCCCAGGGGAAGGCGTGCAGCCAGGCGTCGTCGGTCTGGATCCTGACGGTGTCGACCGGTGGGGTGGCCCGTGCGTGACGCTGCAGGGAGGAGGAATTGGCGGACACGGCGTTGCGCCAGTCGGCGTACAGGGCGTGAGCCGTCGGCAGCGGCGCGTAGGTGATCCGGAAGGAGGGGTCCACGCGGTAGACGTCCTCGTGCTCGGACCGGGCGAGTTCCACCGAGGGAGGGGAGTCGTCCTCCGGTGGGTACCCGAGGGTGGACGACATGCGCAGGGCGGCCAGGCGCGTCGACTCGTCGTGGTTCACGAGGGCGATGGACCGCAGGATGTACTGCGTCCACAGAGACGGCCGGTGCACCTCGCTCACGTGCTCCGAAGCACGCGTCAACAAGGCCCGTTTGCCGTCGGCGTCGCTTTCCGTCAGCGCGAGCATCCAGTGCGCGGTCGCCTTCAGCAGGGGGGACCGCTGTGTGGCGGCCTTGGCGCAGAGCGAGCGGCTGAGCGGGCCCTCGGGGACGCCCATGACACGGATCTGGGCCCGTGCCCAGGCCCAGGTGGGCAGGGGATCCCGCGTGTCCGCCGAATCCGCGAGGACCCGGTACGCCGCTGCCACCAGCCGGTTCGCCTCCTGGTGACGGCCCGACACACGCTCGAACTCCGCCAGCTCGGCCAGCCGGAGGCAGTGGTCGACGTCCGTGTGCGGCCCGTCGGTCAAAGGGGCGAAAAGCGGCCGGAGCCGTTCGAGCTCGGGCACGGGGTCGCCTTCGGGAGCGGGGCAGCCCGAAAGGGCTTCGAGCGCGCCCAAGCGGGCTTCGGGCGGTTCCACGGCGGCGAGGGCCTCGGCCAGGGCCGGGGCGCGTGAAGGGTCGGCGATGACGGCGGCCACGCCGCCGTCGAGCAGGTCCTTGCGCGAGCGCAGGGGGACCTCCAGGAGCGAGGGGTCCGCCACGGCGTACCCCCTGCGGGACATCTCGCGCCACAACAGCGCGGCGGGAACGGCGAGTTCCCCGGAGGTGTCCACCGTCCGCAGTTGTCCGAGGATGTTCGCCGCCCGGTGGAGGTCGCCCAGCGACCGGGTGAGGAAGCGGGCGTAGGCGAGCAACGTCGGCGGATGGCCGTCCGGGTGTCCCAGATCGCTCCAGAGTCCCGCGGCTCGGGCGAAGGACCGCTCCGCCTCGTCCACCGCCAGCAAGCGCCCCTCGACGACCGCGCGCACCACGGCGCACTCGGCCAGCCCGTGGTACCGAGTGGAGTCGTGGATGTCGGAGTGAGAGGTCTCTTCCGCCTTGTCCAGGGCCTTCAGGGTGCGGATCGAGCGCCCCAGCAGGAGGTGCGCCCGGGCCTCGGCCAGATGGGCCTCGACGCGCTCGGCCGGACGCAGCGCGCTCACGTCGATGTCCCGCAGCGTGCGCAGGGCGGCACTCGGAGAGTACGAGGCGAGCTCGGCACCCGCTCTGCGCAGCAGCGCCCGGTTCTGCAGTCGCGTGGAGGGCTGCTGCGCGCCGATGCCCGGACCGTAGGACGTGGCCACGTGGTTGTGGAGTACGACGGCTTGGCCGATGTGGCCCTGGGCCTGGAGGTTCGCGGCCAGTTCCAGCGAGATCCGGGCCTCGCTCTCGGCGCCGCCCCGGGTCCGGGCGGTGTCGATCGCGGCCCGGTAACTGACTTCGGCCTGCGGGTCGCTCGTCCGGGCCTGGATGCGGGAGAGCAACACCTGGAACTCTTCCCGCAGTTCGTCGCGCACCCCGGTCTCGAGGGCGTTCCCGACCGCCTGCGCCGCCCTGCCGAGGTGGCCGCGGCCGTAGAGGACGAGCGCCCGCAGATAAGCCTCGCGATCCAGTATGCCGAACGGCCGGTCCGCCACCCGGCGCAGTCTGCGTACCAGGGCGAGCCGGCGTTCGACCTCGTTCCAGGCGGGGTCGGACGGGTTGACGGAAGGAACGTTCAGATAGCTGCGCGCGGCGACCGCGGCGATGGCGAGGTGGGCGTCGGCGACGGCCCTGTGGCTGATCAGCAGCCGGCCGTCGAGGCGGAGCCGGGGAAGGCCCTCGTCGAGGTATTCGTCGCCGAGCACCTCCTCGCACAGCTCCAGGACCTGCTCGACCCGGCTGCCGTCCGCGTCGGCCTTCCGGACGGCGCTCGCCCACGTCGAGTCGGCCTGCGGGTCTCCGGCCTGGAACCGGTGGTACGTCGCCTCCTTCATGTACGTGACCCACTGCTCGGGGTGTGCCCTGCCCAACTCGTCGAAGTGCGCGATGAAAGCCCGGTGCAGCCGCTCGAAGACCTGGTGGCCCGAGATCAGGAGGCGCATCGGTGCCAGGACGTTCGGATGGAAGATGACGGTGTCGTCGTCACCCGCGTGCCGTGAGACCCACGCCGAGGTGCCGGCGTAGTCGAGCAACCGCTGCCAGGCGCGGTCCAGTTCCTCGTCGGTGGGCTCGGCCGCCGCGAAGGGGAAGACGGCGTCACTGCCCCGAAGGTGGTGGTCGTCGTGACGCGGGTCGTCCGCGTCCGAGGTGTCGGTCATGCCCTGGGCCAGCCAGGAGCGCATGACCGTGAACACGTCTTCCCGGCGCAGACGCCGGGGGACCACCCCGTAACGCAGCAGCCAGCGCACCGCCGGGTCGTCGATGCGCTGCACCACCCGCTCGATCAAGTAGCGCACCAGGGGCTCCTGGCAGGCCTTGAGGTCCGCGGCCCCGATCGTCGGATCCTGCTCGATGAGATCGGCGAACAGGGCCAGGGTGAACGGGAGCCCCTTGGACCTGTGTGCGGCGACCCGCACCAGAGCGCTGTTCGTGATGCCGCGGAGCCCCGCGAGGTAGGCGTGTGACTGGGCCGTGCTGAACCTGCGGACCTGGATGTGCTGGACCTCCTTGCGCCGGAAGGCCCTGAGCGCCTGGGGCAGGTGCCGGCGGAGGTTGTAGCGGCCGGCGAGGACCAGCCGCAGGTTCGGGCAGAGCCTGACGAGCTGGCCGAGCATCCGCAGCGTCCGCTCCGTCTCGCCGTGGCCGTGCAGCAGGAGCTCTTCCAGCGTGTCGACCACCAGGACCACCGGACGATCGGGACGTGCCCGGTTGAGACGCTCGGCGAAGGCCTCCAGGACCTCCTCCTGCACCGCTTCGGTGTCGAGGGTGTCGATGTGGGCGGCGGTCTCCTGCGCGGGCGCGGAGGAATGACGGCTGAGGAGGATCCTGTACGCGGAGTAGGAGTCGAGCCTCTCGAAGGCCCGGCCCGGAAGCCTCAGTTCGAGCTGCTCCGCGATCTCCAGCAGCAGGAGCCACGGATGCCGGCCCACCGCGTGCGTGTTGACGACGTCGAAGTCGATCCGGGCGCACAGGACGTCCCGTTCCTTCGGTACGCAGAAGCGGGCCACCAGCCATCGGAGCTGCATGGTCTTCCCGGCGCCTCCGGGGGCGTGCATCTGCCACACCCGCCGCTGTCCGGCCAGGAGGCGTTCGGCGTCCTCGACCAGTCCGGCGGGTTGGAGGAACTGGGCGGAGCGCGAGTAGTCGGCGGCCCAGTAGTCGCGTGCGCGCACGTATCCGGCGCAGTCCAGGCGCAGTCGGTCGACGCCGTCGTCGGTGAACGAGAGCCGGTCGGGGTCGCCGAGCGCGTCCACCAGGTCCTTGCACGCGGCGAAGTCACGCCGGGCGTCCGCCGCGGTGAACCGTTCGTGGAAGAGGGCGAGGGCGTTCTCCGGCTGCGCCAGCAGGAGATGCCGTACCTCCTCCGCGTGGTCGCGGACCCCGCGGTGAACGCCGGCGATCCGGAGTTCCAGCGCGAGGAGTCCGGCGGGAAGCGTGTCGCCGCCCGACTCCTGCGCCCATTCGAGGAAGTAGGCACGCCGGTTCGCGCCCGGCAGGGCGAACCGGCCGGGCTCGGAGCCGACGGGTTCCACCGCGTGGGCGCGGACCAGTTCCTCCAGCCCCGGACTCGCGGGTTCCTCGGCGAGGGCGTGCGGATACAGCACTTCCTCGAAGAGGGCCGTGTCGAAGGTGCGGGCGACGGCGCAGGCCCGCAGGGCGGCGGTCCAGTGCGCCGGACGCAGCGAGCGGCTGATGGCCTCCAGGCTCTCACCGGAGGCGAGTCGGCGGGTGATCTCCGCGAGGACGTCGGTCATCGCCGTGCCTCCTGAAGGTGCGCCGCACCCCATTGGGGCACGATCCCCACCAGCTGTGAGAAGAGTTCCACGTTGAAGTGCTGTTCGAGGTTCTTGTGGAGTGCCTCCAGCAGCTCGACGACCGTTTCGTCGGGCTGGACGCGCAGACGGCTCTGGTAGAGCCGTGCGAGCCGCATGAAGTGCGCGCTGTCGAAGTCCCCCACCCTGACCCGCGTGATCATGTGGGCGTCGGACTCCGGCAGCGCCCCGCCCACCCATGAGTCCGGGGCGACGAGGATCAGCCGCAACGGCGACGCCTGCCCGTAGGCGACGGGACGTACCAGGGACTTGTAGAGCACCTGCGTGAAGGCGCCCTGCATGACGCTCTCGGCGTGATCGAGGGCGATGACCAGCGGCCGTCCGTCGCTCGCCTTCTGCAGAGCGTGCAGGAACTCGCCGACGATGCGTTCCTTGCGCCCGTCACGGGGGTCACCGATCTCGTCGTTGAAGCGCCGTCCCTCGTCGTCGGCCGGCTCCAGCGTGCCGTTCGGCAGGACGGGGGCCTCGACGAGGTGATTGACGACCGCGTTGAACTCGCCGAAGGCCTGCGCGGGCAGGGGGCACAACTGCTCGGGAGAGGTGGCCTCCTGGCGTATCAGCCGGAGCGCCGTGAGCCAGTCCTTGTGCCGTGGGTACGCGTCCGTGCCATCCGCCCGTGCCGAAGCGGCCAACTGCGCGGCCAGGTTGACCGAGACCACGCGGTGTCCGCGCAGGAACCAGGTGACCAGACACCAGTTGGTCAGCCAACTCTTGCCCGTCTTGGCGAAATTGGCCTGCGAGTGGCCGCTGATCACCAGCACCGGACGGTCGGTCGCGTCCGTCGCCTGCCGGGGATCGTCGAGGGCCCACCAGGCCCGGCGCCGCTCGTCGGTACGTCCCACGAACCGCCCGAGGTCCACGTACTGCTTGTAGCGCAGAATGTCCTGGACCGAGGCCGTGGGCGGGGGCGCGAAGGTGATCGGCAGCACCGACCGGGGGTCTTCGCAGGTCAGCAGGACGGGCAGGGCCCACGCGCCGCTCTTGGGCGCCTGCCTGGCCAGTTCGGAGCGTGCGGCGGCCGCCGCCGTGTCGACGGGCTGGTCGGCGCCCAGCCTCTCGTAGAACGTGCGGGAGAAGACGACCGCACAGTCCGAGGCGATGTCGTCCTGCATCGACACCACGGCCCTGGATCCCGCGTCCAGGAAGGCCCGGGCCATCCCGCCCACCCAGTCCGCCGGATCGGCCTTGCCCGCGTGGCAGGCGTTGAGGACCACCAGCAGAGGCTTCCACGCCGTGAGGTCGGCGACGGCCCCTGCTTCCAGTTCCCATGGCTGGGGGCCCGGCTGTCGCGCCTCGCCCGGGGTGAAGACGAGCACGGGACTGCCTCTTCCCGGACGGGGCATGCCGTGCCCGATGTAGTGCACGACGTGCGGACGCAGCCTGTCGATGCGCTCGGCGAGCACGGCGGCGTTCGCGGGGACGTCGAGGACCTCCAGGTAGGTGCGTCCGGGCGAACGCTCCAGAGCGCCGGATATCGCGGCGAGTTCCTGCTCCGCGAGCAGCCGTTCGTCCTGAAGGGGCGTGCAGATGACCACCAGGACGCGCAGCGGGCCGAGTTGTGCCGAAGGGTCGTCGGCCCGTGGGACGACGGAACAGCCGCGTCTCCACAGCGTTTCGGGGTGACGCCACAGCCACCGGCCCCGGTGCCGCATCAACTCCCAGGGCAGTAATCGCAGTTCGGGGGGCTCCACGTCCAGGCGTACACGCCGCGGTGCCGCGTGCGACGCCGTCGCGGACAGCCACTCCTCGGCGAGAGCCCCACCGAGCAGCGCCGTGTACAGGCACTCGCCGGCGTGTTCGCGGTCCGCCTCACCGGCGCCGCGCTCGAAGGCCCTCACGAGGGTGTCCGGCTCCTCCAGCGGCCCGAGTCCGGCCGACACCGGAGGGCGGCCCGGTGCCGACAGCCGGACGACGTATCCGGGTGAGCCGTCGGCGGCTCCGGTGACGCGCAGTTCTATGTCGTCCGCGCCGGCCTCGGTGCGTGTGCCGCTTGCCATCGGGATCCTCGCGAAGTGCTTATGCCGTGGTGAAGCCGAGCGGGGGCTGCTCGGCGGGGGACACGTCCTCCAGGACCGCGCCCGGGTCGTCCTGCGCCTCCTCGAGGAGCACCGGAGGGACGGGCACGGGAGCGGCGCCGCGTCCTGGCTGACGCGGGCCGTAGTCCTTCCTCACCTTGCCGAACCACGCCTTGCGCAGGCGGACCACCCGGAAGAAGGGAGTGAGGTCGGTGCCCAGCCACTCCAGGCCGAGCGCCTGGCGGCCCTCGATCGACGCGTTCCCCGCGAGATCGGCGAGCACGGGCTGGACGGGTCCGGCGCCCGCCCTCACCCGCAGCTCGGCGAAGGCCCCGCTCTCCGTGGTGGTCAGCACCGTCCCGGAGGCGGCCGCTACGACGCCGGTGACGGCGAGCAGCGAGTCGTCCCAGTCCTCCCAGCCGCGGCTCACCAGAGCGGAGGCCAGCGCGCGCGTATCGGCGACCGTGGTCTCGGTCAGTCCGTCGTAGACGACGAAGGCCGTGTTGCCCTTCGTGAACCCGATGCGGGCTCCGGCGTCGGCGACGGCGAGGGAGGCGAAGCCGTCCGCGGCGGATCCCGCCGCCTTCAGGGACACGGAGACGGAGCCCTGCGCGTCATGCTTGTAGGTGTTCTCGGGCGTTCCGGGGCGCGAGTCGAAGGCGATGCCCCGGTCGACGAGGGTGCCCGCGGTTCGGACCCGGCCGTCCGCGTCGTGCAGGACGTCGCCCAGCGCGACGCGCTGTGACAGCGGCCACGACACCCACCAGCCCTTCCACACGTCGTCGACGGCGTGGCGGTACAGCTCGTAGGTGTCCTTCATGTCGTCCCCCGTTGCTGGTGCCTGTGCTCCGCAGGGTACGCGGGGGCGCACGCGCAGGGGCCAATTCCCCCTGAATCCGGCACGGTTACGAGGTGTGAGGTATGGGCAGACCTGTCGGCACCCGCCGATCCCGTACCGCTCGGTCCCGCCCTCGTCGAACACGAGCCGGGACGGTGATGCGACCGGTCGCATCACCGTCCCGGCGGACCGTGTCGCAGGGTCAGCGCGTCTTGTCCAGCTTGGCTACGGCCGCCGCGAGGCCGTTGGCCCAGAGCTGGTTGACGCGGGAGCGCTCGGCCACGTTCGGGTAGCGGTTGGTGCAGGACGTGCCCGGGCCGCCTCCCGACATCAGCTCGCTGCACGGACCGCTGTAGTGGTCCGGCAGACCCAGCACGTGGCCGGTCTCGTGAGCGGTGACACGGGTCGAGTCGTACTGCCGGTTCTGCGCGTAGTCGAGGAAGATGTAGCCGCGGCCGTGACCGTTCGTGGAGGCGTAGGACCCGCGTGAGTCATTGCCCTCGTAGTACGTGAAGTCCGCGCCGCTCGTCGTCGCCTGGAGCTTGACGTTCGACACGGAGCTGTTCCAGATCGAGGCGGAACTCGCTATCTGGGAGCGGAAGGACGGAGCCTGGGAGGCGTTGTAGTAGACGGTCACCGACGCGAGGGAGGGGTTGGCCGCCTGCCTCTTGGCGACCGACTTCAGCACGGCGTCGAAGAACGCCTTGTTGCCCGCGGTGCCTTCCGCCGAACCGGAGTACCGGGCGTTCACGGTGGCGGCGTGACCCGCCGGGGCCGACTCGGCCGACCGGGCGCTCGCCGGGGCCGCGGTGCCCAGCGCTGCGGATGCCAGACCGAGGCCGAGCGTGAGGGCCAGGAGTCTCCTGGAGGTCTTCGACTTCATGCGGGAGGACAGCATGCGTGGTACTCCTACTCGTTCGTGTGGGGTGGTGAACGATTGGTTCAGCAGGAGTCTCGGGGAGGCCGGGGAAGCTGTGGATGATGGCAACCGGGGATAGTGCGAAACTATCGGGGAGTCAACTCGTCTGGCTTCGTCGCGATTTGAACATCTGGTGCGCTGAATCGAGTCCCCATACTCTTCCCGCATGGAGCTCGAGGTGAGGCACTTACGCGCCCTGTGCGCCATCGCGGACGCGGGCAGCCTGCACAAGGCGGCCCGGGAACTCGGGGTGGCCCAGCCCTCGTTGAGCACCCAACTGCGCCGCATCGAGCAGGCGCTCGGCGCACAGCTCTTCGTCCGCGCGGGTACGGGCTGCCGTCCCACGCCACTGGGCCAGGCGGTGCTGAGCCGCGCCAGACCTCTCGTCGCCGAACTCGCCGCGATCGTCACGGAGACGAGGGCGGCGGTGGCCCGAGCCGCGGACGCGGACGTCCTGCGCATCGGCGCCACGGCGAGCCGGGCCCTGCCGGGCTGGCTGCGCCGGTTGCGCGCCCGCGTTCCCCGTACCGATCCCACACTCCGGATGGACGTCTCCGCGAACTCCCTGCTGCGGATGGTCGCCGGGGGATGGCTCGAACTGGCCTTCGTGCACGAGGTCGAGGGCAGCCCCCTGTACGTTCCGCCCGGGCTCTGTCTGCGCGTCCTGGTCGAACGCGAACCGCAGTTCGTCACCCTCGCCCCCGACCACCCCGCGGCGGAGCACTCCGAGGTGCGCCTCGCCGATCTCGCCGACGACCACTGGATGGTGGACTCCACCGTGGACGGCGAATGGGACGGCCTCTGCCGGGTCCTGCGCGACGCGGGGATCGAACCCGACCTGCTGCACGGCGACTACCTCACGGCGTACTCCCTGGCCGCCACCGGAGAGGTCGTCACGGTCAGCCAGCCCACCGCGCGCCCGCGCTCCGATGTCGTGGTCCGTCCTCTGCAGGGCGACCCGATAGGAGTGCGCCTGCTGCTCGCCGCCCGCTCCGAGGCCGAACTCGACCAGGGATACGAGGAATTGGTGGAGGCTTACTGGGAGGTGGCCCGTCAGGCACCGGCCTACCGCGCGTGGCTGGAGCGTTCGGGCACGCCGGAGGCCGCGCGAGGTCTGCGTGAACCCGGGACAGCCGTCACGGGGGAGACGCCCGGGCGGGTGCTCACGACGGAGCCGCGGCAGCGAGGATAGACGACGCCGAACGCCTCGGCCGGAGTGAGCCGGTTCTACCGGCCGGAGGGAACCACCGGTCCCCGGGCGATCAGGACGTCGGCTTCGTGGTGCCAGCCGAGGGAGGAGTAGAGGCGCTGGCCTTCCTCACTGGCGATGAGAAGACCGGTACGGGCGCCCTGGGCCACGGCCGCCTCCACCAGAGCGCTCATCAGGGCGCGGCCCAAGCCGCGTCGGCGGTGCGCCACGTCCGTCTCGATGCGATCGGCGATCGCATCGGCGCCGACCACGGCGATGGCGCCGCGCGCCGCCACCTCTCCGGAGGGGCCGTGAAGGGAGACGACCGTGACCGGTCCCTCCGTGCGGACCTCGCGCTCGTACGGCGCGGCGGGTGCGTGCTGCGGGTGCTCGGTCAGATCGGTCGTCATGAACCACTCGGACCGGTGGAGCAACTCCAGTCCGGCGGCGCCGACGAGGGCTTCGACGGTGTCCGGGCGCAGCGTGGGCACCGTGAGCCAGGTGGTCTGCCTCGCCGTGGCGACGGCTGCCGCCAGCCGTGTCAAGGACTCGGGCTCGTCATCCGCACGCAGCGCGAACACCTCGACCTCGCGGCCGGGTTGGTCGCACTCGGACCGCAGGCCGTCCCCGGCGGGTTCCACCGGCTCGGCCTCCGGCAGGGAGCGAGCCGCGGTCCAGCCGTTCAGCCAACGCCGTATCAGCGCTGGTTCGATCTTCGCCATCCGGCGATTAGAACATGACGGCAACGGCTGGACGGGCGAACGACCGTCCCCTGACAGACCAGAGGAGGACGGCTGTCCTGCGGCACGGACCGCCCATCCGATGGCATCTCCGTGAATCCCTGACAACTAGAGTGTGGGGCCGAGGCCGAGGCCGAGAGCGAGAGAGGGAGTGGTACTGGTGGACGAGGACGAGAGCATGCGCCTTTACGGTCTCCACCCGGTCGGCACCGACCTCGACGAAGTGCGCGAACTGCTGAGGGACCAGACGGAGCGTGAGCGACGCTCTCAGGGCAGGGGCGACACGCTGCTGATGAAGCTCTGCTGCGTCCAGTTGTTCAACGCCGGCGTCATCGACGACGTACTTCTCATCTGGAGCGCGAAGACCGCGAGTATGGACGCGGCCTGCTCGATCGACGTCCAGCTGCTGTGCGGACGGGGACTCGCCGAGACGAAGGCCTATCTCTCGCTCCTCCGCACACCCGAAGCGGAGGAGGCCCGCCAGCGGCTGCGCGAGTGCGAGGAGGCGGGCGACTTCGAGGACTTCTGCGTCGAGGAGTACTCGGCCCGGTACGCCGCCTACTACGAGTGAGGCGACCGGTCGCGATCCGGTTCCCGCGGCCAGGGCAGGGAAACCCCAGGCCGCAGCAGGGGTGTGGATAAAACCGGTACCGGCCCTCGCCACGTGGCCGCCGGGCGCGAACGTCCGGCGACCAAGACCGTGGCCACCGCGGAACGAGGGCGGTTCAGGAGACCACGGGAGCGGCGTCCGTGACCTCGCTCAGCCGGACCGTGCACAGCCCGCGGGGCTCGATCTTCACCTCCGTCACCTTGAGCTGGGTGCCCGGCGTGAGGATGTATTCCTCCTCGCCGGTGAAGGCGGAGAAGCTCTTGATCCCGACCGCCCGGGCCGGCGTCACCTCGAAGAGGGTCCGCTTGCCGCGACTGCCCAGGAACGCCCTGGCCACCTTCAGCTCGGAGGTGCACGAGGAGACGCCCCACCAGGTCACCGTCCGGCCCACCGGGTACTGCGCCCGAAGGTCCAGCGACACCCCGCGCCACAGCGGCTGTGTGTAGGCCGGCAGCTTCGAGACCGCCGAGAACAGCAGCCGCAGGTACGGCAGGTAGGGCGTGACCCTGGCGCGGTCGGGGGAGCGCAGAACGCTGTTGATCTCGCGGTAGAAGGCCGACTCGCAGGTGTAGAGGTGGAGCGCGGCGATCGCGTCGGCGGGCAGACCGCCACCGGCCACCTGGTCCGCACGCTGCTTGCCGAAGTCGTGGGAGCGCAGGATGTGCCCGGCGAGCCCGGACAGCGCCGCGGAGACCGGGGCGACGGCGTCCTGGAAGTCCATCAGCGGGGTGTCGAAGACACCGGTGATCGCGGGCAGGACGAGGCCCTCGTCCTTGACGCTGGTGAGGCGCTCCAGGTACAGCTGGTGCAGGTTCATGGTCGACTCGATGAAAGCGCCCATGCGCGCCGCGACACCCCCGTCCGCACCGCCCGCGCCGGCCGCCGTCTCGTTCCACCCCTTGCTCGGCAGCCAGTCGACGCCGTCGGCGCCCAGCGAGGCCAGGGCGTCGTTGACCTGGGTGAAGTGGTCGCCCTCGCAGAAGATGTCGCCCTGCGCCGCCGGGTTCGCGTGGTCGAGGTGCCGGACCTCTACGTCCGGGTATTTCTCCTGCAGCCGCAGGACGACCCGCTTCAGACTGCGGGCGTGCGCCCCCCACCACGCGAACACGACCCCGCGGTCCTCCTCGGGGGCGTCCTGCTTGGCCTTGAGGATCTCCTCGACGATCCGCTCGGCGACCGGCCGCCAGAACGCCGTGTGCTGGTCGGCCCCCATCGCCCCGTCACCGCTCGCGGTCAGCGACGCGTTCAGCAGCAGCACGCCCTGCGTCAGCATCGCCTGGAACCACTCCGGCGGCTGGACCGTGTCCCGCTCCTTCAACAGCGCCCGCACGTCGGCGATCGGGGTCTTCTTGACGATGCCGTACTTCCACATCGCCGCCGCCTTGATGAGGCACCGGATGCTGACGACCCGGCCGAACTGGCTGTCCTTCCAGTCGCTGAAGGTGTTGTCGAACATGGCTATGCCGGTGGCGCTCTCCGGCCGCGGGTACGGGTTCTGGCCGAAGACCACGACCTTCCACTTGTGCGGCGGGTTCGGCTTGAGCGCCTGGAACGTCAGCTCGCGGACCGGGACCACCTCGGGGCTGCGGCCCTTCCCGATGAACCGCGCGGCGTCCGGCTGCGCCTCGATGACCGGCTTCAGCAGCGGGAGCCAGGTCTCTCCACCGCCGTCGAACAGTTCGGTCAGGGCGAGGGGGTCGTTCGCATCGGGCTGGGACTGCGGCGGCTGTCCCGGAGCCGGGACGCCGGTCGTCGATCCGGTCATGGCGGAGGCGCTTTCGCTCGTCGTGGCAGGGGGAGAGGAGGGGGCGGCGGAGGGAGTGGGAGCCGCAGTTTCGGGCGCGGGCGCCGACGCAGGGGCGACGGGCGTGACGGCCGCCGGCGGCACGATGCGCACCCGCTGGTCGACGGGCGCGTTCTCGATCCCGTGCAGCTGGGAGATGATCGTGGAACGCAGCTCGTCGTCGTCCTCGAACCAGTGGTCGTGGAAGAGCGTGTAGCCGGTCCACATCAGATTGGCGCACACCCGGGCCGGCACCCGGCCGGTCTGCGCCCCCAACCCGACCAGCGCCACGGACCGGATGCTGCCCGGCTTCTTCCGGTTCTGCCGGTGGACGGCCTGGAAGGCGGCCGCGCACGCCAGCGCCACGTTCAGCGTGGCGCTCACGTTCTGCGAGGACCGCACCATCGTCGGCGTCGATATCAGGTACCGGGGGACGGCCGCGCCGGACGGGACGCAGACCGCGCTGCCCACCGGCATGGCTCCGGCGAACCGGTCACGGATCGCCCGCTGGACGCGCACCTGTATGCCGGACCCCAGGTACCGCTTGATGACGGCGTCGACCCCGCCGTCCATCCGGCCCCGGGAGTTCGTGGGGGTGACCCAGGCGTCGACGTCCTCGTCGAGGATCGAGCCCTTGCGGATCTCGATGCCGGGGGTGTCGGCGAACGCGGCGCGCCACGCCTCCACCACACGCTCGTTGACGTCCGTCAGCACCACCCTGAGCGCGGGCAGCACACTGCTCTCGGTCATCGTCCACTCCTGTCGTGCAACAGCGGTTCCAAGACCTCGAACGTATCTCCCACCACTGACAACGCAGCTCCGGCAAGGGGACGGTGACCTGCCGTCACGCTCCGGTGGACCCGTACCGACCGGTGGCCGCACACGTCCGTGCCCCACCGGTCGCGCACCCGCCGACAGGGGTACGCCGTCACCTGGGCCGGCACCGAGCAGAGCTGGGCCCCCGTAGACGAGACCGAACACCGAGCCCTCCTCGGTCTCACCGAGGACCGATCGTGGGCGGACTCCGGCGACATCGGAGTCTGCCCGCATTTCGTCTCCTCCGCCGGCCGGGGAGGAGTGCACCATGGCGCACATGCTGAACTACAACCTCGCCGTCCCCGACGTGGACGACGCCGGTGTCCTGTCCGCGCTGGTGGCCGAGGGCGACGAGCTCGACGTCCTGGTCGGGGCAGTGGACGACTGGTCCTTACCGACACCGGCACCGGGCTGGACGGTCGCCCATCAGATAGCCCACCTCGCGTGGGCGGACGCGAACGTACTCGGCGCCTTGCGCACTCCGGACGCGTTCGGCACCGAGCTCGGGCGGGCGGAGGCCGAAGGCGGCGAGTACGCGGACAGGGCCGCCGCCGCGGGAGCGGCCAGACCGCGGCCGGTGCTCCTGGAGGAGTGGCGGACCGGTCGGGCGGAACTGGCGGCGGCACTGCGCGACACGCCGTGGGACCACGCGTTCCCCTGGTACATGTCGAAGGTGACCCCGGCCCTGATGACCCCCCTTCGCCTGATGGAGACCTGGGCACACGGGCAGGACGTCTTCGACGCCCTGGGCGTGGCGCACCGTCCGACGGACCGGCTGCGGCACGTGGCGTCGCTGGGGGTGCTGGGACGGGCGCTGTCCTTCGCCGCCGTCGGACTGCCCGAGCCGGCTGATCCCTTCCGCGTCGAGCTGACAGCACCTGACGGACGGACCTGGGCGTGGGGCCCCGAGACCGCCGCGCAACGGGTACGGGGCAGCGCCATGGACTTCTGTCTGTGCGTCACCCGGCGTCGCCCCTGGTCCGAGACCGACATGACGGCGACCGGCGAGGACGCCCGGAAGTGGCTGGAGCTGGCGCGCGTCTTCCTCTGAAAGCGTGCCAGGGCCCTCCCGTCCACTGAACCGCGGAAGGACCTCTCAAGTTCGGCTCACGTTCGACGCCAACCGATGAACGCCGAGCACAGAGCCTCGGCGCAATGGGCTCTGAGTCAGACGTCTGGTGACAAGCCGAGGCCGACACCGTCGGCGGGCTCGGTCGCGTAGCGGCTCATCGCGTCGATGGCGGCCCGTGGCGTCAGCGGCCAGCCGTCGGCGAACGCCTCCTGGAGGTCTCGGAAGTACTGCACGTACAGGTCGGGGGAGAAGGTGCTGAGCATGACGGCGGGTCGGTCGGTCGGGTTGGCGAAGGTGTGCGGGGTACCGGGCGGAACCATCACGAGCGTGCCCGCGACGGCGTCGTGGTCCTCGTCCCCGACGGTGAACCGCACGGTGCCGGAGAGGACGTAGAAGCCCTCGTCGTGTCGGGCGTGGCGGTGCTGCGGCGGTCCCTGGGTGTGCGGGGCGAGGACGGACTCGGCGATCGCGAGACGGTGCCCGGTGTGACTGCCGTCCTCCAGGACGCGCATGCGCGTGGTGCCCAGAACGATCGTCTCGCCGCCGCCGGGACCCACCACCGACACAGCGGGGTGGGTCTGCGGCTCGCGGGTCTTCGCTTCTTCGGTCATGGTCACGAGTTCACCGCCGGTACCCCGGGGCTGTCCAAGACCTGTCCCGCGGTGCCGATACCTGGTGGGTATCACTGCAGGGGGAGCTACGGACCCTGCGCTACTTCGTGGCGGTCGCCGGGGAACTCCGCTTCGGCCGGGCGCCGCCGTCGGGGCCCTGCTCGATCGCGGATCAGTCGAAGAGGGAGAGGTCCACGGATTCCGCGAGAGCGGCACAGCCCGCGTCACTGCCGTGGAGGCTGTCACCCATGTGCAGGTCGCCACGGATGCGGGTGGGCTCGGCGGGGTCGCGCCAGACGGCGTCGAAGTCGAGTACGCCGTCGAAGGCGCCGCTCGTACGGATCCACGCGTTGACCTGCTCGCGCGCCTTCTCACCCTCGGCCGAGTACATTTCCGAACCGCCGTAGGGGGCGATGGTCACGGCGTGGACCTTCACACCGTGTGCGCGGGCCCGTGCCGCCAGCTGGAGGTGGGCCGCGACGATGTCGTCCACGCCGACGGGCGAGCCGGGGAACATCGAGAGGAATCCGGCGCTCTCCTCGGTGCGCGGGGCGAAGGAGAAGACGAGGTCGTTGCCCACGGCGATCACCACGTGGCCGAGGCCGGGAGTGGCGAGGACGTCACGGTCGAAGCGGGCGAGGGCCGCGGTGCCGATGCCGTCGGTGAGCATGCGGTTGCCGCTGATGCCCTGGTTGACCACACAGAGCGCCTGTCCGCCGCGGGCTGCCGGACGCCGCGCGAGCACGTCCGTCCAGCGCCGGTCGGTACCGGGAGTGGATCCCATGCCGTCGACGCGGGAGTCGCCGATCACGGCGATGGCCCGGGTCGGTGTCCCGGGCTGCACCTCCACGGCCGTGATCAGGGCCTGCGCCGACAGGGGGAGGCGTCCGCGGGCAGCGACACGAGGGCGGTAGCGTCCCCGGGGACGATCCAGCCGAGCGTGTGGAAGGTCCCGTGGCAGGTTGCGGTGTCGACCCGGCCAGGCAGGTACAGGCTGATGGTCAGCCGGGACAGCGCGGCGGTCCGCAGACCGATGGGATCACTGAGGATCGGTGCGCCCGCCGGCACGGTGGCGGTCGGCCGGCCGCTGAAGGTCACCGTGTGATCGCTTCCGTGCTGGATCTTGTCGTCGGTGTCCGTGACGGCGACACGGGCGGCGCCGATGGTCAGCGGTGCGGTTCCGTACTCGTTGCTGACGCGGATGCGCACGCGGTGTTTGCCGCCCGTGACGCGGACGATCTGCCGCAGCGTCGCGTTCTCGAAGGGCTCGACGCAACTGACGGAGTTGTCCGGTGCCTGCGGAGAGGCGCCCCAGGTGCGAACCCATGCGCCTGCGTGCGGGGCCGAACCTTCAAGGTCGGAGGGGGTGTTGATGACGCCGTCCACGGTCGTTGCCCTTCGGTCGGCGGGTATGACGACGGTGTTCGAGGTGCTGGTGCTCGACGAGTTCGACGCCGGGCGGCCTTGCCCGACGCGGGGGAGGGGCGCCTCGGTCTCTTTCGCGTTTCACGGTCCTGGGCTTCCGGAGCGACGCTCTGGCGCAGGGGAGGCCGGTCCGCGGTCGGCGAACGGCACCGCGCCCGGACCTACGCCTGGCAGCGGCCGTTCGCTCCAGCGCCGCGGCACTAGGGCCTGTCGTCAAATTCCCGTCTGTCCCGCGACGCCATGCACGCTCCCCCGAGCTCTTCGAGCAGGGGGTACCCCCAGAGCACGCTCCCCCGAGCTCTCGGCTCCGCTCGAGCAGGGGGGACCCCCATGACGCCGCAGGACCGCCCTCCGGGCGACTACGGGAATTTGACGACAGGCCCTGGTTCTGCGGCGCGCCGAACCACTGGGCGGCCGCCTGCTCGAACGCGTCGCGGTCCGGGGCGGGCTCGCCAGCCCAGGCCACGACGCCGTCGGGCCGGACCAGCGCGGCACCCAGCCCGAGGGCGTCGCGCGCCGGACCGGCCGCGTAGCAGATCCGGCCTTCCCATCCCTTGGCCGCGGCCTGCAGCGCACGGTCGGTGCTGAAGTCGAGCACGACTCCCCGCCCCCGGCGCAGCAGTTCGCCGAGGCGGGTGCCGTCCTCGAAGCGGAGGTCCGGGGCGCTGCGGCCGGTGAAGGGCTGTTCGCCGCCCAGGTCGTAGCGGTCGAACAGCCCCGACGTCTTCCGGTACACGTGGGTCGTTCCGTCCGTGGTGCGCATCAGGTCGTGGACGAGCCGGCGCAGCGCGGGGGCGTTGGGGCCCGGCTTCATGGTCGCGACCTGGGCGCGGGACCAGTCGAGCACGGCGGCGCCGACGGGGTGCCGCTCGGTGGTGTAGGTGTCGAGCAGGCCCTCGGGCGCCCGGCCGCGCACGGTGGCGGCGAGTTTCCAGCCGAGGTTGACGGCGTCACCGATGCCGAGGTTGAGGCCCTGGCCGCCCAGGGGCGAGTGGATGTGTGCCGCGTCGCCGGCGAGCAGCACCCGGCCCTCGCGGTACGTCGTCGTCTGCATCGCGCGGTCGGTGAAACTGGAGGCGAGATGGACCTCGTCCAGCGTCACGTCGGTGCCGCTGACGCGGCGCAGGACCGTCTGGAGGTGTTCGCGGGTCAGCGGCCGGGACCGGTCGAAGGCGCCGCCGTCGAAGTCCATCATGCCCAGGTGCCCTTCGAGGGGTGTACGCAGGTACATGCCGTTCGGCGTCAGGTTGAACCCGAGCGGCAGCCGCCCGACGTCGGCGAAGGCGACCTTGGCGACGTAGCCGGTGAACAGCGGCTCGGTACCCACGAATTCGAAGCCGGCGAGCCGGCGTACGGTGCTGCGCCCGCCGTCGCAGCCCACCAGCCAGCACCCCTGGTACTCCTGGCCGCCTGCCGTGACGAGGACGGATCCGGTGTCTTGCGCCACGGCCGTGACGGAGCGTTCCGGACGATCTCGGCTCCGAGCGCGGTGGCCCGCTCGCACAGTACCGACCCGGCCGCCTCCAGGCTCGTCATGAACCCCTCCATCGTCGGACCGGGCAGCCGGGGCGGGAGGGCGGCTGTGTCGATGCCGGCCGCGGTGAGCGTCATGCCCGCGAAATGGCTCAGCTCACGAGGGGCGGGCGCCTCGACCGCTTCCGGATCCGCGCCCACCTTCTGCAGGTCGACTCCCGAAGCCTGCGCCATCGCTTCCAGGAGGCCGCGGCGGTGGAACGTCTCGGCCGATCCGGCGTTCAGACCCCGCAGCCCGAGCGGTAACGCCTTCAGGGGCGAGGTGAGTTCCGGGTCCCGCTCAAGAACCAGGACCGAGCAGCCGCACAGGGCCAGTTCACCGGCCAGGAACAGACCGACCGGGCCACTGCCCGCGATCACGACGTCATGCATGGGAGGCGTCCTTTCGAGAGACGGACGACGGGTCACCCGGCCGGATCCGCCGGGTCAGCGCAGATGGGTGAGGCCGTCGAGGATGACGGCGATGCCGGTGAGGAACTGCTCGCGGTCGTCGTGCTCCCTCATCTGGCCGACGACGGCGTGCATGAACGGGTAGGTCTCCGGGTCGAGTTCCTGCCACGCCCTCGATGTCGCGTCGAAGAGCTCGTCGCGATCCCCGACGGGGTCGATGCCCGAGGTGTCCCCCTCGATGCGGGCGTTCTGGCTGACGGCTCCGAGGACGTAGTGCACGAGCGTCGAGGCCGCGTCGAACCAGGAGGCTCGCGGCACGCCCAGGGCGCCCATCTGCCCGCCGATCCGCTCGAAGATCCCCACCGTCACCGGGCCGAACGGATTCCGGATGATCTGGAGGGTCAGCCGCGTGGCGAGCCACCGGTGTGCGGCGATCGCGTCGAACAGCGCCAGCGCGACGACACGGACCTCGTCCCCGGGCGTGGCCGCGGCCCCGGCGGGCCGGGCCGCCAGCGCCGCGCCGATCACGGTTTCCGTCGCCGTGTCGAGCAGTTCGTCACGGGTGCCCACGTGGTGGTAGATCGCCCCGGAACCGGTGGACAGCCGTTCGGTCAGCGCCCGGATGGTCAACGCACTCTCGCCGCCCGCATCGAGCATCCCGACCGCGGTGTCGATGATCTGCTCCCGTGAGAGCACCTGGTTGCGCCGCTGCGGCCGGCGTGCTCGCGTCGTCATGCCTTGATGGTGGCGCATTTGGTACGGCGATCCAAGTTGGTGCATTGTTCCAAAGTGGCGTGCGGTCTCCTGCGGACCCGGCCGGCCGGGCCACCGAGGAACAGGTCGGCGCCGTACGGCGGGGGCGGCCGCACCAGGTCACGCCGTCCTTCTGAACCTGGACCACCTGCCGGTCCGGGGTGCGCGGGAGTTCCTCGTCGACGGCCGGGAGGTGTTCGGTCGGTGGGGCAACTTCGCTATCTTCATCGACAGGCGTACCGGCGAGGTCCGCGCGGACCGGCACACGCCGAGCTTCGACAAGACCAAGGCGATGGCGCCCATCGCCGTTCCCGAATGAGCGAAGGGACCGGTCCATGCTCGACGCGGCCGCCGAACGGTTCATCGACCAGGTTCGCGCGCTGTCGGCCGAGTCGTTCGCCGCGGCGTTCGACCGGGCCGTCGCGCTTCGCCGCGTCGGCGGCAAAGAGGCGAGCCGGGCCACGAAGCCGTCCGCGGCCGAGAACTCCGAGCTCGAGCACGCCGTCCGCGAGGTTCTGCTTCCGAGGGCGGACGAGCTGAACGCCGTCCGCGGGGGTCTTCACGCGGACGCCAAGAGCGGCGTCGTGATCGCCGGGCGCGCCGTGCTCAAGATGGCGCAGTTGACGCCCGAGCAGTACGAGGTGCTCGTGGCCCCGTTCGTCGAGGTCGGGGTCGACGTTCCGGCGCATCCGGGGCGTGGCTGACGGGGAGCGTTCCCCCGGGCTCCAAGGCGCGGTCCCGGTCGACTCCCCGAGACAACCGGTTGCCGGAGGTGGACGGTCCCGGCCGACGCGCCGTGCGAGTCGCCCGGCGTGCCGTTGCGGCGCGCGCCGGTCCGTGGGAGACATGCATGACGGCATTCAGGAGTTCCGACCCGATCACCCCCGTCTCCGACGAGAACGGGCTGGTCGCGGTCGACCACGCCCTGTTCGCCACGCTCGCGGACGATCCGGTGCTGAGCGTCGTCGAGCTCCCCGACGGTCTCGGCGTCTGCCTCGTGCACGCCGCCCGCGGCGGCGGCAAGCTCTACGTCGCGCCCGACAGGACGGCCCTCTTCGCGGGTTCGGCAGCCTGCGCAATTCGCGCACGAACCAAGACATAGGACTCGGGTGTCGAATGGACAGCCGCCGACGGGAAGGAACGACTTGTCCGCCGAGCGCATGATTGCCTGCGGTGCCGGCTTCCCGGCCGACGGCGCGGAACTTGCGTCGTCAGTCCTGCACCACACCTTGTTCGTCGACCAGCTCTTGAACGAGCTCGGCGCCGCCGCCCTGCACGAGCACCGGAAAGCTCCCGAGGCACGACCGCCCTGTTCGACGAGGAGCACAAGAAGGAGCTGAACTGCCCCGCGCCACTTTGCTGCAGGCCCGGATGACCCCGCCGCACACGCGCCGGGACAGACGCCGGAGGGGCGACCTCGTCGGAGCGGGTGGGCCGACATCACGCTCGCGCGGGCCGGGGGCACATGTAGAGCGTGGACAGGCGGATCTCGTCCACTCCGATGATCCCCTTGATCCCGTTCGTGCCGGTCGAGGGGTCGACGTCGAACGCGATGTCGTTGTGGTTCCAGCCGGCCGATGCCACCTCCGAGACCTTGACACCGGAGGTCGTCTTCCAGTCGACTTCCCATATCACGATGACGGCGCCGAACGCGACGCAGCGGAGGTCGCTGTAGGCCCGGGCGGAGCCGTCCTCGTTGACGCACACGGTGATCGTTCCGTAACCATAGTTCACCTTCTTGGTCTCGGTGACGCAGCCGGGTGCCGCCGACACTGCGGCGCCCGGCGCGGTGGCCGAAGATCCCTAGTGGCGTGCGGTCCCACTGCGGAACAGGGCGCCGACACGCTGGCCGGCCGGCATCGGCTGTCACCAGTCTCGGGTGCAGTGCTCCAGTGGATCAGCTACGACCTCCCCCTCCTCCCCCCGGCCATAGGCCGAACCCGCAGTAGATTGGTGTGATGCGAACGGAGCCACGTGGCACGATGCACGGCTGGATTTTGGGTTCGAACCTGCTGCCGTTCGTCCAGGCGATCGCCGGAATGACCCGGTGCCGGGACGACCTGACCGCGATCGCCACCGGTGTGGACCGTTCGGATGCAGACGACGACGACTGGTTCAACGTCGTCATCGAGGGCGATTCGCGCGTTGAGTTATTTTTCGCGAAGGCCCCTGACGGCGATGTGCTGGTGGATGTGGAACTCGAAGGGTTGAACGAGATCCTCGAGATCAGGTGCTCTCAACTACTGGACATCTGCTGCCAATACCGTCTGGTACGTGAAGACCGCTGACGTGCGGGTGACACCCGGACCGCAGTCGAGGCAGCGCGAGCCAGGTCGGTTCTGGAGCAGATGCGGCCCGGTCGACCACTGACCGATGTCGCTCCCCGCACCGTGATCCGGCTGAACGATGCCCAGGAGTACCTGTTCCCCGACGGGCTCGGCGAAAAGGTCGCCACGAGCCTGCGGCCCCTGCTCCACGATCCGTCACGGGCTCCGGTCCTGGTTCTGGCCACCCTGTGGCCCGGCCTCATCCCCGTTGCAGGGCCAAGGCGACCGCGTCGGAGATCGGCTGGGCGGTACGGCTCTCGTAGCAGCTGAAGCCGGGGCTGGGATTGACCTCCAGGCAGTACGCCTCTCCGTCGTCGGTGAGGATCAGGTCGACACCGGCGAGGGCGAGGCCCAGCCCGCTCGCCAGTTTCCGACACCGCTCCGCCAGGTCGTCGGGCAACTCCCAGGTGGAGAACTCCGTTCGCCCGCCTTCCTCCTGGACGTAGCGGTAGTCGACCTGGTCGGTGTCCACTCGGGTGGCGAACACGTTCTGGGCGACCACGTGCACCCGTACGTTGGTTCCGGGGACGTAGCGCTGGAACTGGACCGGGCAGCCGCGTATGAGGGGGAGTCTTCGGGTCGCCTCGTCGTCGAGTTCGTGGACGATGGATCTCACCGAGCTGATCGACTTGTAGATCAGCCGGCCGTGCCGTGCCTTGAAGTCGCGCACGAAGTCCGGGTCATTGGTGACCAGGGTGTCCGGCACCGAGAAGCCTGCCTGGCGGATCAGCTGGGACTGGTAGGGCTTCGACCGGTTGGAGGCGGATGCGGTGGCGCGGTTCATCACGCAACCGGATGCGATCTCGGTCCAGTTGTTCAGCGCGTCGTGCCAGACCTGGCACCGTTGCGCTGTCTCCTCGGAGCCCTCGCGCACCTCCGGCAGCAGGCGCCAGTCCATGAGCCGGGTGTAGACACCGGTCACCTGGGAGCAATCGACAGGCGGATGTCCGGGGCCGTCGAACAGCAGCCCCCGGATCTCTCCGCCGGAGATCTCGACGTCGACGGACGTGTCCTGGAACCGCCTTTGGTGCAGGACGACATGGGGGAACCCCATGCGTTCGAGGGCGGCGATCACCAGCGCGGTGGGTGGATCGCTGGGAATCCCGCAGACGGCGATCATCCGGTCGTCACCGCCGTCCCGGTGAAGTGCCGGTGCAGCCCGTCGACGAGGGCACCTCCACCGATCCGCAGGTCGGGCACGGGAGTCGCCCCGGTGAAGCTCACCGACCTCCCGTCGTGGTGCAGGCCGACGCCCAGCAGGTGCGTGCCGGCGAGCCGGGCGAGCCGGACGCAGGCCGGCGCGACGTCGGGGAGGCACCGCGCGTCCGGCAGGCGCTCACCTCCGTAGACCTGCTCCTTGAACACCACGACGGAGTGGGTCGCCGGTCGGTTCTGTGGAGCTGCGCCGGTGCGGCCGGACAGGGCGAGGACCGGCACGGGCAGGCCGGCCCGCGCCGCGAGCACGGCCCACTCCGCCGCCGAGCGCCACGCCCCGCAGAAGCCCACGGGGGAGGGCCGGTTGACGGCGACCGGGGCGACGCACAGGAGCCAGCTGAGCATCAGCGCGTTCAACTCGCCCACGGCGTAGTCACTGTCGGCCGGCGTGGCGAGTACCGGTGGCCGGACCGGGGCGCGGACGACCCGGTTGAGCACCCCTCGTACGTCACCGCTTTCCAGCGGCCGCCCGCCGGCGAGGCGGATGCGGAAGCCGGCCCCGTCGGGTCCGACGCGGTGTTCCTGCCGTGCCGAGCGGATCAGCGCGTCCGACGTGAGGAGTTCCAGCGGTGCCAGGCCGCGCTTCCGCAGCCCTTCGTACGCCCAGACCGCGGCACGGTCCGCGGGATCGCCGAGTACCAGCCACATGGCGGTCAGTTGCCCTCCTGAGGCCTGTCCTCGACCTCGTCGGCGCCCGGTCCCGTCGGGGTTTCCGTCTCCCGGGCGAGGAGGTTCGCGGACATGTCCGGGCGCTGTTCGGGCGGGATGAAGTGGGCGAGTGTCGCGAACGTCTTCTCCAGTTCGACGATTTGGCGTGCCATGCTTTCCTCGCCGACCCCGAACAGGGAATCCACGTCGACCGGCCCGGCGACGCCGGTGTATTCCGGAGGCGATCCGGGCCCCTTTTCTATCGTGCCGTCCTTGTCGTCCTTCCTGTCCTTGGTGTCCTTGGAGGGTTTCGGGTTCTCCGGCGGAGGCGGCGAGACCCCGACACGGGAAAGCGTGATCGTTCTCTCGGCCACCGTGCTGTCGCTGGCGGATCCGATGACGAACTGAGTTCGCAGCTTGTTCTCCGGAGTCCCGAACGCGACGGGTTGTGCCTTGAACGCGAGGGAGTCGGAATGGTTGGCCTGAATCCTGTTGGGCCGTGCCAACAGGGTGAATCCGCCCCCGATGTCCTTGTCGGGCGGGTCGGTGATCTTCAGTTCACCGGTGCCGATATTCGCGACGACCACGGTTATGACCGGGAGCGGCTTGTCGAACACCGCCTTCGTCACGAATGACCTCTGCCCTCCCGCGGGCGAGATGCGTGGCTGAAGGGTCTCTGCCTCTTCGGTCGACGTCACCCAGACGAAACCCAATTCCTCAGGGTCTTCGTTCGTGATTCTGAGCCTCCATTTGCGTTCCGCCTTCTTGCTGATGACGATGCTCACCTTGAAGACGTCATTGGCCTCGCGGACCCAGGACGCCCCGGCCACGGTCTCGGCGTTCTCGTCGTGGATGGGCACCCGGGCGGCCGGTTCGGCCGGAACCGTCGCGATGACACCCGCGCCCGCCCGGAGCTGGATGGTCGGTGCCGCACCGCCCAGGGGTTCGGAGCCGGATCCGACAGCGACGATACGAAGGAACATCGTGCCCGCCGTCTGGGGAACGGTGAACTCGACAAGTCCGGTCGTCGCACCCGGCGGCAGCCTGAGCTGTTCCTGATCCTTGGGGAACATTCCGAATGCCATGGGTCGTCCTATCTCTTCAGTTCTGTGTGCGATGCCAGGAAATCAATCCCTGGTCCGGTGAAACGATTTCTGCCCGGATCGGCCGCCCCACGCCCTCGGCCGCCGTGCCCGAAACGTTCACCATGGATCCGGCGGAGCCGGGAATTTCAGAAGAAGCCGTCGCCCTCGTCATGGAAACAGTGGCCGTCGCCGCAGGCCTGACCGGCTGCGAAGTTGGAGACAGGGACGGTCACGAGGAGGCTTTTCCGGAAGGGGAATCCCTGGGCCCCGGTGTGACGGTCGGTCGGCCGTTGACGGGCGGCCCGAAGCGGCCGTACGGCCTAGTCACCAGATTCTCATGAAACGTCCCGCCGTGCATCTGGAAAGTGATCAACTGCCGCGCGGTGCAGCGCGGTTCGGCGCTGGGTCCGCCCCCACCCGCGACAGCGCGGCACCCGGCATCCCGTCCCCGGGAAGAGCGACCGGACGGAGGCTAGTCGCGGGTCCGGCCGGCCATCGCGTCCCAGAAGCGGTCCAGCTCGCGGACGCGCATGCCGACCCAGCGCGGTGTCTTCCTGCGCAGCCCCCTGGGCAGCCAGCGCCGCACGCTGCCGGGCAGCAGGGCCTGCTGCTGGCGGCAGAACGGCTCGCGGATCTCTCCCCGGGGCACCCAGCCCCGGGGAGGGTATGGGCAGAGCTGGAACTTGCAGTCGGGCAGACAGTTCGAGCCCGGTGCGGGCGGAGTGGAGGTGCCGATCCGCAGTCCGGGCTTCAGGGGCTCCCGGTCCGCACGGATGCACGGCGGCAGCGGCATACCAGGCTGCTCCGCACGGGCGAGCCGCTCCTCGACCTCGTCCGGGTGCCCGTCCCGTTCGATGAGATTCAGCATGACCAGCACGTCGGCGACGAGGCGTTGGGCACGGGAGTCGAGGGTGCTCCAGCCGACCGACGGCGGAATCCACAGACTGTGCCTGCGGTATCCCCCGGTGTTGTCCGAGCGTGAGCCGATGTTGTCGGCGACGCCCTTCTCGTCGATCCACAGGAACCGCTCGGGCTGCCCGGTCTCCAGGGCCAGAGCCGCCAGGTCCCCGGCCTCGGCGACGAACGGGTGCAGGCACCGCCGGGCCGGTTCACCGCGGGCATCGGACCGTCCCGACGACGCGTTCACCGTGCCCGCCATCGACAGCCAGCGGCGCACGGTCCGTACGGCGGCGGCCCCGCCGAGCGGTTGGAACGGCTCGTGCCCGTTGGAGCGGCCGCTGTCCCGCCCCGGGGTGGCGTGCCCCCGGTGGTCGTGGCCGCCGGTACTGTCCGCGAGCTCCCACAGGCACAGCGCCTGGAGCAGGCTGAGCTGCGCGTACCAGCACCGGGACTGCTGGAGGACGGCCTCCGCCTGCCGGATCAGGTCGGCGCGGCCGCCCGGATCGGTGTGCGGGTGCCGCTGGCGCCGGTTGGCCGCGTACTTGAAGCCCTGGGCCAGCGCGGCCTCGAGGGCGAGCGGCAGATCGGGGGCACCGCCGGTGAAGTTCGGGTCGAGGTGGCGCAGCCACTTGGTGAGGCGTTCCCTGGCCTCGTCGCGGTGGGCCTCGTCGACGGAGCCCAGCAGCATGGGGACCATCCAGGCCCGCATCACGAACTCCCGGAAGAGAGCGACCCGTTGCTCGCGGTAGCGCCGGTTCAGCGCCTTCCGCTCCTGTTGCAGCCGCCTGATGCTCTCGGACGACGCGGCCCGCGACGACGTGCCGGCCGTCCTGGCCCGCCCCATGCGCGCGGCCCATGACTCGTACTCCCCCCGTTTCCACGCCTTCAGGGTGTCGAGCCGGTCGTTGTACTCCTTCACGGGGTCGATGTTCAGGCCGCCCCGCTCGCGGATCACGGCGAACGCCGCGTTGCCGCCGGTGCCGAACTCCTGGGCGGCGGCCAGGCGGATGGAGTAGGAGGGCTCGTCGATGCCCAGCCGGAAGAGCTGCCAGTACAGCGGGGTGGTGTCCGTCCGGTCGGAGGCCTTGCGCAGGGCGGCTCCCAGCTGCCTGAGCAGCCTCAGCTTGGCGTCCTCCAGGGTGCGCCGGTCGCCCTTGATCCCGGACCAGCGCTCGCGCACCGCCTCGACGATGTGGCCCAGCAGCTTCGGGTCGTCGTCCACGCTCGCGATCTCCAGGGCCGCCGCGTAGAGGTCGAGGGCCTTCGGGTCGCCGGTGCGGCGGCCTGCGGCCGTGCACAGCTGATGGGCCAGAGGGCGGCCGCGCACGGGGGTCTGCCGCACCAGCCCCGCGAGTTCCTTGCGCACCCCGGCCCGGACACCGCCGCCCCGCGCGGGGCGCGCCGCCGCCCGCCGACGGGACAGCAGCACCAGGGCGATGAGCAGTTCACGACTGGGTCCGGGCGGCTGGAGTGCCCGCTCGACCAGCTCGCCGACGCCCCGCTCTCCCAGGTGGTTCAGCACTCGGCAGCCGAAGTAGGCCTGGAGGATGCTGTGCGGGAATCGGACCCTGCGCGCGGAGCCCTCCACCAGCTCGAGCTGGTTCGCGCGGGCCGCGAAGCGGGCGAGGGCGGCGCGGCACTGGTCGAGGTTGCCCTCGCGCAGCCGCCGGCTCTCCTCGCCGCCGATCCGCTCGCCGAGGGCGTTCCAGATCTGCTGGCGGTGCCATTCGGTCAGGTCGTTGCCGCGCTTGCCGTACCGGTCGAAGCCGCGCCGGCCGGCCCACAGGTGTTCGGCCCGGGCCCGGGCCCGACGCCCCGTGCCGGGATGCTGCACGTCCGGGTGGAGCAGCTCCGCGAAGCCGACCTCCAGGCTGTCCTGGAGGAGTCCGACGCAGGCGAGGGCCGAGACCACCTCGAGGGTGTCGCGGCGTTCCCGCGGGGTCAGTGCGACGTGCTCTCGCATCCTCCCCTCGCACAGCGCCTCGTCCCAGGTCTCCAGCAGCCACAGCCGCAGGGCGGCGCGGTCGGGGCCGCGTGTGCTCGGATGCCGAGGGTCGTCGCCCGGACGCTCGTGCTCCAGGGCTCCGTGCCGGTGGAGTTCGCGGACGAGCTGGAGGTAGATCGGTGACTCGGTCACCTCCGCCGTCTCCACGATCCAGTCCACGAGCCGCTCGTCGGTCTCCGGTACGCCCGCTTCGACGAAGCGCAGCGCCACCTCCTCGCTGAGCGGTTCCAGCTCGACGATCGCGGCGGAGGTGCTCTCCAGCGGGCTGTGCGGCCGGGAGGCGATGACCAGGGGCAGTTTCTCCTCGTGGGCCCGCTCGATGGCTCGGCGGATGATGTTGTCCCGGTTGTGTCCCCGGCCGTCGTCGAGGAGCGCCTCCTCGAGGCCGTCGGCGAGCACCACCGGTTTGTCGTCGGCGAGGAGTTGCTGCCAGACCCGGTCGGTCTTGCCGCGCGCCAGGATGCCCTTGGGAGCCTCCTCGGCGAAGCGCCGCCTGGCGAGGCGTTCGAAGTTCAGGTCGGACCCGTCGGCCGCGTCCCTCAGCCGGATCGGCACCGGTACGGCGTTCTGGCGGGCCAGGAGTTCGGTGAGCCGTACGAGGACGGCGGTCTTCCCGGCTCCGACGCCGCCGACGAGGAGATAAGGCCGACGGGTGGCACGCTCCCGCAGCCGTTCGGCGATGACCTGGGCGATCTCCTCGCGGCCCACGATCTCGGCGGTGTCGTGCCCTGCGGTGGGCACCAACTTGTGGGGATCCCTCAGTGCTTTGGTCAGGTAGCGTCGTTTGGTCCAGCGGTACCACCAGAACAGGAAGAGCGTGGCGGCGATCGAGGCGGCGAGGATCGGACCGACGAACTTGAAGACGGTGTCGAACCCGTCGTTGCCCTGCCGCCAGGTCTCGAAGCCGGTCGTCTGCTGTGAGATGACGATGTACAGGCCCTCCCCGACCCAGGCGAGCAGTGCCAGCACGGCGACGAGCCAGATCGTCCTGGTGACGTTGGCGTAGGAGAGGTACCGGCGCCACTTCCTGGGCCGGGTGGCCCCGCGGCGGGCTTCCAGACGGATCGTCAGGCTGTGCCAGCGGCCCACGAGACCCTGTCCGATCCGGGTTCCCGCCCGTCGGACGTCCAGTGTCGCCATCGGCGCGGCGCGTGGTCGCTCCTTGCCGGGTGGGTGGCGGACGACGCTCGTCATGGTGCGTTCTCCTTGCGAGTTCCGGGAGCGGTTCTCGGGACGGAGGATTCGCGGTGCGCCGACGCCTTCTTCCATGGAATCACTTCCGGCATGCATCGCAACCCGGCCGCCCCGGCGATCCCACTGCCTTCCTTGGGCGTCTCCGCATCGACCGACGACTCGAAGAACCCCTCACCCACGACGCCGAGCCGCTTCACCTCGGGACCGTCTTCCGGAGCCCGGAGCTCTCGCCGGAGCTCCTCATGATCTCGAATGTGGTTTCTGTCGTGCGGAGGGGACCCACCTGCCCGAGACCGCCTTCTTGGCGGCGCACGAACCTGACGCCGAGGCAACTCGTGTTGTTGCCCGGGGCATCCGAACCGACGGCCGACACCCCTCTGGCCGTTGCCGTCCAGAGTCCATGGATTCCGCCGCTGGGGCAGGTGCTGATCGAGCGAGGCGATGGTCTCGGTCCGCTCACCTGCGGGGAACACGAGAACGCTGCGCATGTGATGGAGCGTAGGCGGTCCGCCTGGCGCCGTACGCACGGGCGCACGCGTTCTGGACCGGAGGTTCCGGGGCGTTCCTTCCCTTCTTCGGCAGGACGTGGGAGGGGGTTCCGGCTGTCCCGCACCGCTCGGTCGCGGCCGGACGGCGCGTGAGACAGTTGCGGGCCCGATCGGCGCGGTCGGGGTGTTCTTGTCTGTGGGGGCGTCGTTGTCCATGCGTGTTCGTTCTGCGCGGCCCGGTGATCCGGGCCGGATCGGTCCGTACCGGGTCATCGGCCGGCTGGGTTCGGGCGGTATGGGAACGGTCCATGCGGCCCTGGATCCGGGCGGGCGGCGTGTGGCGGTCAAGGTGGTCCACCCGGCGCAGGCCGGCGACGAGGAGTTCCGGGCCCGGTTCAAGCGGGAGGTCGAGGTGTCCCGGCGGATCACGGGGCCCTGTCTGGTGCCGGTGCTCGCCGCGGACCCCGGTGCTGCCGTTCCCTGGCTGGCCACCCCGTACGTGCCCGGCCCCACGCTCGGCGAGCACATCGCCGAGCACGGCCCCCTGTCCGGTGCCCGGCTGTACGCGCTGGCGGTCGGGACCGCGGCCGCGCTGGCGGCCGTCCACCAGGCCGGGGTGGTGCACCGCGACGTGAAGCCGGGCAACGTCATCCTGGCCCCGGACGGGCCGAGGGTGCTGGACTTCGGCATCGCCCACGCCCTGGACGGCACCTCGGTCACCCGGACCGGCGTGATGACCGGCACCACGGGCTGGATCAGCCCCGAGGGCTACCGCACCGGCGCCGTGGGGCCGGCCGGGGACGTCTTCGCCTGGGGAGCACTGATCGCCTACGCCGCCACCGGACGCCTCCCGTTCGGCACCGGCGCGCCGGACGCGGTCGCGGCCCGGGTGATGTCCGCCGACCCCGACCTCGCCGGGGTCCCCGAGGACCTCCTGGTCCTGGTGACGTCCGCGCTGGCCAAAACGCCGGAGGAGCGGCCCGCGGCCGCCGCGCTGGCCGGGCGGTGCACGGCACTGCTCGCCGTCCAGAGCACGCAGGTCCTCCAGCCCGGGGCCGAGGCGCCGACCCTGGCGGGTGACCTGGTGACGGCCGGGTGGGAGGGCCTGCCCGCCGTCGAGGACGACCCGGCCTGGAGCCTGGCCCTGCGCAGGGTCGCCCGCCGCCGCCTCTGGCTCACTGCCGCGGCCGCCGTGACCGGGTTCGCCGTGGCCGCCGCCGGCGTCCGCCTGATCGTGGAACAGGACCGGGACGGACAGCGGGGTACGCGGGCCGGGGCGGGCACGACGGCCTCCGCCACGGCATCCCCGGGTCGGCGTTCCGCGGCGGTGACCACATCGCCGGAAGCGGCGACCGCCTCCCGGGCGGCGGGCACTCCGGAAGCCGGTCAGGAGAAGAAGGCCCCGGCGGCGACCGGGTCCGCCACGTGCCTGCCGGTCACCTACAAGACCCCCACGGGCGACGCTGTCTGCGAGTCCAAGGAGAAGGTCTGCGCCGTCGGTTCCCCGTACTACGTCAAGGACATCGACAGCCTGTGCGGTGGCCCGCCCGTCCTGCAGAGGGTCAACATCATCTCCGAGCCGTCCACGGGCGGAGACCCGGGAGTCTTCTACTGCGTGGCCTGGACCGGCAGCGGCAGCGACACCTCCCGTGACGGCGTGCTGCTGATGAACGCCCCCGGCTACCAGTGCGGCGCCGACCTGGTGGACCCCGCCGGTGCCCAGGACGCGTCGGGGGACTACGCGATCGTCTTCTACGACACCGAGCAGAACTGCACGGCCCTGTACCCCGGAACCCGTCTGACCTACCCCGCGGTCCTGGACTACGGCAGCCTCGACGGCCGGCAACCCCCGCAGTACGTCTGCCTCACCGAACACGTCGGCGCCTGACCCGGGCAACGGGAGTCCGACCGCCGTGGAGGCCGTACGACGGGCCGCTGCCGCCGAGCCGGGCCGGAACCAGGGAGGTCCAGGGAAACCTCTCGCATATCGTCATCTTGACGATATGGTGATGGTGCCGTCGGACGGGTCCGTACGTACGACCGTCCGCGCTTGCCTGAAACCGTCTGACTCCGGAGGATCCTGTGGCGCTCGGCGAAGACACTCCCGGCACGGCGGCCGTCCGCTGCGAGCGCCTCGTGCCGGGCGACCCCGCGTGGCTCCGGGACTTCCACCGGGCGCACTCCATGCTCCTCGCCCCCTCGCCGCCGCGGCCGAGCGGGATCCGGCGCGGCTGCCGGACGGCATCGACCCGGTGGCGGCCCTGGCGGCGTGGGAGGCGCTGCGCGCCGCCCTCCCCGAAGCGCTGCGTACCCACGTTCCCGAGCCCGCCGACGACTTCGCCGAACCCGTGGAACGCACGGACCCCGCGGAATCGGTGAGCGACCGCGTGTACCGGCAGGCCGTGTCGGAACGCGACCGGGTCGCCCGGGGCAGTGGCCTGCGCGGACCCGACGGACGCGAACACATACCCGTGTACCTGGTGGAGCTCGCGGTGCGCGACCTGGACACGCTCGCGGCCGTGCTGGACCGCCTGGCGCAGGCCCTCGCCGGGCGGCTGCACGGCGCCGCGCTGCTGGACCGGATCGCCGAACACCACCCCTACCCGCTCGGCCCCTCCACCGCCTCCAGCCTGTGCGGCCACCTGCGGATCCTGCTGGAAACGCTCCGTCCCGAGCCCGCGCCGGAGGACCTGGCCCTGCTGCGGCCGCTGCTCGCGGCGCCCGTTCGGGCTGATGTCGGCGAACCGGTCCCGCGGGTGCTGACCACCGGGCAGGAGGCCGCCTACCGGCGCTTCGCGCACCGGGTCGCCGAGGCCGTCTGCCCGGGTGACCCGCGGGAGGGCGCCGCCTTCGCCTGGCGCTACTGACATCTCCGGGCGCCGACGGCACGGCGTCGCCCCTCCGCCCCGTCGGCGAACTCCCCTGACGCGTGCTCAAGAGGGTAGAGAGGTGGTTGTCGTCGAGCGAGAGGACGAGAGTCACGTGGATGTGTACGAAGCCGTGGACAGCCGCCGGGCCGTGCGGGCGTTCAGTGATGAGCCGGTGCCCAAAGAGGTTCTCGAACGAGTGCTGGCCGCTGCCGCGCGGGCTCCGTCGAGCGGAAATCTCCAGCCGTGGCATGTCTATGTCGTGGCAGGCGAGCCCTTGGCCGAGCTGAAGAAGCGTGCGACGGCCAGGGCGCTCGCGGGAGACCCGGGCGACGAGCGGGAGTATCCGATGTATCCGGCCGAGTTGTCCTCGCCGTATCTGGACCGCTTCTCCGCCGCGGCCGCCCAGCGGTACGAAGCGCTGGGAATCGAGCGTGACGACCCCGGCAGACCCATGAAGATCGCCGCTTTGAACTCGGGGGCGTTCGGGGCGCCGGTCGTGCTGTTCTGCTACCTCGACCGCACGATGGGTCCCGGGCAATGGGGGGATGCGGGGATGTACTTGCAGACGGTCATGCTGCTGCTGCGGGCGGAAGGGGTGCACACCTGTCCCCAGGTGATGTGGACGATGTACCGCAGGACCGTCGGCCAGACGGTCGGAGCCGATGACGGGCTCGTGCTGTTCTGCGGTGTCTCGGTGGGATTCGAGAGGGAAGGTGTGCCCCGGCTGCGTACCGGGCGGGCGGACATGACGGAGACGGTGAGCTTCGTCGGAGTGTGACCGCCGACGAGATCCGCAGGCACGACCGTCTCCGTGTCCCCGCGCTCATCGACCAAGATCAGTCGCAGGACGGCCCGTTAGGGTCGGCGGCATGACCACATCCCTTGCAAGCAGTGCATTCGACTCGCTCCGCCTCGACGCCGTGCCCGATCAGGACGCGTTGCGCCGGGTCTACGAACTGCCCAAGGACACGGCCGTACGCAAGCAGACGGCCGAACTCACCGAGCAGACCCGACGGTTGATCGGCTGCTCGTCGCTGGTCCTGGTCGCCAGCACGGACGCCGAGGGCAACTGCGACGTTTCCCCGCGCGGCGGTCCCGCCGGGTTCGTCGCCGTCCTGGACGCGCGGACGGTGGCGATACCGGACGCGACCGGCAACAAGCGTCTGGACACCCTGCAGAACGTCGTCGCCACCGGACGGGCCGGGCTGCTGTTCGTCATCCCGGGACGCACCACGACGCTCAGGGTGAACGGCCGGGCCTGTGTCTCCACCCGCCCGGAGCTGTTGTCGCGGCTGACCGCCGTGGGCAAACCCCCGGCCAGTGCGCTGGTGCTGGGGATCGAGGAGGTCTACCCGCACTGCCCCAAGTCGCTCCTGCGCAGTGGAGCCTGGAAGCCGGAGCAGTGGCCGCCGGCGGACGCCCAGCCGGCCTCGGCCGAGGTGACGCTGGCCCAGCTGCGGACGCCGGAGCTGACGATCGCCGACATCGAGCGGGCGGAGGCGGATTCGCTGAAGTACCGCTACGAGTGACGGGCCGACCCGCGCGACCGGTGCGGCCAGGGCGCTGAGGCTCGAGCACGACTGCTTCTGGCCCGTGTCGGGCGATGAACTCCACGACGTACCCGACGTACCCGACGAACCGAGAACGATCACGATCGGGCAGCTCTCCGAGCGACGGAATCACCTTGGGGACCTTCTCTCCGACCCGGACCGGGCCGTGGGGCACCACCTGGGGAGTACTAGGGACGGTTCGGGTCCAGGGCTTCGCGGACGGCGGTCAGGATGGCTTCGGTGTCGGCGCCCAGCGCACGGGCGGCCGACGTGAAGTCGCGTGCGAGGGTGGTGAGTTGGGAGGGGTGGGGCCGGGCCGGGCCGGCCGGGAGTGCCGCGACCCGGGAACCCGCCCCGCGGCGGGTGCGGATCAGCTCTGCGGCTTCCAGCTCACGGTAGGCGCGGGCCACGGTTCCTGGGGCGAGACCGAGGTCCGTGGCCAACTGGCGCACGGTCGGCAGCCGGTCCCCCTCGGCCAGCCGTCCGGTGAGGATCAGCGCGCCGAGCTGGGCGCGGATCTGAGCGTACGGGGGCACCTGACTGGTGGTGTCGACGCGGACGGCGGGATCATTCATGGTCGGGGAACTCCTCGGCCCCGTCGTCGCTCACGGCCCTCGGGGTCACGAGGGTGACCAGGGACCAGACGACGGTGAACAGGTTCAGCAGTGCCAGAGGGTAGAACACCCAGAAGGTGAGTGCGCCCATCGCACCGGCACAGCCCGTGTCCGTCAGTGAGACGGAGACCATCAGTACGGCGTACAACTGCTGGCTCGACACCAGCAGGCCCCAGGCCCCGGTCACCGCCCACGCACGGTCGCGACGCTGCTGCTCCCCGCCTGCTCCGTCGGCGATGCGGCGCAGGGCCCACACGCAGGTCGGAGTGGCTATGGCGAGCGCGCCGAACATCGGAAGGCTGTAGTACAGGCCGGGCCAGGGACCGAGCGTCGTCCGCATCCCGTTGCAGGTGACGGCTACGACCTTCCCCGTGCTGAAGACGCGGTCGGGGTCGACGGAAGCCGTGACGGCCGTGATCGCCAGCAGCGCGGTGAGTGAGATCCCCTGAAGGGCGATCAGGGGACCCATGCGTGGTGGTACGTGGTTTCTGACCAGACGAGGGACGAGACTCGCGGTGCGTACCACGTCCTGAGGGACCAGGGTCAGCGCGTCGGCGAGAAGCACGCCTGCCACCGCGCACAGGCCGAAGGCCGTGATGCAGAAGACGACGCGCTGCTCGAATTCGACGTTCCCCAGTGTGGAGATCGCCTGCGCGGTGATGATGCCGACGGCCAGCCCCGACCAGCGGGCGAAGTGATCGGCGTGCTCGAGGAAGCGGCGTTGGAGCGGGGCGGTTTCGAGCATGGAGAGGTCCCCTCGGATCATCTTGTATCAAGTGACTAGTACAAGATGCCGTAGACGGAATCTTGTGTCAAAGAGCCGATACAAGATGACGCCGAGAGGCAGGGTCCACCCGTGATGCCGCTGGGTCGAACCCCAAGGAGCGATCTTGGTCTTGCGCCGGAGGGCGGCCGGCCGCCTACGAGGCCGATGGCGCAGGTGTGGCTGTCGGCATCGACGACGACCTGCACGTTCACCGGGGCCGGGATACCGTCGATGTTCGTGGCGGATGTCTTCCAAGGCGGTCAATTCCTCGCCACGAGTTCCTTGAGCGCGATGTTGAGTTCCAGGACGTTCACCCGCGGCTCGCCGATGAAGCCGAGGGTGCGGCCCTGCGTCCGCTCCTCGACCAGCTTCCGCACCGCGCCGACCGGCAGTCCGTTCTTCGCGGCGACCCGGTGCACCTGCAGTTCGGCGTACCGAGGGGAGATGGCCGGGTCCAGGCCGGAGCCGGAGGAGGCGACCGCGTCCGCGGGGACGTCCGAGGGCCTGACCTCGTGGCCGGGCACCGAGTTGTCCTCGACGACGGCGGCCTTGGCGTCCTCGACCTGCCGGACGAGGTCCTTGCTGTCGGCGGCGAGGTTGGTGGCGCCGGAAAGGACCAGCTTGTACCGGGTGTTGACGCTGTTGGTGCCGAGCCCGTTCGCGGGGCGGCCCTGGAACCACTTCAGGTCCGGGTCGGGTGTCTCCTGGCCCTTCTTCGGCGGCAGGTCGTACGACTGCCCTATCAGGGACGAGCCGACCACCCTGCCGTCCGCCTTGATCTCGGAGCCGTTCGCCTTGTTCCCGAACAGCCCTTGCGCGATGCCGGTGACGGCCAGCGGGTAGACGACGCCGGTCACCAGGGTCAGCATGAGGAGGGCGCGCAGGCCCGCCCCGAGCAGCCGGGCGGTGTTGGTCACGGAGTTGTTCATGGCGTCAGCACGCTTTCGAGGAGTTACAGCCAGGGAACGAGGGAGACGAGAAGGTCGATGATCTTGATGCCGACGAACGGGACGACCAGCCCGCCGAGGCCGTAGATCCCGAGGTTGCGGCGGAGCATCCTGTCGGCGCTCGTCGGGCGGTAGCGCACACCCTTCAGGGACAGCGGGACCAGCGCAATGATGATCAGTGCGTTGAAGACGACGGCGGAGAGGATCGCGGAGTCGGGCGAGGACAGGTCCATGATGTTGAGCTTGTCCAGGCTGGGGTAGACCGCGGCGAACAGCGCCGGGATGATCGCGAAGTACTTGGCGACGTCGTTGGCGATGGAGAACGTGGTCAGCGCGCCCCGGGTGATGAGCAGTTGCTTGCCGATCTCGACGATCTCGATGAGCTTGGTCGGGTCGGAGTCCAGGTCGACCATGTTCCCGGCCTCCTTGGCGGCCGAGGTCCCGGTGTTCATGGCCACGCCGACGTCGGCCTGGGCGAGCGCGGGGGCGTCGTTGGTGCCGTCGCCGGTCATCGCGACGAGCTTGCCGCCTGCCTGTTCCCGCTTGATGAGCGCCATCTTGTCCTCGGGGGTGGCCTCCGCGAGGAAGTCGTCGACGCCCGCCTCCTCGGCGATCGCCTTGGCCGTCAGCGGGTTGTCGCCCGTGATCATGACGGTCTTGATGCCCATGCGGCGCAGCTCGTCGAACCGCTCGCGCATGCCGTCCTTGACGACGTCCTTGAGGTGGATGACACCGAGGATCCGTGCACCGCGTGCGTCGGACACGGCGACGAGCAGCGGGGTGCCGCCGGCTGCGGAGATGCCGCCCGCGATGCCGTCCGCGTCCTCGGAGACCGTCCCGCCCTGCTCCTCGACCCAGGCGACGACCGAGGCGGTGGCGCCCTTGCGGATCTTCCGTCCACCGACGTCGACGCCCGACATACGGGTCTGGGCGGTGAAGGCGACCCACTCGGCGCCCGTGAGCTCGCCCTGGTGGCGTTCGCGCAGTCCGTACTTCTCCTTCGCCAGGACGACGACGGAGCGGCCCTCGGGCGTCTCGTCGGCCAGGGAGGAGAGCTGGGCGGCGTCGGCGGCCTCGGCCTCGGTCGTCCCCGTCACCGGGACGAACTCGGACGCCTGCCGGTTGCCGAGCGTGATGGTGCCGGTCTTGTCCAGCAGCAGCGTCGAGACGTCCCCGGCGGCCTCGACCGCCCGTCCGGACATGGCGAGCACGTTGCGCTGCACCAGCCGGTCCATGCCGGCGATGCCGATCGCGGAGAGCAGGGCGCCGATGGTGGTCGGGATCAGACAGACCAGCAGGGCCACCAGCACGACCATCGTGAGGTGGGTGCCCGCGTAGTCCGCGAGCGGCGGCAGTGTGGCGCAGGCCAGCAGGAAGACGATCGTCAGGGACGCGAGAAGGATGTTGAGCGCGATCTCGTTGGGTGTCTTCTGCCGGGCCGCGCCCTCGACCAGGTTGATCATCCGGTCGATGAAGGTCTCACCGGGCTTCGTCGTGATCTTGACGACGATCCGGTCGGAGAGCACCTTCGTGCCGCCGGTGACGGCGGAGCGGTCGCCGCCGGACTCCCGGATGACCGGGGCCGACTCACCGGTGATGGCCGACTCGTCCACCGAGGCCACGCCCTCGACGACGTCACCGTCGCCGGGGATGATGTCACCGGCCTCGCAGACGACCAGGTCGCCGATCGTCAGCGCGGTGCCCGGCACCTGTTCCTCGGAACCGGCGCCGTCCTCCAGCAGGCGGCGGGCGACCGTGTCGGTCTTGGCCCTGCGCAGGGTGTCCGCCTGCGCCTTGCCGCGCCCTTCGGCCACCGCCTCCGCCAGGTTGGCGAAGACGACGGTGAGCCACAGCCAGGCGCTGATCGTCCAGCCGAACCAGTCACCCGGGTGCTGGAAGGAGAACACGGTGGTCAGGACCGAGCCGATCCACACCACGAACATCACAGGCGCCTTGACCATCACCCGCGGATCGAGCTTGCGGAACGCCTCCGGTACGGACCTGATGAGCTGCTTGGGGTCGAACAGGCCCGCTCCGACACGGCCCTCGGCCGGCTTGTGCCCGGTGAGGACGTCGCGGTGCGGCGCCATGGTGGGTGTGGTTGCGGACATGGAGTCCTCTGGGTTCTCTGTGCGGGTCGTCATCACGCCAGCCCCTCGGCCAGCGGGCCCAGGGCGAGGGCCGGGAAGTAGGTCAGACCGGTGATGATCAGGATCGCGCCCACCAGCAGACCGGTGAACAGCGGTTTCTCGGTGCGCAGGGTGCCGGCCGTCACCGGGACCGGCTGCTGTCCGGCGAGCGAGCCGGCCAGCGCCAGCACGAAGATCATCGGCAGGAAACGGCCGAGCAGCATCGCGAGCCCGGTCGTCGTGTTGTACCAGTCGGTGTTCGCGTTCAGACCGGCGAAGGCCGAGCCGTTGTTGTTGGCCGCCGAGGTGAAGGCGTACAGCACCTCGGAGAATCCGTGCGCGCCGGAGTTGAGCATCGAGTGCGGCGGGGTCGGCAGCGCCATGGAGGCGGCGGTGAGGACCAGCACCAAGGCGGGGGTGATGAGGATGTAGCAGGCGGCGAGCTTCATCTCGCGGCCGCCGATCTTCTTGCCCAGGTACTCGGGGGTGCGGCCGACCATCAGACCGGCGATGAACACCGCGATGACCGCCATGATCAGCATGCCGTAGAGACCGGACCCGGTGCCGCCGGGCGCGATCTCGCCGAGCTGCATGCCCAGCAGGGTGATGCCGCCGCCGAGCCCGGTGAACGAGGAGTGGAAGGAGTCCACCGCGCCGGTCGAGGTGAGTGTCGTCGCCACGGCGAAGATCGACGAGGCGCCGACACCGAAGCGGGTCTCCTTGCCCTCCATCGCGGCGCCCGCGGCCTGCAGCGCGGGACCGTGGTGGGCGAACTCGGTCCACATCATCAGCGCGGTGAAGCCGATCCAGATGGTGGCCATCGTGGCGAGGATCGCGTAGCCCTGCTTCACCGAGCCGACCATCACGCCGAAGGTCCGGGTCAGTGAGAACGGGATCACCAGGATCAGGAAGATCTCGAAGAGGTTGGTGAACGGGGTCGGGTTCTCGAAGGGGTGGGCGCTGTTGGCGTTGAAGTAGCCGCCGCCGTTGGTGCCGAGCTCCTTGATGGCCTCCTGGGAGGCGACCGCGCCGCCGTTCCACTGCTGCGAGCCACCAGTGAACTGTCCGACCTCGTGAATGCCGGAGAAGTTCTGGATCGCCCCGCAGGCGACGAGGACCACCGCGGCGATCGCGGCACCCGGAAGCAGGATGCGCAGCGTTCCGCGCACCAGGTCGGTCCAGAAGTTGCCCAGCTCACCGGTGCGCGACCGTGCAAAGCCCCGTACCAGCGCCACCGCGACCGCCATGCCGACGGCCGCGGAGACGAAGTTCTGCACGGCCAGACCGGCGGTCTGCACGACGTGGCCCATGGTCTGCTCGCCGTAGTACGACTGCCAGTTGGTGTTCGTCACGAACGACACGGCCGTGTTGAACGACTGTGCCGGGTCGACCGAGTCGAAGTGCAACGACCCCGGCAGCACGCCCTGCAGCCGCTGGAGCAGATACAGGAACAGGACGCTGACCGCGGAGAAGGCCAGGACACCGCGCAGATAGGCGGGCCAGGTCATCTCCGCGTCGGGATCGGCACCGATGCCCTTGTAGATCCACTTCTCCGCCCTGAGGTGCCTGGTGGAGGAGTAGACCCGGGCCATGTAATTGCCGACGGGGATGTAGGCAAGCGCCAGCGCGCCTGTGAGGGCGAGCAACTGGAGGACGCCGGCGAGGACAGGGCTCATGCCGTCCGCTGCGACAGAAGCTGATGTCACCGTCAGAACCTCTCCGGGAAAACCAGGGCGAGGACGAGATAACCCAGCAGGGCGACGGCCACGATCAGGCCGACGACGTTCTCGGCGGTCACAGCTTCGTCACCCCCTTGGCGACAAGGGCCACCAGCGCGAAACCCGCGAGCACGGTGACGACGAAGGCCAGATCGGCCATCGCGAACTCCTGAAGTGAGGTTCGGTTGATCGGACAGTTAGAGGAAACCGCCGCCGTGACCGGATCCGGCCGCCGTTGACGGCTCCCTTACGGCGGCGCATCCGGCCTTGACGGGGCTCTTACGGCCGCTGATCCGCACCCTCGACGAGACCGTCGCGGCGGTTGCCTCATGGACGTAGGCGGCCGTGGGACGGCCCGGACCACACCGCTCGTACGCCGGCCGCACCAGCTCCATGCCGGGATCTCGCTCCGCCCAGGAGCGTTCGAAGGTGTGCCTCTGCTCCTGGTCCTCGAGATCCGTGTGGCGGACGGTCACCCCGCGGACCTCGTCACCGAGCGAGAACGCCCCGCTCACGGTGTCGTCGGCCGGCGGGAACGCGGGCGACGTCACTCGGTTATCGTCGCCGGATGCCTGGAGCTCCCGAGAAGTTCAACAGCGCGATGACCACCTGGCAGGAATGGCAGGACGCCCCCTGGGGCCGTCTGCGGTACGCGATCGCCGAGGCGAACCTCGCCCGTCATCTCGACGACCTGGGCGACGGTCCGTTGCGGATACTCGACCTCGCCGGAGGCGACGGCGGTGACGCGATGCGCCTGGCCGCCCGCGGACATCACGTCACCATCGTCGACCACGCACCCGCCATGCTCGCCGCCGCGACCGAGCGGGCCTCGACGGCCGGCCTGACGGAGCTGATCACATGCGTGCACGCCGACGTGACCGCTCTGCCCGCCGATATCGCCGATGGAGCGTTCGACGTGGTCCTGTGCCACAACCTTCTCCAGTACGTGGACGACGTGCCGGGCGTCCTCGCCACGGCCCTCGCCCCGCTGAAGTCCGGCGGGCTGTTCTCGATGATGGCGATCAACCGTCACTCGGCAGCCTTGAACATCGCCGTTCGCGAGACCGACCCCGCCGCCGCGCTGGCCGCGCTCGGCACGGACCGGTCCCGGGCCCAGACGTTCGACTCGGCGGTGACACTCCACACGGCCGAAGAGATCATCCCTGTCCTGCGGAGCCTCGGCTGCCAGGACGTACAGCACTACGGCATCCGCAGCTTCTGCGACTACATCACCGACGACGCGCGAAAGTACGACCCGGCGTTCTACGCCGACCTCGAGCAACTGGAACTCGCCACGACCGCGCGTCCGCCCTACATGCACACCGCTCGGCTCTTCCAGCTGACGGCGCGGAAGCAGGGCGTCTGAGCCCGGACCACGAAGAACAGACCAAGTGACCTGGGACGTCTTCGAGCAACCACAGCGCAAGGCCTGCGACTATAAGGACGGGGAAGGGGTTCATGGAAAGGTTCGAGACGGAGAGTCTGGCGCTCATGCCTGGCCAGAAGGTTCAGGCCAGGGTCCTCAGCCATCACCCGTGGGGTGTGGTTGTCGAGATCGTCGGTTACGAGAACGCCGGTCTGTCGGCCTCCATCGACATGATCCAGCAGTTCTCCCGGACCACGAGCAGCCATGCCGAACTGCTCGCGCTCTTTCCACCCGTCGGTTCGCAGATCGATGCGGTGATCGAGCAGATACAGTGCTGGCGTCCGCCGGTGTCAGTGCGGCTCAGCATCCGGCCTGCCGACCTGGAGTCGCTGGCCTGGCGCTGCGACTTCTGTGGTGAACGGATCACGTTGAGCCCAGGTGGAGACGCCCTCGTCCTGGACTCGCGGAGCAACGACGGCCCAGGAAGCCACACCGTCATCTCCCACCGGCAGTGCCTGGCCGAGCGAATCCACCCGGAGAACGCCGGAGAGCGGGCGCGAGCATGGGAGATCGGGAAGATGTACTGAGAGTCGTAGGGCCCGTGCCCGACCGCCTACCGGCATGGCTGAGCTCGACAGCTCATTCGGCGATATCCAAGCGGTAGTTCAGGGCAGGGCAGCGTGCGTCCGCTGTCCGATGCTTCGACTCGACTCGACTCGACTCGACTCGACTCGACTCGACTCGGCCCAGGCCCCGTGGCTGATGAAGATCGAGGCGAACACTTGTCGACGACTTGAAGAGGCCCATCGGATCCGGTGGCCGGGCGAGGTCGCCGCTCTGCAGGAGAGCCTGCGGCACATCGCCGAGAAGAAGCGGCAAGCTGACCGATCGCGCGGGCAGGCTGAGCAAGGAGGCAACGTCCACTGCCGACCGGCAGGAACGGTCGTAGTCGCTGCCACGCGGCATCCGCCAGATCACCCCGTCCCATACTCATGTCAGTTACCCAGCCAGGGGGCAGTCATATGATCGTCCGGACGGTTTCTGGCCTGGGGTCTTATGACGTGCTGCTAGATCCTGCGGTCCATGGCGGAGGCGAAACCCAGCCAGGTGTGACGGTTGCCCCACCAGCACCAGCCGACTTTCGGGGCGTTGCGTCGCTCGCGGCCGTCTCGTCCCGTGCCGTTGCTGATCCAGATCGCCGGTGTGCGGGCGTCCAGGGCGCCGTTGTCCTTGCGCAGCCGGGAGCCGATGGTCATGAAGCAGCGGTTGCGCTCGAGGATCGCCGGCTGCTGGAGAATCCAGTGGATGCCTTCGGTGAGCAGCAGCGGGGTGCGGCTCTCCTTGGCGAGAGCGGGCAGTGCTTCGTCAGGGCTCCAGTTGGCCAGGTGGTCACCGCGGTCGAGGCCTGTGACGAGGTAAAGAGGAGCGTCGGGCAGTTCAACGGCACAGGGGGTGAAGCGGTCGACGTCAGTCATGTCGGTGACAACGAAGCCTTGCTTACCGGCACGGTCAAGCAACGGCGCGAGGGTGGAAGCAGGGGCGCGACCGGGGAGGACGGCGAGCAGGGCGTCGCCCTCTTCACAGTCGGCGCTTTCGGCGAAGGCGTGCAGGTCGTCTGCGGGAATCCCCGCGAGTTCGTGCACGCCAAGCTCGATGAGGCGTGCTGCCTGGGCGGAAAGCGGTGGAAGAGGGGCGGTGAGGATGGACGGGGTCTCCGACATATCGCTTCCTTGGTCTACGGTTCGAAGCGGTGGACCTGAGGTCAAACGAGACACTCCGCCGGAGGGTTGGCAGGCCCACCGCGCGGGGGGGGCGGGGACCCACCCCCCCCCCTGCCCCCCCCCCCGGGGGGGACCCCCCCCCAGTGAAACAGAGCGACCCCCCCGCGGCAGCCCCCCCCGACCTACACCCCTACCGCG
>NZ_JBHYPZ010000062.1:0-768 GCF_042746485.1 Streptomyces sp. NPDC058751 | reverse complement strand
CCCCACTCCCTATTCCGTGTGTGTTGTGGTGTTGTGGTCGTGTTATTTCTTACACATAACCACATACCGCCCCTGCGGCGTGGGGGTTCCCCGCTTGGCGGCGCTGTCGTGCAGGGAACCCTCCGCACGGATGGCCCGACGCGGCTGCTGTCACCGGAAGCCATGGACGACTGGTCGACGGCTTTGGACGAGCTCTCCAGCGGGCAGGTCATCCGCTGGCCGGTCATGGGCGAGACCGAGATCCGGATGGCGATCGACAGGCAGTTCTCGATGCCCCGCCCCATCGTCACGGTGGACGACAGCGCTGAGTCCGGCGTTTCGATCCGCGTCGTTCTGGACCCGGGAGACGGCTGGTTGGACAGCCTGCGAGAGCAACTCGGTCGGGTGCGGCAGACATGGCCGAACCAGGTCGTCACGACACCGCGGTCAAGAAGCTACTGGCAATAAGTTCAGGCGCCGTCGGCAGATGAGTGCGCATCCGGGGGCGAGGAAGCCTTCGTGGATGTCGTCGCGGATTTCCCGGTGGACGGGCAGACGACGGAACCAGTGCAGGTGGGCGAGGCACGTTCCACGACCTAACGCTGGGTGGTGTTGGGGTTGGTGTCCGGGCTGTGGGGTGCGGGGTGGGGGGTTGGGGGTGGGGGGTTATTGGGGTGTGGTGGTGATGGTGGCGGTGAAGATGGTGGTGTTTTGTTGGTGGCCGGTGATGTGGGTGGTGGTGTGGGTGGTGGTGTGGGTGGTGGTGTGGGGGGTGGCGTGGGGGTGGTG
>NZ_JBHYPZ010000061.1:0-56062 GCF_042746485.1 Streptomyces sp. NPDC058751 | reverse complement strand
TTGGGCGGGTGGGGGGGGGGGGGGCCGCCCCGGGGGCCCCCCCCCGCCGCCGCCACGGACATGAACCCGGCCCGCCTCGTCACGCCACGACACGGCGGCCGGCCCTGCTTTCCGGGGCCGGTGGACACAGACCCGCACGTCCCCGTACCCACACCCCTCACAGAGGTCCGATGCCCACCCTCAAGTTTGGCAAGTACCTGACATTAGCGGCAGTTTCCCTGCTCCTGCTGGCCACGGCTCCCGGGGCGGTCGCCGCCACCGCGGGTCCCGCGGACGGCGCGCGGGAAGCGACGACCGCGGCTCCGGCGGCCGAGACGTGGAAGGCGCCGCTCTCCACCCGCGGACGGTACGTCGTGGACGCCGACGGCAACCGTTTCCGGCTGAAGTCGGCCAACTGGGACGGCGCCCAGGGCTCCTGGACGGGCAGCGGCGGCAAGGACGACCCGGCCAACCACCACGCCGGCCAGGACTCCCACGGCATCCCCCTCGGCCTGGACCGCGCTTCGCTGCCCCAACTGCTCGACGACTTCCACCAGCTGGGCATCAACAGCATCCGGCTGCCCTTCTCCAACGAGATGATCCGTTCGACGACCCCGGTGCCGGACTCCGCCGTCGCGGCCAACCCGGGACTGCGGGGCAAGACGCCCCTCCAGGTCTACGACGCCGTGGTCGCCGCCCTCACCGGGAGCGGGTTCGCCGTCATTCTCAACAACCACACCAATACCTCGCGCTGGTGCTGCGGCGTCGACGGCAACGAGCGCTGGAACAGCAGCCAGTCCACCCAGCAGTGGGCGGACGACTGGGTCTTCATGGCCCGCCGTTACGCCGGTGACCCGCGAGTGGTGGGCGCCGACCTCTACAACGAGGTACGCCGCGACGTGCTGGACGACCCCAACTGGGGCCTGGGCGACGCCCACGACTGGTACGCGGCCGCCCAGCTCGCCGGGGACCGCATCCTCTCCGAGGCCAATCCGAACCTCCTCGTCGTCATCGAGGGGATCAACTGGACCGGTATCCCGGTCGACGGGTTCGCGCACGGCCGCCCCACCCTCACCCCCGCGCGGAACCTCTCGCACACCCTCGTCGCCTCTCACAAGCTGGTGTACTCCGCCCACTTCTACGGATACACCGGCCCCAACCACAGCGGGGCGACCGGGATCGGCGAGACCCACGACCCCCGCTACCAGGACCTCACCCGCGACCAGCTCCACCAAGTCCTGAACGACCAGGCGTTCTTCGTCTCCTCCGAGGCGAACCAGCACTTCACCGCTCCCGTGTGGATCAGCGAGTTCGGCATCGGCTCCGGTGAGACCGGAGCGGCGGCCCGGACCTGGTTCGGCAACATCACCGACTACTTCGCCGACCACGACGCCGACTTCGCCTACTGGCCGCTCGTCGGCTGGGAAGGCCACGACGACTGGTCCCTGCTGCGCTACGACACCTCCGGCAACCGGTACGGAATCCTCGACCAGTCGGACTGGCGCGGTACCGCGTGGAACCGGCTCATGACCGCGCCGAGCCGCACCGGGTCCGTCGCCCCGGTCCCGAGTCGGCACATGCTCGCCACCGATCACGGCGACCACGTGCAGTCCCTGCGGGTGCGCGCGGGCGGCGACTGGAACCCGGGTGCGTCCAAGGCGGTCTGCCCCGACGGCGAACGGCTGATCGGACTCGGTCACAAAGGTGTCCGCGCGCTGTGCACCGACGTCTCCACCGGCGACCTCCGCTCAACGGCCGCCACCCAGACGGTCGTCACCGACGAGCGCCACGTACCCGCGGGCGGCGACTGGGCCTCCGGCTACACCAAGTTGCAGTGCCCTGCGGGGAACTTCCTCATCGGCTACAGCCGCCGCGGTGGCCGTACGTCCGCGGCCCTCTGCGTTCCGGCGGCGACCTCGCTGGCGGGCGCCGGGCGAACCGTGTGGTTCGACCGCTCCGACAACCGGCCCGCGGGCGCGGCCGGAGGAGACTTCGCGAACGGCGACTACAAGGGCCAGTGCGCCGATGACGAGTACGCGGCCGGAATCGCCTTCACCACCCGCTTCGGTGCGGCGCAGGGCCCGGCCGCGCTGTTGTGCCGCAAGCTGAACTGATCGCGACGCGGCCGCCGTCGACGCGGCGCGCACGCCCGGACGGACCTCGCCCGCGCCGTGCCGTGACGTGACGACGTACGACCGCCCCGAAACCGCCGGGACCTGGCGGACCGAGCCCGCGCGCAAGGGCCGGCCGGGTCCCGGCGGCGTTTCCCGCCGAGCGGGCCGAGTCGGCCGAGCGGCCTCAGAACCGCCGGGCCGATTCCTCCGCGTGGGCCATGCGCCGCAGGTTCAGCAGCACCGGTTCGTACAGCACCGTGAGCGCGACGGCCGCCTCGATCTGCTGGGCCGGGGTCGGCTGTTCCTCGACCAGGTCCAGGTCGGTGACCGCCAGTTGCGCCGCCAGCCGCCCGTACGGCAGCAACTGCTCGGTGTCGCAGGGGTAGCCGAGCCGGACCAGCGCGGCGACCGAGTCGATCAGCCGCCGGTGGGCGGGGTTGAGCATGTCCACATCGGAGTTGCAGGACCACCCCAGTCGCTCCAGCAGCGCCTCCACCGAGCGGCAGGCGGTCGCCACCGCCGGATCGTCCTCGTCGGGCTTCTCGGCGCAGGGCAGTGCCCGGGTCGCCGCGCCCAGCCGCAGATGGTGGTCCAGAGACTCGTCCTCCGCGGCGGCGATCACCCCGCGCGCGTCGGCCACCGACACCCCGCCGATCTGGATCAGCGCCCGCACGAGACGCAGCCGGCGCAGGTGGTCCTCCCCGTACTCGGCCTGGGTCGCGGAGATCCGGCGGCCCGGCTGGAGGAGTTCTTCGCGCAGGTAGTACTTGATCGTGGCGGTCGACACACCGCTGCGCTCGCTCAGCTCCGCCAGCCGCATCCTGTTGCACCTTTCCTCGGACAGTGGCACTATCCAAGCATGGATAGTGTCACTGTCCAACAGGGGAGCGGGGAATCCCATGGGTAATGCACAGACCTCCGGGCAACGGGTCACGGCCGCCGCCGAGGGCGACGTCGTCGTCTTCCTCATCGGCATGCGGATCAACCGCTGGAGGGCCGTCCGCCACTGGTTCCCGGCCCTGAAGGCGATGCCGCGCATGCTCAGGGAACTCTCACGGGACGGCGACAGCGGACTGCTGGGCCACCGGGGACTGGGCGGCGGTCCACGTGTGTTCACCATCGCGCAGTACTGGGAGTCGCGCGAGAAGCTGCTCGCCTACGCGTCCGACCGGTCCGGGGAGCACCATCCCGCGTGGGCGGCGTTCAACCGCCGCCTGCGGAACAGCAAGGGCAGCGTGGGGGTCTGGCACGAGACGTACATCGTCCCGGCGGGTTCGTACGAGTCGGTCTACGTGGACATGCCGCCGACAGGTCTGGGCGCGGCATGGGGGGTCGAGCCCGTGGGACGACGCGGGGACCGCGCGGCGCAGCGGCTGGAGAGCCGGGCTCCGCGGCGCTGAACCGGCGTCCCGGGTCTCAGTCCTGTCCCGGGTGGATCCAGACCCGCAGCGGGCCGACGGGTTCGAAGCCGTGACGCAGGGCGGCGGCCAGGTCGTCGCCCTGCTCGTAGCCGACCACGGGCAGGGCGGGGAACAGCGAGTGGACCGTGTGCAGAACATCCGGCCAGGCCGTTCCGGGGTCACCGTCGCGTACGAAGACGTTGGAGACTCCGACCGCCCGGCCGCCGAGGCTTGCCACCGCTCCGGCGGCCACCCGGCCCCCGGCCGAGCGCCCGGCGAGCACGAGAACGGCCGGGTCGCCGAGCAGCTCGGGACGGAACAGGTCCGCGTCGCCGTTCCCGTCGTCCCGGGCCAGCGCCCAGTCCCGCAACGAGTCCGGGGTGTCCGCCACGTTCCAGGCGAGGGCCGGGGCTCCGGCGGGCTCGTGCGCCGGGCGGTGGATCCACTGCGCTTCGAACAGGACCCGGAAGCCGGCCCCGGTCAGGTCGAGGTCGGCGAAGCTGTCCTTGACGGAAGCGCCGGGTGCGGTGGTGTCGATCAGGGCCGGCAGCGCGGCGGGGTCGGCACCGGGCACCAGTGTCACCGCCTCCGGGTAGTACGGCGGGGTACGGGCCGACGAGACCCACGCCTGCTCCGTGAACCCGCCCCCCACGCCGTGTGACCGGCTCATCGCCGCGCACCACTCGGCGTTGTTGCGGGCGGCGGCCCGGACCATGGACGGATTCGGTGTCCTCATGGGTCCGGATCATGGCATGTCCCGCCCGGACGGGTCCTCGGCCCGTCCGGGCGGGCAGGAACCCCGAGAGGGGAAGGAGGTGGGGGAGGGACATGGGGGAGGGTTGTGAGGGCCCGAGACCGGGCAGGGATTCGGGCCCTCACGTGTCGCGCATCCGTCGGGGGCGTTTGCGCGCTGACCACTTCAACGAGCTTCATCTCCGAGGGATACGTTTCTTTCGCCGCACGGCCCGGCGGCCCCGGCTCGCCGGAGGCGGAAACGGTCGACGGCCCCGGATCACCGGAGGCTCCGGACCGCCTGAGGCGGAAACGGTCCGGCGGGCATCTCAGTCGACGTTCCAGCCGGCCGGCAGGTCCTCGTCGCAGAACACGCAGACGAAGTGGTCCTCGCGCACGACATTGACCTGTCGGCAGGACACGCAGCGTCGGAACACCACCTCGTGCGTGAACCCGTCGGGACACTCGAACCCGGCCCGGCCCAGAGCACCGGCGACGACCGCCCACGAACCGACGTCCGGGCAGTATCCGGTCGACTGGTTGCTGACCTCGTGGACGGCCCAGCGCCCGCACTCCTCGCGGAAGCTCATCTCCCCCGCGCCTAGGGCCTGTCGTCAAATTCCCGTCGTCGCCCGAAGGGCGGCCTCGCGGCGTCATGGGGGTCCCCCCTGCTCGAGCGGAGCCGAGAGCTCGGGGGAGCGTGCTCTGGGGGTCCCCCCGGCCGAAGGCTGGGGGAGTGCCGGGCGGAAGTCCTCGTACTGGACGTACTGGGGCTTTCGCCCGGTGCGGCGAGTGGGGGTCCCCCCTGCTCGAAGAGCTAGGGGGAGTGCCAGGCGTCGCGAGGCAGGCGGGAATTTGACGACAGGCCCTAGGACCGCTTCTCCGCCCGCGCACACCACGTGCTCGCTGCGGCGCGGCGCCAGGCGCAGTACGCCCTCGACGTCGACCACGAAGGTGAAGGGCTCGGCCCGCTCCCCGGCGTCGCGGGCGGACACCCACCGCGTGAAGTCCGCCGCGGAACGGATGCGCGCGCCCTCCCCGTCCGGCCGGACAAGACCTCGGAGTTCACCGGGCCCGACATAGCGGTAACCGGTTCGCGGCTCTTCCACGCGGGTCACGGTAGACCGGATCCGTGGCGCCGGCCGTCCCTGAGGCGCCGGCCGGTCCCGCCGGAGGGTGCCCGCTTCGGTACGGGTGGAGGCTCTTGCCGCCGGGTGGCGGCCGTGCCCCGGGGCCACGGGGGCGCGCGGGGAGCCCGGGCCGGTGCGCGGCGGCACGGGGATCATCAGACCTGTCGGTGAGGGGCAGGGTCATGGCAGACTGCTCGGCGTCCAGGGGGTCGATGAGGCGTGAGACGTGAGCGCACCGCGGTCTGCTCCGACCGTTCGCGATGCGGTGCCGGGCGTACGGCCGCGTCGGCGGTGACGGACGTGCAGCCGAACTTCCATGTCTTACAGGTGAGTTGTGGCCGTGCCGTCGTTCCGCCGAACCCGGAAGTGCCCGGGTCCCCGTCCCGCCTTCCGCTCCAGGACGCCCCGGACACCGTCGGCATGACCGACCTCGACCGTGCCGGTAAGGCCAGGACCGCGAACAAGTCGCCCCGGACCACGAGGAGTTCCGCCGCGCCCCGACGAAGTCGGCCCGAACCGCGCGGTGTCCGGCCGGACGAGTGCCACGCCCCACCCACACGACGTACCGGGCAATCCCCGGTGGACGTCCGCAAGGAGACAGAGACGATGAAGCACGCCGTGAACGCAGCCGAAGAGCTGGGAGCCCACGGGTGGAGCAAGCCCTGGAGCGCCGGCGGCGACGACGGCTGCGTCGAGATCAAAGAACTCGGCGGCGGCATCGTGGCGGTCAGGCAGGCGATGGACCCGGACGGCCCCGCCCTCATCTGTACCTCGTCGGTCATCGCCGAGTTCGTCGGCGGCGCCAAGGAGGGGCGGGCGGACTTCCTCGTCGGCTGACACGTATGCCCCCCACCACGGTGCCCGACCGCCACCCGGCCAGTTCCCACGACCACGCCCGTGACGGCGGAGGACCGAAGTGACAGACACAGGAACAGGTGCCGACGGGATCGGCACGAGCGGATCCCGCTGTACGTCGGCGTCGCCCGGAAGCCCTGGGGCCCGTTCCACCGGCGCCGGACGGCCTCTCCCGAAACGCTCCGGAATCGGGCATGATGGGGCATCCGTACCGATCAAGCGGCTCTACGCCGTCGTCGGACCGAACCGTTCACCGTTCCCGTACGTCGAGTGAATGTCGCTCCGCCCTACCCGTCGCGCGCCGCCCGGTCACGCCCGCCACGAGGTGCGTACGGGCGGCACCGCGGCAGCGGCAATGTCGTCAACCTGGGGAGGAAGTCCCGTGGCGCCGGTGCTTGTTGGACGCGAAGGACCGCTGGCCGGAGAACGGATACCGGTGATCGGCACCCGGGTCACGTTCGGACGCAATCCCGAGAACACCGTCGTCGTCTCCAGCCTGAGCGTCTCGCGCTTCCACGCGGAAATCGTCCTGGACGACACCCAGGGCTACGTCCTGCACGACTGCGGCAGCAGCAACGGCACGCTCGTCAACGGTGAGGAGATCGACTTCCGGCTCCTCAAGCCGGGGGACGACATCACCATCGGCGACCAGGAGTTCCGCTTCGAGGTCGCGGACGCCATGGAGACGATCATGGCGCTCTCCCTGCCCAGGTCGCTGACGCACGGCGACGAGGAGGTGGACAGGGGGCCGGTGCTGCGGGTCACCGTCGCGGGCGGAGGCCCCGTCGGTCTGTCGCTCGCCCTGCTGCTGGAGCACTTCCTCGGCGCCCAGGTGGAGATCACCGTCTACGACGGCCGGTGGCGCAAGCAGGGCCGCAGGATCGTCTGGAAGGACGAGAGCCAGGGCAACGTGCGGCGCCAGCAGGTGGTGACCGTACAGAGCCGCCAGTACCTCAGCCTGCCCGAGGAGGTGCAGGGCCGGCTCTTCGACCCGGACAGCTACACCGAGATGTGGCCCTCGGGGCCCGACTCCATCGGCGATCACCACCCGCGCAACATGCGCATCGCCTACATCGAGGACCGGCTCCTGGAGGTGGCGAACGAGAAGCGGGGCCGCATCAGGCTCGTTCCCGCCCGGTTCGGCGTCGAAGAGCAGCAGGACGCGCTGGCCGGCCAGCACGTCCTGGCGATCTGCGACGGCGGACGGTCCCACACGCGAGAGCACTTCGCCGCCAAGTTCGGCAAGGCGGACGAATCCATCTACTCGCTGAACGACCGTCATCTCCAGGACGTCGTCCTCGGCCTGCGCGTGAAGTCTGCCCTGGCCGACCCCATGGCCGTCCTGCTGACCGTCGGACAGAACCGGTTCCTGCTCAACTCCCTGCGTGGCGAGGGCTTCCTGAACATGCGCCTGACGGACACGGAGGCCGCGGAGGTCGTCGGCATCGATCCGGTCCGGCGGGTGTTCGAGGAGTGCATCGCCTCCCGGCCCTGTGTGATGGGGCGCGACGAGCACGGCGACTTCCGCTGCTCCACCCACAGCACGCTGTTCCTGCCGGCCCTCATCAGGGGTTCCGCCCTGTGGAGGCGGGTGGCCGAAGGACTGCGCCTGTTCGGCGTCGAGCCCGGAGAGCTGAGCGCGGTCACCTCGTTCCGCCTCAGCATGGTGCAACGCCCGCGCTTCACGGCCGAGTTGCTGCCGCCTGCCGCCGGCTCCCCGGGCACGTACGGATTCCTGCTGGGCGACGCCGCCAACGCCATCCACTTCTGGCCGGGCCGGGGACTCAACAGCGGTCTGGCCTCGGCGATCTCGCTCGCCCGGTCCCTCAACGGCGCGTGGAACGGCAAACCCTTCAGGGACGCGGACTTCCTGCGCCACGAGGCCGCCATGTCGATGCTCCAGTACCGCCACAAGAGCCGCGCCTGGAAGGCGATGGTGACCACCGACGGCGAGGGTGCCACCTGGGCCATCAAGGACATCATCGCGCACGGCATCGACGGGATCGCCGAGGAACCCGATCGCGAGGCCGACACCGCGACGCTGCTGGAGCGGCTGCGCGGGATCCGTTCCCGGCTGGCCACACGCATGACCGGAATGCCGGACGACGAGGCGATCCTCGAACGGCTGGGGACCCTGGAGGACAGGACGCTGCGCATGCTGGTGCTCAGCGGCGCCTGGGACACCCTCACCATGGGTGGTGAGGAGGTCGACATCGACATCTTCTACGGCCCGGACTCCGCCGCCGCGGCGGCGGCCGTCGAGGCCCTCGAACCGGCGGCCCAGGTCTGAGGCGTGCCGGGCCCGCCCGGGCGGGAACCGGACGGCCGGCCCGGTGTCCGCCGGCCGCCGGACCGCGCGGGTAAAGTGGGCGGTTCAGTCTCTTGTCACCAGCAGCCCATCAAGGCAAGACCCGAGCGGGAGCGAGCGAGCGTGCCCAGCGAGCGAGAGCCGGGCGTCCCGGTCGTCAGCCGATCCGCCCAGGCCGCGGCGACGAGACGACAGATCGTCGAGACGGCCCAGCGGCTCTTCGCCGGCCGTGGCTACCAAGCGACCTCGTTGCAGGCGATCGCCGACGAGATGGGCCTCACCAAGGCCGCGGTCTACTACCACTTCCGGACCAAGGCTCAGATCCTCCAGGCGTCGCTCGATCCGACCGTCGAGGAAATGACGGTGCTCCTGGACGAGTTGGCGGGCATGCCCTCGCGCCAGGAGAGGCTGGACGCGTACGCGGTCGGCTGGGTCGACTTCCTGGTGCGGCACCGCGCACTCGGAGCCATGCTCCTGCACGATCCCGAGATCCGGGCCGCCAGCGTCTACGCCGAGAACGACCGGCGCAGGCGACGCATCCTGCGGGTGCTGTTCGGCAGCTCGCCCACGCCCGCGGAGCGCATGGCCTACGTGATGTGCCTGTGGATGCTGGAGGGACTCGGCGAGCTGTCCGACCTCTCGGACGACGACCTGCGGGCCACCTTGCTGCTGACCGCCCGCGGCCTCCTCGCCGTACCGGGGGCCGCGGAGTCCGAAGGCGCGCTCTGACGCGGCGCCTCGACGCGGCGCTTCGAGGCGGTGTCTCGACGCGGTGCGTCGACATGGCCCATCGAGGTGGCCCATCAACGTGGCGCACCTTTGGCTAGCCGTCGGCTAGTGAGCGGCTTGTCGCTGCTAAAGTGACGGCCCGGGCGGGCGGTGCCTCCCACCCTGTGGCACGCGGCCGAGACCGTGGGGCCGACCGGCGGTCGGCCGCTCGACGACGGTCGGCCACGATCCCGGGTGGCGTGCGCGCTCGTGCCGCACCCCGCAGTCCCCGGGTTCCGCGTGCGGAAACCACCCCGAGCCGTCCCTGGAGCCCTGACCACGATGACGACCGCCCCGACCCCTCCCACGTCCGTACCCGAGGAGCCGCACGCGGTCTGGCGCGTGCTCACCGAGCGCGCGCGAACCGGCAGCCTCCCCGGCGCACGCGCCGACGGGCACCGCGTCGCGCTGGCCATCGAGGGCGGCGGGATGCGCGGCATCATCGCCGGAGGGATGGCCCTGGCCCTCCACGAACTCGGACTGACGAACGGCTTCGACGCCGTCTACGGCGCCTCGGCCGGTGCCGCCTCCGCCGCGTGGCTGCTGAGCACGAGCCCGGAGTCGCTGCGCTTCTGGGCGGTTCCCAAGTACGCCAGAACGCTGATCCGGCGCTCGAACCCGCTGCGCGGCAAACCGCTCGTGGACCTGCACGCCTTCTACGAGGTGCTCTACCGCTACGGCGACCAGGACTGCGCGCCGATGGACTTCGCCTCGATCCTCGCCCGCGACATCGAGTACCACCCGCTCGCCACCGACGCCGAGACCGGGGAATCCATCGACCTGCGGCCCTTCATAGGCGACGCCGCGGAACTGCGCCTCGCGCTGCGGGCCAGTGCCTCCCTGCCGCTCCTGGCGGGCGAGCCGGTGACGCTGCGCGGACGCCGGTACTACGACGCGGGCGTCTCCGAGTCCGTGCCGTACCGCACCGCGCTGGCCCAGGGGGCGACCCACGTCATGGTGCTGCGGTCGCGGCGAGCGGCCGACGTCGCGCGGCCCTCCCGCTCCGCCCCGCTCATCGCGAGGACCGTGCTGCGGCGCGAGCCCGCGGCCTTGAGGGAGGTGTTCCTCGGCCGCGAAGCCCGCCTGGCCGAGGACGACGCCCTCCTGGCCGACCACGCGGCCGTCGTCTCCGTCCGTCCCGCCCCGGACTCGCCGACCGTCAGCCGTCTGGCACGCGAGGGCGACCTCCTCGAAGCCGCGCTGGAGGCGGGACGCACCGCCGTGCACGGCGCCCACGGCCGGCTGTACGGCGCCTAGGCCGTGACCGGCACGTCGTGTCAGCCGTCCCGGCCCTGCCACGTGGTGACGCAGGCTTCGTTCCCCTCCGGGTCGGCAAGCACCCAGAAGGCGGGGGCGCGGGTCGAGGACACGAGCCGGCCCCCGGCCGCCAGCGCGGCTTCGATCCGCCGGGGTGCCTCGTCGTGCGGAACGCTGATGTCGATGTGGATGCGATTGCGCTGCGAGCGCGCGCGGTCCATTCGCTGGAACCAGACGGCCGGGCCTTGCCAGAGCGGGTCGACGAGGGGGTCCTCCGGCCCCTCGGCGCCCGCCTCGTCGGCATAGCCCAGCACCGCCTTCCAGAACGGCCGGATCCCGGCGATGTCCAGGGCGTCGATCGCGATCTCCAGAAGCTGGACGGACCGTGGCGTCCCCGTTCCGGGCCCGGGCTCCGGCAGGAACCCGGACCCGCCGACGGTGGCGGAGATCCGGCGTGCGAGTTCGACATCCCGGGCGGTGACCGCCGCGTGCTCCGACGACTGCAGGGTGAAGACGGCCAGGTCGGCACGGACGTCGACCCGAAGGTGGCGATCGGCGTCGTCCCCGCACACCGCGACGGCGTCCGCCGCCAAGCCGATCGCCTGGGCCAACGTCCCCACCGGAACCGACGTCTGCAAGGTGCCCAGCAAGTAGCGCCACCCGTGGTCCTGGACCGCCTCCGACGCTTCCCGTCGACTCAATGTCCGCTCCATGACCACATCCTCGCAGCCCCGCCCGCCGGTATCTCCGATATGTGGCACCAGTGCCGCGTCACTGGTCGCCCAGGTCGACGAAGCGGCCCGCCCAGGCCCTGAAACGGTCGTCCTGCTCCTTGCGCGCGTTCCAGAGCGCGTCCGGGTCCTCCGGCGGGCGAAGCCCGAACGTCCGGTCCAGCCAGGAGACGAACTCGGCGTGTCCCTCACTGTGTTCCTCGATGCCCCCGGAGCCCGAGAACCCTTCCGAGACGGGCTCGCGATCGATGGCGAGGAGCCGGAACAGCTCCCTCAGGTCGCGCGCGATCACATAGAGGTCGCCTTCGTCGCCGACGAACACGACGGGCAGCGTGGCGAGGTCGGAGCGGTCGTCGCAGCGCCACAGGGCGTAGTCGGAGCCGGTGCTGTTGGCCTTCGCGAAGGGGATGAACCGGCTGGTGAACCCGGGGTCCTCCGACCAGGTGCGGAGGCCCGCGTCCCCGTCGTACTCGACGAGCTCGAAGCCCTCGGAGTAGAGGACGGGACCGAGCCGGTCCTCGAACTCCTTGAGCAGGTTCAGTTCGGGGACGGGCGAGTACGACTCGCTCATACGGCTGCGACCTCCCGGTCTGATAGTATTGATCTTGAGGCGGTCGGGAGAGGTTACCCCGGTCCGCGATGCGTTGGTGGTCCAAGGAAAGACGCCCCGCTTCCTGCGGGGAAATGCAGGTGCAAGGCCTGCCCGGCGCTCCATGAAGACCCTGTCCCGTTTCGTCCGGGACAGGGTCTTTCTCGTCCCGGACGCTCCGGTGGAGGCGGCGGGGCCGTCCCCTCCGCAAGGTCACCGGTTCACACGAGGGGGCCCGGTGAGGGCGGCTTCTTCGCATACTGAGGGACATGGCCATCTATGACACGCTCGGCGCGACGTACGGCCGGACCCGGCGGCCCGATCCGCGGATCGCCACGCAGGTGCACGCCGCGCTCGGGGACGCCACGACGGTGATCAACGTAGGGGCGGGCACCGGTTCCTACGAGCCGGAGCAGACGGTTCTCGCCGTCGAGCCCAGCCAGATCATGATCGCCCAGCGCCCGTGCCCCTCCGCGCCCGCCGTGTGTGCCGTCGCCGAACGTCTTCCGCTGCGCGACGACGCCGCCGACGCCGTCATGGCGCTGCTGACCGTCCACCACTGGACCGACCTGGCGGCCGGCATCGCCGAACTCCGCAGGGTCGCCCGTCGCCGTATCGTCGTCCTGACCTGGGACCAGGAGATCTTCCGCGAGAGGTTCTGGCTCGTACGCGAATACCTCCCGCAGGCCGCGGTGTTCGACGATCACCGGGCCGTGCCGATCGACCGGCTGGCCGCACTGCTCGGCGGGGCACGGCAGGAGCCCGTCCACGTCCCGCACGACTGCACGGACGGATTCGGCGCGGCGTACTGGCGCCGGCCCCACGCCTATCTCGACCCCCAGGTGCGCGCCGGGATATCCATGTTCGCCCAGACCGGGGAGGACGCCCTCGCCCCGGGCCTGGCGGCGCTCACCGACGACCTCGCGACGGGCCATTGGCACCGGCGCCAGTCCGATCTCCTCGCGCTCGACACCATCGACGTCGGCTACCGACTGCTGGTGGCCGACGTCTGACCTCCACCGGGACGCCCTGGCCGAGCGCCACGACGAAACGTCACCGCTCGATGCGGTACCTCTCCCGGAGCCGCGCCTGCGCCTGCTCGATCCATACCGACACGCCCTTGGCCCCGCACTGTTCGGCCACGGTCCGGGCCTCGTCGAGATGTCCGACGGCCGCCTCGCGGTCGTCGGTGTCGACGGACAGGTGGGCGAGCGCCACCAGACCCGCCGCCACTCCGGGCATGAACCCGATCTCGCGCCTCAGCTCCACCGACTCGGTCAGCGACGCGCGGGCCCGGTCGAACCGCCCCGCCTCCACCGCGGCGAACCCGAGATGGCGGACCGCGTAGGACATGGTCCTCCGGTCACCGACGGACCGCGCCAGCTCGTAGGACCTCTCGAAGTACGGCACTCCGGTGGTGCCGTCACCGCGCACCACCTGGTGCCAGCAGCCGATCCAGAACAGGGCGTCCGCTTCTCCACCCGTATCCTCCAGCCGCCGGTACAACTCGGCCGCGCGCTCGAAGAGCACCAGCTCCCGCGGGTCCTCCCGGCGATCGTCGAGGAAGCGTACGTGCATCACCTTTCCGCGTTCCAGCGACACCGCCGCCTCGACGGCGTCGAGCTCCTGATCGGCCGCCGCGAGCGCGGAGGCGTCCCCGCCGAACATCGCCGACTCGTAGAGCTCCCGAACCCGCTCCATCCGGTCCCGCTCCCGCATCCCCCGTCCCTTCCGGGCGTGTCCGCCCCTGTTCGTGACACCGCACGCGCCCGCACGGTTCAGCAGCCAACCATCGTGCACATCCGAAGCGGAGACCGGTCCGGAACTCCGTTATGGCCGAAGACCGGCGCAATGAGGCCGCATCGCGTTCATTCCTGTCATGTGCATCGAAAGCGCGGGCCGCGCACCCGTCCGGGCCACAGGGCGCGCGGACCCGGCGGCCGGGCGGCAGGGTGATGGTGCCGACGCGGGGAAGCGGCGACGGAATCGCCGTCCGGGCCGTCGTGGCGGTGTCCGCGGTGGCCGCCTTGGACTCGAGGCCGGCCTTCGAGCGCGTTCATCAGGAGGTTTCGTGCACGACATGCCGCTCCTCAAGAGCGTCGGAGAACTGCTGCGCCGACGGCACGGTTCCTCGAGCCGCGATCGCCAGGTGGCGCTGCCCGACGGATTCACCCTGGACAGCGCGAAGGTCAGCGGGTTCACCACCGGAACGCTCGGCGCCGAGGACGAGGCGAGCCTGGCCGACGAGATCGCCCGGCTGCTCCCTCACCACTGGGACCTCCCCACCAAGTCGGTGGAGGCGCTCACCCCGGTCGTCGACCACCTCGGTGGCCAGCAGCAGTTGATGGCCTGGCTGGACCACCACCCCGGCCGGCCGCGGCTGATCGCGCGGATCTACGTCCTTCTCGGCCACCTCGACCGGTACGGCGAGGACCCCGCGGTGCTCGAGGCCGTGCGGCACGCCAGGGCCCAGGACCCCTTCCCCGTCGGCCTGCGCGGCTACCTGGTGCCGGAGACGAACGCCGAGACCCTGGGCAGTCTCGCCTTCAGGGTCGAGGAACTCCTCGGTGACGACCGCGTGGAAGACGCCGTCGCACTTGCCCTGGCGACCGCCGACTGGCTGCGCGGCGCGGCGGAGAACGCCGAGTCACCGAGTGCCGACGTCCGCGAGATGGGTGAACTCATGGGCCATGTGCACCGGGACATCAGCGAGGCGGCCGCTCGGTCCTGACACGGTGGGGCGCACGAACGGCGGGCCCGCCGCCCTGCTCGATCCGGTGCCGTCCGACCGTTCGGCCACCCGCCGGCGGTGTTCCCGTGTCAAGATCCTCCACAGCGTCGGGCCCGAGCCGGACCGTGCGGTGCGTCCTTCCGCCCGCACGGCCCCGGCCGGGACGCCCGGCGCCGGTGCCCGTCCCTCCGTCCGCGGGGGTGGGGCGAGGCTGGGGTGAAAGGCATCGGATGAGCGCGCGCTTCGAGGAGATCGACTGGCGGCCGACGCCCATGGGCGAGATCAGCCTGCGCCGACGGCGCGATCCGCTCTCGGGCGACGACGTGTACGAGGTGAAACTCGGCGACGAGTACCTGATGTCCAGCCTCTTCACCACGGGGGAGGTCGAGCTGGCCCGGCTCGGTCTGGCGGAACTGCCCGACGGCCCGCTCGACGTCGTGGTGGGCGGCCTCGGCCTCGGGTACACGGCCAGGACGGCCCTGGACGACCCGCGTGTGCGCTCGCTCGTCGTCGTCGACACCCTGGCCGAGGTGATCGACTGGCACCGGCGCGGGCTCGTACCCCTGGGCGCGGGTCTGGCTTCCGATCCCCGGTGCAGGCTGGTGCGCGGGGACTTCTTCGCGATGACCACCGGTGAGCCGCGGGGCCTCGACCCCGAAGCCCCCGGACGCCGTTTCCACGCGATCCTCCTGGACGTCGACCACTCGCCGCGCCATGTGCTGCACCCCGGCCACGCCGTGCTCTACACGCGGGGCGGTCTGACGGCCCTGGCCGAACTGCTCCGTCCCGGCGGTGTGTTCGCGCTGTGGTCGAACGACCCGCCGGACGACGAGTTCGGCTCCGTGCTCGCGGAGGTCTTCACGGACACCGCGGCGCACGTCGTGGACTTCGACAATCCGCTGCAGGGCGGGAGCTCCGCCAACACCGTCTACGTCGCCCGAAGGCGCGACGGCTGACACCACCCGGACCGGACGGCCGCCCCCGCGGGCCCGGCCCTCAGACGGAGCCGGCCGCGGGGACCACGGGAAGCAGCGGCCGGTCCCCGCCCGGCAGCGCCCGCGGGACGCGTTCCAGGACGCCGCCCGCGAAGACGTCGTACAGCGGCAGCGTCTCCAGGTGCACATAGCCGATGTGGCAGTCGCACACGGCCAGGGGGCAGGGGCGTGGGGCGAGGGCGGCACGGTAGGAGCCGTCGTACAGTCGGCCCAGTTCGGTCCGCACGAAGTGGCAGCGGCTCACCTTCCCGTCGCCGTCCACCGAGATCACCGACTCGCCGGTGCGGCAGGGCAGGCCGGCCGACCGGTGCGGGTGGCGGCTGAAGGGGAAGAGCGGGTCGAGCGCGGTCCACTCGTCGGCCTCTGCGTCCGTGTAGGTGTGCCCTTCGGCGGCGTTCACCCACAGGTACACATGCTCCGGGAGCTCCGCGCGCAGTCTGCGCGCGGGCTCCAGGTGCTCGGGCAGGCCGACGACGCCGACACTGAAACGGACGCCCAGCTCGCCGAGCCGCCGGGTCTTGGCGACGAACCGTTCGTGCGGTGTCTGCCCCGGGTGGTACGTGCACCACAGGGCCACCGTGTCCCGGTCCGCCGCCTCCAGCCAGTCGGTGCGGCAGCTGAGGTTCGTCTGGATGGCCACACGCCTGATGTGCGGCAGGTGCGACAGCTCCACGAGCGCGCGGCGGTACCAGGAGCGGACCAGTCCCTCGCCCCACGGGGTGAACAGCACCGACAGCCGGTCCTCGCGCTGCTCGCCCGCCCAGGCGGTGAACCGTTCCAGCGCAGCGCGGTCGGTCCGGAGCTGCGCGGTGGTGTCGCGGCGCTTCGCGAACGGACAGTACGGACAGTCGTAGTCGCAGGAGGCGAGCGGGCCGCGGTACAGGAGCGTCAGGTCCACCGGCGCCTCACTTCGTCTCGTAGGCGGCCATGGCGTCCCGGACGGCCGGGGAGAAGAACTCGGGGCCTATCGCGTCCGAGTGGGCGAGTCCTTCCGCGGAGAGGCACAGCCGGTCCTCGTCCCCGTGCGCGAGCCATCCCCGTGCGGCGAGCGTGCCGATCTCGGACGGGAAGTCGTCGCGGGGATCCGACCCGAAGCGCAGCCGGTAGTCCGCGACGGGCAGGCCCTCGGTCTGGAGGAGCGACTGGAGCAGGTGCCGGCGCCGCGCCTCGTCCTCGTCGACACGGCGGCCGTGCAGCGCGCGAGAGAAGTCCTCGGTGGCGGTGTAGTCGTCGATGATGCCGCGGATCTCCCGCATCGACACCGCGTAGTCGAAGGAGTAGTGCAGCGTGGACGTGTAGGAACGGGCACCACAGCCCAGACCGATCATGCCGTCGGTCTGGCAGGCGTAGTCGTCCGGTCCCTGCGGAGGGGCGTCCGAGCGCCGGAACATGCGCATCGACACCTGTTCGTAGCCGTGCGCCAGCAGGTGGTCACGGCCCTCCCGGTACCGGCGCAGCCGCTGTTCGTCCCACTCCAGGTCGGCCGTCCGCGCGTCGGCGTGCCGGCCGAGACCGGTGAGGGGACGGATGTAGAGGGGGTAGAGGTACAGCTCCTCGGGGCGCCAGGCCAGGGCCGCGTCCAGCGAGTGGCGCCAACTGGCCGCGGTCTGGCCGTCGATGCCGTAGATCAGGTCGATGTTGAGGACGGGGACGCCGGCCTCGCGGATCCGGGCGAGCGCCGCCTCCACGTCGGCCCGCCGCTGCGGCCGTACGGCGGCACGGGACTCCTCCTCGACGAAGCTCTGCACCCCGAGGCTGAGACGGGTGGTGCCCCGCTCGACCAGCACCGCCAGCCGGTCGGCCGTGGCCGTGGAGGGAGAGGCCTCGACGGACAGCGGGATCGCTCGGAGATCGGCGCCCATCTCCCGCTCGGCGATGTCGCACAGCCGCTCCAGCTCGGCGGCCTCCAGGAACGTCGGTGTCCCGCCCCCGAACGCGGCGTTGGCGAACCGGGGGGTCTCCTCGTCACCGAGGGCCTCGCGCATCGCGACGGCCTGGCGGCGCACCGCGTCCAGATAACGTCCCGTCAGGTCGCCGGGGGCGCCGATCCGGGTGAACAGGTTGCAGAAACCGCAGCGGACCTCGCAGAACGGGATGTGCAGGTACAGCGAGAGCGACCGCCGGGACTCGCCCGCCCACAGGTCCTTCAGCACGGGGCGCGGGGCGAGCGGCCGGTAGGCGGTCTTGTGGGGATAGGCGTAGGTGTAGCTCTGGTACGGGCGCGGCGGGCCGGCCGGGGCGGTGGCGAGCGTCATGCGGTCGGCTCCAGGAAGAAGTGGCTGTAGGGCACGGTCCACACGCAGTCGTGACCGAGACGGTGGCCGGTGTAGCCGTCGTCCCCGTAGGCCGTGCCGTGATCGGAGCAGACGACGGCGAAGCAGCGGCGGCGCGAGCTCATCGCGCGGAACAGCCGTCCGACGTGGGCGTCGACGTACTCGAGGGCCGCCGCGTGGGTGGCCCGGCTGTCGCCCGCCTCGCGGGTGGCACCGGGCAGGTGGAACCAGTTCGGCTGGTGCAGCGCCGACGCGTTCAGGAACAGGAACAGCCGCTGCTCCGCGGGAAGTCCGGCCACGACCTTCTCCGCCCGCGCCACCTGCGCCTCGAACGAGGTGGGCGAGGCCACCCCGAACTCCGGCTCCCAGTGGCTCTCCTGGAAGAGTCCGGGCAGCACGCCGCCGAGCGCGCCCTGCTTGTTGAAGAAGCCGACGCCCCCGATGCACACCGTGCGGTAGCCGTGCGCGGCGAGGCCGGACACCAGGTCCGGGGTGTCGAAGACGAACGTGCGGTCCGCCGTCGTCTCGCTGCCCGCGAACCGCGCCGCGAACAGCCGCGGATGCGGCCCCGGTGCCGCGGGGGTGGGCAGGAAGCCCGCGAACATGGCCTGGTGGGAGGCGTAGGTGAAGTTCCCCGGCGCGTGCCGCCGCTCCCAGGTGCCGCCGGGCAGGTGCGCGGTCAGGTTCGGCAGACGGCCGGCCGCGGAGAGCTCGACGGCCACGTCGTGGCGCAGGGTGTCGAGGGTGAGCAGGAGCAGGTCGTCCCGCCCCACCACCTCGTTCATGTCCGGCGTTCCGGCCGGTCCGGGGGCGGAGGGCGTCATGACCGGTGCGCGGTCGGGATCAGGCTGGGGCATGTGCTGTCCTGGCGGGGGTGTCGAGCGGAGGTGCGGGTCGTACGGGGAAGCGGTCGGGGGCGAGGGAACGATACGCGGCGACCTGCGCCGCGTACGTGTCCATGCCTTCCGCGCCGCTTCCCGGCAGGCCGGTCAGCCGGGGGAGCAGGTCGCCGAAGGCGTTGACCTCCCCGACGGCGAACCGGCGCCATCCCACGGCGGGCAGCAGGTCGACGCCCACGCACAGGGTGCCGGGGAAGCAGGCGGCGGCCCGTTCGCCGACGGAGAGCGCCTCCGCCCACCGGTCACCGGCCAGTGCGCGTACGGCCGCGAGGTCGCCGCGGGTCCCGCCCAGATGCAGATTGGTCAGGGGGGAACGGCTCGTGCGGACGACGGCGTGGGTCGCGCGTCCGGCCACGACCACGACACGCAGGTCCGCCGACCTGCCGCCGAGCGAGGCCTTCGGCAGCCAGCGCTCGACGTGCAGTCCGTCCGGCGCCAGCGCGTCCACGATCGCCGCGATCTGCGCCTCGTCCGTGTAGCGGCGGATCCGCAGGGAGTTGTGGAGGTCGCCGGCAGCGGTGCGTTCGACCGAGGTCGTGGCCCGGATCCGGCCGGAGGCGGTCGTCTCGACGGCGAGCACGCCCGACGCGGACGAACCGTGCGCGATCTTGACGAAGACCCGCCTCAGCGCGGCCTCCGCCATGAGTTCCCGGACGCCGTTCCAGTCCTCCACGGTCCGAAGCGCCCCCGACGTGGGGGACTGCGGCACCGGCACACCCGCCGCGTCGAGCCGGGCGTGGCACAGCCTCTTGTCGAAGAGCACCGCCAGGTCCGTTGGGTCGTCGAGCCGCCGGCCCCCGCGCAGCGACCCCACGCACTTCAGGAAGCCCGCGTACCAGCGCGCCGACCCCTCCACCCGGGTCGGCTCGTCGACGCCGCGCAACAGCCGGTCCACCTCGGCGTTCTCGCCGGGGGACTCCAGCCGGACGACCTCGTCGTCCGTGAAGTCGTGCCCGCCGTCCCGCAGGACGTCCCGCCACTCGACCACGCGAGGCGTGCCGCAGCCCGCCTTCTCGGCCGCCGTCCTGAACAGGTCCACCCGGCGGTTCTCCCCGTTGGCGACGACCGCCCACTTCACCGGCGCGCCCCGCGGCCGCAACCCGCCCATCCCGCCTCCTCGTTCTTCGTCGCGGAGCTACTCGCCCACCGCGACGAAACGCCACACCGTGCCGTCCTCCTCCTCGTCGGACTCCGCGTCGTCCTCGTCGGCGCGGACCTCGACGCCGGCGGCCTCCAGCGTCTCCAGCAGGCGGGCCCGCACCGCGGTGCTGAGGTAGTTGTGGTGCAGGTCGAGCACCTTGAGGTGAGTCAGCGGCTGGCCGGAGAGCAGGGCCGTCGCGCCGTCGTCGGTGAGCACGCCCATGGAGACGTCGAGGTGTTCGAGGCGTGCCACGACCGGGGCCGAGGCCAGCGCCGTGCAGATGGCGTCCTGGATCTCGCTGTTGCGCAGGGCCAGCCGGGTCAGGCCGGGCAGGCGGCTGCCCGCGAAGAACGGCTCCAGATCGGCGATGTCGGCGTCGCCGCCGTACTCGGAGGTGCCGAGCCACAGGTCCAGCGCGACCAGCGAGGGCAGGTCGCTGGCGGCGATGCCGCGCACCACCTCGGCGGGCAGGCCGCCGCTCTCGACGGTCAGCGTGCGCAACCGCTCGTGCCGGACGGCGGGGAAGACCAGCTCGTTGCCGCCGCGCACACCGAATTCGGTCAGCGAGGGGAACGCCTCCAGGAGGGGCGACACATCCCCCTGGACGATCCAGGAGATCTCGCACTCCTCCCCCACGATGTCGGCGAGGAACAGGGCGCGCAGCGCGGGCAGCCGGTCGCGGGCTGCCACCAGGGCGTCGATCACCGCGTGGGGAGACGTGTCGTAGACGTCGCTCCACGCGCCGACGATCAGCGCCCGCACCCGCTCCGTGTCCACGGCGGCGAGGAAGCGCGCGAAGGCGTCCTCCCACGGCTCCTCGCTGTCGTAGGCGTCCACGGCGACGCGCCAGGCGACGGTCTCGGGCGCGGGGAGCGAGGTGGCCCGGGGCGACTTGTCGCCGGCCTCGGGGAAGGTGAAGGCCGGCAGGCCGTGGAATTCCTCGAGATGGCTGTTGACGGTCATGCGCGCCCGCTCCTTCGTGCTGATTCCGGTGGACCGACGGTGGCGAGTCCGGAGCGCGCGGCCCGCACCCAGACAGACGATTTCTACCAAGAGCCACTGACATCACGGCGAACGGGGGCGGCACCTGTGGACAGGAGGCGGTGGAACGGCCGACGGGCGCACGGCCCCGGGCGGTCCGGCCGGGACGACGGCCGGCCCTGCGGGGCACGCCACCTGGTCACCGGGGGTGCGTGGCCGGTCCGGGGCCGGTGACGCCGGGGGCGCGCGGGTGGTCAGGGGCCGGTTGTCAGTGGTCGCCTCTACGGTTTTTCCCATGGCACATCCCGTGCCGTGCCGGGAGGGAGACCCATGTTCCGCCAAGGAGACGTGCTGATCGTGCCGTTGGACGAGAAGGCGGTGCCGGACCACGTCCTCGACGCGGCGTCCGAGCCCCGTGACGGCCGCGGACGACTCGTGCTGGCCCTCGGCGAGGTCACCGGGCACGCCCACGCCGTGGTCGGTCCGGGGCGCCTGATACGGGAGGGCGGGGTGTTCGGCCCGATGCTGCTGCACGTCCCCGACGGGGCACGGCTCGTGCACGAGGAGCACGCGGCGATCTCCCTCCACAAGGGGTGGTACCGGGTGATCCGGCAGCGCGAGTACGTGCCGGGCTCGGTGCGGATCGTCGCCGACTGACGGGTCCGCCGGCGGTCCTGGTGCCGCGGCACCAGTCTCCGGGCGCGCGCCGCCGCCCGGGCAGAGGGGAAAACGGAGAGGAACGGTGTGATGGAGCAGGGCAGTTGGCGTGCCACCGCGACGCGGACGGGGGCGGCCGACCGGGCGGCGGCCGAGGAGGGCGTCAGGCTCGCCTATCGGAGGGCCGGGCTGGACGGGCCCGAGCGCATCGTCTGGGCGCGGTCACCGCACGAGGCCGTACGCATGCTCATGGGCACGGCGCCCGTCGACGGCGCGGTGCTGGGCGACACCGGCCCCAGCGTCCGGAACGCCGTCGTCACCGGTCCCTGGGCCGAGGAGCGGGCGCGTGCGCACGAACGGCTGGGACCGGAGGGCTGGAGCGGACACTGGCGGGCCACGGGCGCGGCCCTGTGGGAGTCGGCCCGCACACTGGCCGACCGGGTGCGTGCGGGCATCGTCGAGGACCTCGCCACCGGGCGGCGGGAGGAGAGCCGGGTGCGATTGCTGCTCCTGGACGCGACCCTGGGCCAGCACGACGCGGCGTGGCTGAGCGCCTTCGACCCCGACGGGGCGAGTGCCCTGGCCGGGATCGCGGCGGTGGCGCGCGAAGCGGGCTGGTGGTGGCCGTACGAGAAGGTGGCGGTCGTCAGCGAGCGGCCGCTGAGCCTGTACCGCGACGAGGCCGGACGCCTGGACCGGGGGGACGGGCCGGCACTGCGCTACGCGGACGGCTTCGAGCTCCACGCGTGGCGCGGGATGCCGGTCCCGCGCACCTTCCTCGACGAACTCACCGCGCTGACGCCCGAGCGGATACGCGACGAGGAGAACGCCGAACTGCGCCGGGTGATGCTGGAGTACTACGGCTACGACCGGTACCTGGACGAGTCGGGGGCCGTTCCCGTCCACCGCGACGAGACGGGTGTGCTGTGGCGGGTCGAACTGGCCGGGGACGAGGACGTGGTCATGGTCGAGGTCGTCAACTCGACCCCCGAGCCCGACGGCACGAGCCGTACGTACTGGCTGCGCGTCCCGCCGGCCACCCGTACGGCTCGTGAGGGAGTGGCGTGGACGTTCGGCCTCGCCGCCGAGGCGTACGAGCCGTCCCGGCAGACGTGAGGACGGCCGACGCTCCCCCGAGGGAGGGCCGGGCTCAGGGACGCTGCCCCCAGGCGGTCATCATGCCGGGGCCGAGTTCGGCGAGCCGGGGTGAGGCCAGGTAGGCCACCGCCTCGTCGATGACGGCGGAGTCGACCCGTCCGGTTTCCTCCAGGGCGGGGCGCATCCGGTTCCACGTCTCGGACCAGAAGCGAGCCAGCGGGCCGCCGGGGACCAGTGGTGGGCAGACCAGTTCGCCTGCGACGTTCCGGAGTCCTTCCTCCCTCAGGAAGTGCGGATAGGCCGGGACGTCCGACGTGTCGGTGCCGATGGTCGACCGCAGCGCCTGCCACATGGCGTCCATGGTCCGCCGGTAGGCCGATGCGGAGTCCAGCGGATTCGGTACCTCCACGGCGTCGCCAAGCACGAGCCAGCCGCCCGGATTCAGCCATCGCGCGAGACGTGAGACGAGTCGGCGGCGTTCGGGCAGGTGCATGAGGACGAACCGGGCGTGGACGAGGTCGAAGCCGCCGAGCTCCAGGCCCTCGTCCCGGAGATCGGCGGTGACCACCTGGACGCGCGGGCCCGCGAGGGTCCCCAGGCCGCCGGTGTCGCGGTCCAGCGCGACCACCTCCGCGGCTCCCGCCTCCAGCAGCCAGCGGACCACGGTCCCGGTCCCGGCTCCCACCTCCAGGCAGCGGCCGCCCGGCGCGGCGGCCAGCGCGTGCAGACGGTCCGTGGTGACGGGGTCGTAGACCAGTGCCGCCGCGTCGATGCGCTCGGCCTCCTGCGGATGCTCCGGCTCGAACAGGTCTTCTCCGTAGTGGCCGCCCGAGGCCGGGGAGCCGCTCACGACCGGCTCTCCGGTCCTGGTCCCGCGAGGGGTCCGCCGCCTGTCCACGCCATGAGAACCCCTGTGTGCCGAGGATCGATTTACCGACAGAATGGCAGAATTCGGGCTCCCCGGCAGATCGCCGCATGCGGGATCCGGCGACCTTTGTACGGGCTGTGGCCCTTGAAACCCACCTGTAACGCTCATAGCATGATCGAACTCACGACGATTGCCCTGATCGTCCGTCCTTCACTAGAAGAACACGCTGTCTAGCGCGAAGGGTGAGCCACATGACCAATACCTAAACAAATCGGCCAAACAGTTGATATCTATAACATCACGAGCAATTTCACGAATAAAAAACATAGCCGAATTCGACGAGCGGCGCCGGTCACGGATAATCCTGGGGACCGTCGCGGGCGTGGTGACCTTCGGGTTCCTCGTCGCGATGGAGATCATCGCGCGTCACTACGGCGATCACGGGCCGATCGTCAACCAGGCCCGAGAGGTGATATTCACCCCCACCTCGGGGCCGCTGCTGTACGCCGGCCTGGCGTTGACGATGGTCGTCCTCTCCTGGCGGCAACGGTTCATCGCGCTGGGAATCGCGGCCGGCATCGACGTCGTCTTCTTCCTGGTGCGCCTGGTCGTCGACGCCAAGATGATGTTCGGCAACGGAGCCTTGTGGGTGATCCTGGGCTATGCGTTCATCGCCGTCACCCGCCGCACCGGCAAGGAACGCGTCCTGCTCCTGAAGGGCGTCGGACTGGGACTGCTCCTGGTGGCCGGTCACAAGACGGGCGACACCTGGCTGATGATCACGTCGGAGACCCGCCCGTCCGTCCTCGACGCGTACGTCGCCACGGCCGACCACGCGCTGGGCAACCCGTCGTGGGTGATGGGCCGGATCGTCGAGGCCACCGGCCCGATCGGCTACCACGCCATCCACCTCGTCTACGGCCAGCTCCCGCTCGCCGCGGCCGTCTTCGCGCTCTACCAGCTGCGCCACGTGGCCCAGGAGCGCCGTTTCCCGGCCCATCACCTGGTGCGCACCTTCCTGGCCATCGGACTGGTCGGGCCCGCCGTCTACATGATCTTCCCGGTGGTCGGGCCGATCTTCGCCTACGGCGCCGAAGGCGGGCAGTGGGCGGCGGCCAACCTGTGGCCGCAGACCCCGCTGCCGGTCGGTACCCCGCACGCGATGCCGTTCGACGAGATCACTCCACGCAACTGCATGCCCAGCCTCCACACGGCCTGGGCCACCACGCTCTTCATCCACACCCGCGAGGGCTCCCGGCTCCTGCGGAACGCGGGCACGTTCTGGCTGACCGGCACGCTCGTGGCCACGCTCGGATTCGGCTACCACTACGGCGCGGACCTCATCGCCGGTGTGGTGTTCGCGCTCACGATCGAGGCGACCATGCGCTCGTTCGCCCGGGGATGGGACCGCTCGGGAGCCGCGCTGGTCGCCTACGGCTCCGTGGTCTTCGTCGCGCTCGTGACGTCGTACCGCTATCTGTCGGTGGAGATGGCCAGGTACCCCTGGGTGTTCGGACCGCTTCTCCTGCTGGCGCTGGCTTCCGTGATCTACGTGTATCTGCGGACCGTCCGGCAGTGGAATCCGCAGGCCGAACCCGTGCAGCAGCCTGAACCGCAACTCGCGCGGGCGTGACCGCTCCGTACCCGCCGTCGGAGCGGGGGGAGGGGGCCGGACCGCCGGCCCCCTCCCGGGGCGGGTCAGGCGCGGTGGCTCTGGTAGTAGTCGCCGACCGACTCGTGGTAGTCGGCGTCCCCGACGTGTCTGGCACTGTCGAACTCGGGTGATTCCCTGATCTGCTCCTGGGTGAGCGAGACGTGGACCGTCCGCTCGGCCCGGTCGACCCGTTCCACGGTGCCGGCCGGCAGCAGGACGTGCCTGCCGAAGATCCACACGCCGATGTCGACGACGAGATACGAGGAGTCGACGTCGTCCGAATGCCTGTCGACCTTGCCGATGGCGCCGTCGACGGCCTTGACCTTGTACCCGACCAGATCCGTGCCCGCCACGTGCCCGGTGGCCGGATGGTAGCCCCAGATGCTGTCAGTCATGACCGGCTCCCTCATCGAGAAACCCTCGCTCGCCCGCAGCGGAACAGGGGAGTCGCGCAGGCGTCATCCACGTTAGACGAAGCCGGCGCGGGATGACGGACGGGACCTCCCGGACCTGCCGGAACCCCGATCGTCCCGCGCCCGTGCCGGGGCGCGATTCCCGGGAGCGGCGATGTCAGGAGAAGTCGCTCCGCCGCTGCGCGGGGTTGACGGTGTCACGTCGCTGCTGGAGCCGGCGGGCCGACCTGAGGGCCGCTATCTCCCGCAGGTGCGCCTGGCTCTGAAGCGTCATCATCGACCCCAGGGCGTGCCGCGCGGTCATGGGGTTGTCCACACAGGACTGGTACATCACGGCGGCCCGCTCGTTGTCCTGGTAGAGGGCGCGGTAGATCTCCGCGGCGCGGTACTGGGCGTAGGGGTGGCTGCGCGTGGCGGCGGCGAGGAAGCACTCCAGGGCGTGTTCCGCCGGGGTCCGAGTGGCCGGAATGAGTTGTTCCAGGTACAGGTCGCCCAGGACGAGCATCGCTTCGGGCTCGCCCAGTTCTGCCGATCTGCGGTACCAGCCGGCCGCTTCGTCCAGCGACTCGACGATGCCCGCTTGCGGGCAGCCGTGGTGGTACAGCGAGGCGAGGTAGAAGGCCGCTCGCGGTGAACCACTGCTGTGCCGCAGCCGTGGTACCGCGCTCGCGTACCGCCCCTGGGTGTAGTCGATGTGCCCCAGCAGTTCGATCGCGGCACTGTGGCCGGTGGCCGCCGCGGTTTCCAGGAAGTGGACCTCCGCGCCGGGGTGCTGCCCGCTGTTCCAGCAGTGCAGGCCGATCCGGTAGTACTCCTCGGCACCGGTCGGCTCGTGCCCGTCCACGGTGAAGTTGGTCCCCTGCCACTGCACCATGTCGCTGCCTTTCGCGTCGTGGCCTGCCCCGGCGGACACGTGGGGCTCGTCGTTCCACCGCCTCGCGAGGAGGCGGGGCTCGACGACGGGGACAAGTCGGCCGTCGGCCGGTGTTCCAGCCGTTCCCGTGCGTCGTCCCGGCAGGCCGGGGCCTCAGCAGATGGTACGGCTCGTCAACCGGCACAATCGTAGGCCGGGTTGCCCGAAGATCCGCCCGTTGTGCGGCATCGATCGCCACTATGGCCCGATTTCAGCGGCAGTGACAGATGTTGGGGTAGGCAGGTCCGGATCATGCCGACGGCGTCGGGTCCGCCCCCTGCGCGGAGGCCGTCCGCAGGGCGTTCCGCAACCTGCGGCTGAGCTGCCGGACGACGCACATGGACAGCACGGCGGCACAGACGCACAGACCACCGCCCAGCATCACCTGTTCCAGGGCCTGGCCGGTCTGTGACGTGGTGTCCGCCTGCTTCATCGCGGACAGGCCCTTGCCGCCCTCCGTGCCGGCGGCGAGGACGAGGAGCCACCAGACGGTGAGCAGGTGATGGCCGCGCGGGCGCCGCGGACCGGGTTCGGCGGCCGCCCACAGGTCATTGACGATCATCTTGGGGACGAACAGGTTGGCACCCGGGAGCACCCATCCGAAGAACAGCCAGGCGCGGTGGCGACGCTGCCCCTCGGGCCAGAGCCGTTCCGCGATGCCGCGCATGCCGGTCATCCAGAGCATCAGGAGAAGCACCGCCGCCACGGTCATGGCCTGCCACCAGCCCAGCAGGTTCCCGAACCACATGTCGGCGTCGAGCAGACGCAGCGCCTCGGCGTCATCGAGGTGGGACCGTGCGGACGACGCCGACAGGACCTGGTGCTTGTGCCATGCGGCCAGCCCGGTCGCCCCGGTCAGCAGGGTGTATGCGGTGAGCACGCCGCAGGTCCACAGGGCCGGCCCGCCCAGCGGCTTCACCGCTCTGTCCACGACACACCTCCGCAAGCCGCTGTTCGGACTTTCCGCAGGTCGGCGGGCGATCCTAACCCGTGGAGAGAGGAAGCCGCGGTTCTCCGCCGAACCGCCTTCGACGCCCCCGGACTCCCGGACTCCCGGACTCCCGGACTCCCGGACTCCCGGACTCCCGGACTCCCGGACTCCCGGGCCCCCGGACTCCCGGACCGGGTCCCGCACCCCCGACGATCCATGGCGAAGCCCACCGATGCAGGAACAGCGGGTGCGAGGGGCGCGGTCCCCTCCTAGCGTGGAGCGCGGGCGCCGCGGCGCGCTTCCGGCGATCGGCTCCCCCAGGACGGCGGCCCCGGTGTCCGTGCGGGCGGAGCGCCCCGACCGCCGCCGGACGATGCCGTGGCCGCCCGATGCCCGCCCCGCACCTCGCCCGCGCTGGAGATACGCGTCATGCTCTCGAACACGTCTCAGCCCATCATCACGGCGACGCTGCCCGTCGTCGGCGAACACATCGGTGAGATCGCCCAGCGCTTCTACCGTCACATGTTCGCCAACCACCCCGAGCTCCTGGACGGGGTCTTCAACCGGGGGAACCAGGCCCACGGAGAGCAGCAGCAGGCACTCGCCGGATCCGTGGCGGCGTTCGCGAGCGGGCTGGTGAGCACTCCGCAGCGGACCCCCGAACACCTGCTGAAGCGCATCGCGCACAAGCACGCGTCTCTGGGGATCCGTCCGGACCAGTACCAGACCGTCCACGACAACCTGATGTGGGCCATCGTCGACGTCCTGGGCGACGCGGTCACCCCGGAGGTCGCCGCGGCCTGGGACGAGGTCTACTGGCTGATGGCGAACGCCCTGATCAACCAGGAACGCGGCCTCTACAGCGCGCGCGGGGTGACACCCGAGACGGTCTGGCGCAAGTGGGAGGTCGAGAAGAAGATCAGGGAGACCCGGGACGTCGTGACGTTCGTGCTCAAGCGGGTGGACGACCGTCTGGTGACGACCTCGCTCCCCGGCCAGTACGTCACCGTGCTGATCGACATGCCCGACGGGGTGCGCCAGCCGCGCCAGTACAGCCTGACCCGGGCCGACGACGGCGAACACCGTCAGTTCTCGGTCAAGCGGGTACGCGGCAACGGCGAGCCCGAGGGAGAGGTGTCCGCCCTCCTGCACGACACCGTCGACGTGGGCGACGTCCTCACCCTGTCGCTGCCCTACGGCGATGTCGTGCTCGACGACTCGGGACGGCCGGTGGTGTTCGCCACGGCGGGCATCGGGATCACCCCCATGGCCGGAATGCTCTCCCACCTCGTCGAGGCCGAGTCCCGGCTGCCGATCACCGTGCTGCACGCCGACCTCGACGAGGCGTCGTTCGCGCTGCGCCGCCAGGTGGTCAGCGACGTACTCGAACTGCGGAACGCCGAGATGTACCTCTGGTACGAGAAGGGCGCGCGGACCAACGAGCCCGTGAAGGGCTGCTTCGAGGGGATGATGGACCTCTCCCACGTCGATCTGCCGGACGACGCCGTGTACTACATGTGCGGGCCGCTGGCCTTCATGCAGCCACTGCGGAGCGCGCTGCTCGGACGCGGCGTCGCGCCGCAGGACATCCAGTACGAGGTGTTCGGCCCGGACCTCTGGCAGGCGGACCTCGACTGACGACGCCCCCTCGAACCGGCCGGCCCCGTCAGCCGTACACAGGCGCCGCACAGCGGCCGGCCGTGAGCGTCTTCGGGCAACTCCCTTGGACAGCAAGGGTGTTACGGTCTCGCGAATGACGGAACACCAGGACGAGACCAGGGCGGCCTACGACGGCGTCGTCGAGTTGTACGCGTCGTTGTTCGCCGACCGGCTGGAGACGCGGCCGTTCGCGCGGGCCATGCTCGGCGCCTTCGCCGAGCTGGTGCGCGACACGGGGAACGTGCGGACGGCCGACGTCGGGTGCGGGCCCGGCCATCTGACGGCCATGCTGCACGGGCTGGGGCTGGACGCCTCCGGGTTCGACCTCTCCCCGGCGATGGTCGACCACGCCCGCCGCGCCCATCCGGTACTGCGGTTCGACGAGGCGCGCATGGAGGCGCTGCCGGTCGAGGACGGCGCGCTCGGCGGGGTGCTGTCCCACTACTCGATGATCCACACCCCGCCCGGGGAACTGCCCGCGCTGCTCGCCGAGCAGGTGCGTGTCCTGGCGCCGGGGGGTCTGCTCCTGGTCTCGTTCTTCGGGACGGAGGGGTCGGAGCCGGTCCGCTTCGACCACAAGGTGGCGCCCGCCTACAGCTGGCCGGCCGACCGGTTCGCCGGCCTGCTGACGGGGGCCGGGTTCGTCGAGGTCGCCCGGCTCCTCCACGACCCGGTCTCCGAACGGGGCTTCCTCGACGCCCACTTGCTGGTCCGCCTCCCCTGAGCCGCGGTCCGCGGTCCGGGACACCCCGGGCTCCGGACCGGGGGCGGCCACCCCCGTGCCTGTGAGTTGCCTCACCCGCCGGGACCGGCGGTCGTGCGCGAACCGCCTGGCCAGCGGCCCGTGACCCGCCTCGGACGTACGCCCGTTGGCCGGATGCGTCAATGATCTGTCATTGCGGTCAGTCGGAGATCCGATACAGGCTGTGACCGTGTCAGAGCGACGTGTTGTTGTGGTGGTGTACGCGGGTTCCATGGCGCTGGACATCACCGGGCCGATCGAAGTGTTCGACATCGCCAACCGGCTCCTCGGCCCGGGGGCAGCCCCTTACCGGATCGAGCTGGTCTCCGCCGACGCGCCCCTGGTGCGGACGAGTTCAGGGGTGAGCGTGGAGGCGCTGCCCCTGGAAGCGGGACAAGGGCAGGTCGACACGCTCCTCGTGCCGGGGGGATGGAGTGTCGGCGAGGCGCTGCGGGACCAGGTGCTGGTCTCGTGGATCGGTGCGGCGGCGGCCCGGTCGCGCAGGGTCGCCTCCGTGTGTGGCGGATCCTTTCTGCTGGCCGAGGCCGGCCTGTTGGACGGCAGACGCGCCACCACGCACTGGGCGTACGGCGAGACGATGGCCGGCCGCTATCCGGCGGTCACGGTGGACACCGAGCCGATCTTCGTCTGGGACGGTCCCTTCGTCACCTCGGCGGGCGTGTCGACCGGGATCGACATGGCACTCGCCCTGGTGGAGGCCGACCACGGAGCGGCACTCGCCCTGGAGACGGCACGGTTCCTGGTCCTCTTCCTCAAGCGGCACGGAGGCCAGTCCCAGTTCAGCGCCTTGCTGGACGCCCAGTTGGCGGACCATCCGCCGATCCGGACGGCGCAGGAGTGGATTCTGGAGAACCTCCACAACCCGTTACCCGTGGCCGAGATGGCCGAGCGGGCCAACATGAGTCCGCGCAACTTCGCCCGGGTCTTCCGGCGAGAGGTGGGTACGACCCCCGGTCAGTACGTCCAGCGCACCCGGATCGCCCGCGCCCGCGAACTGCTGGAGACGACCGACCTGCCGATCAGCCAGATAGCGGGCCGCTGCGGGTTCGGCGCCCCCGAGACGTTCTTCCGCTCCTTCGGGCGGACCCTCGGACTCACCCCGAAGGAATACCGGCACCGCTTCCAGATCGTCACGCCGTCCGGCCTCGTCGACCGGCACCACGAGAGGGACGGGAGCCCCGTATGACCACGACGGCGGACGTACCCGGAACCGGGACGACGCGTATGGCCGACTACCTGGCCGACGAGCTCGCCCGGGCCGGAGTCACCCACATGTTCGGGGTCGGCGGAGCGAACATCGAGGACCTGTACGACGCCGTGCACCGCGGCGGAGCCGTTCGCGGCGTGGTCGCCAAGCACGAGTTCTCGGCCGTCACCATGGCCGACGGATACGCCCGGACCACCGGGCGCCTCGGGGTCGTCGCCGCCACCTCGGGCGGTGGCGCGATGAACCTGGTGCCGGGCCTCGCGGAGGCGTACGCCTCCCGGGTGCCGCTGCTCGCCCTCGTGGGCCAGCCGCCGACGGTCCAGGAGGGGCACGGCGCGTTCCAGGACACCAGCGGCAAGGGGGACTCCTTCGACGCGGGCGAGGTCTTCACCCCGATCTCCCGGTTCTGCGCCCGGGTCGAGGACGCGGACTCGCTCGTCGAACTGCTGCCGCGGGCGATGGCGGCGGCGCGGACCGAGCCGCGCGGTCCCGCGGTCCTGCTGCTGCCCAAGGACGTACAACAGGCGCGCATACGGACACCCGGCCGCGCTCCGGCGCCGGCGGGGGCGGGGCGAACAGGGATCACGCGAGCGGAGGCCGCGCGCTCCGGGGTCGTACCGGCGAGGGGCACACGGGCAGGGGGCGTGCCGGCGCCGGCCGGGTTCTCGCAGGCCGCCCTCACCGAGGTGTCGGACGTCCTCCGTGGCGCGGACACCGTCCTCGTCATCGCCGGTGAGGGCGTCGCCGCAGCGGACGCACGTGCGGAACTGTCCGTACTGGCCCGGAACCTCGGGGCGTGGGTCGCGGTCACCCCGGACGCCAAGGACGTGTTCGACAACCGTGATCCGCGGTTCGCGGGCGTGGCCGGGGTGATGGGCCACGCCAACGTCGAACACTGTCTGCGGCGGGCCGACGTGTGCCTGCTGGTCGGCACACGGCTGCCGCTCCTGGCGCGCGGCGGGCTGGAGCGGGCCCTCGCCGCCACCGACGTCGTGTGCCTGGATCCCGAGAAGCCGTTCGTGGCGGGGACGGCGCTGGGCGGGGACCTGAGGGACGCGCTGCGCGCGGTGACCGGCCGGATCGCGCCGGACCCGCGTGCCTGCCCACCGCAGCCCGGCCCCCTCCCGGCCACCGCGGCGGGCCCGGACTCCCCGGCCGCCCGCGGAGCGACGGTCCCGTATCCCCAGGCCATCGCGGCGGTGGAGGCGGCGCTGCCCGAGGACGCGCACGTCTTCGTGGACGCGGGCAACACCGGTGCCAGCGCGGTCCACCTCCTCCCGGCACCGCGCCACGGCCGGTTCGTGGTGGCGCTCGGCATGGGGGGCATGGGCTACACCTTCGGCGTGGGCATCGGCGCCGCGCTCGCCACCGGGCGGCGCACCTACGTGCTCGCCGGTGACGGGGCCTTCTTCATGCACGGCGCGGAAGTGCACACCGCCGTGGAGCACTCGGCGCCCGTCACCTTCGTCGTCTTCAACAACAACGCCCACGCCATGTGCGCGCTGCGCGAGGAGTTCCTCCAGGGCGGTGGCCGCGACGACGACACGTTCGGCCGGACCGACATCGCCGCCGGGGTGGCCGCCGCCTTCCCGTCCCTCGACGTGACCGGTGCGGAGAGCGCGGTCCAGCTCCGGGAGGCGCTGCTGCGCGGCAACGCGGGCGCGGGGCCCGCCTTCGTGGCCCTGGACTGCGACCCGAAGGAGATCCCCCCGTTCCTCCCCTTCCAGCCCTTCGCCGAAGCCACGGGCGGCGCGGGCCGTCCCGAAGGGGCCGCGCCCGCCGAACCCTCCGACCGCGCTGAACACCCCGACCGTGCCGAACCCTCCGACAACAGGAAGAACTCAGATGAGCGACGAGCCGTCCGCGCCGGCTGACATCCCGGGCCTGATGCGGATCGAGAACCCGGGCAGGGACGAACTGACCGCGCACTGCGTGGAGCTGACCCACTCCGTCTACCCCCACCACCAGGTCTACGGGCAGTACTGCACCATCCACGAGTACGTCGACTGCCCGCCGGAACTGACCTACGACTACCTCCGCCAGGGCCACCACCTGGAGGAATGGACCTGCAGCCTGCGGGACTTCGCCCCCTCCGGCACACCGGGCCTGTGGGTCGGCCGCGACCGGCTGGAGGACGACACCAGGATCTACTGCAGGACCGTCGCCAACCCCGAGGCCATGACGGTGGATTACCACTGCTCCTGGGACCAGGGCGACAAGCTGTGGATGATCTACCTGATGCGTGTCGTACCGGCCCCGCTCGTGCTCGGCAGACCGGGGTCGGTGATCACCTGGACCAACTGCCGTCACCCCTACTACGACACGAACCCGCACCCCGGTCTCGCTCCCCGCCCCGACCGGCCCTGGGTGGGCGACTACTGGGACCTGTTCTATGCGGGCCACACCGTGGAGATGAACAACCTCAAGGCGATCCTGGAACACCGCCACCGCAACGGTCAGCCGGTCAGCGTGCCTCCCGTCAGGGCGGTGGCGCGGTGACGACGGTCAGCCTCACCGACGTAGCGGGCTACCTCCCGGGTGATCCGGTCCCGGCGGAGTTCTACACCGAGTACCCCGGAGCCGAGGACAAGCTCCGCGACAACCCCATGTTCAAGGCCCCGCCGGCACGCCACCACGTCGCCGCGGACGAGACCAACACGGACATGATCGAACGCGCCGTGCAGCCCCTGATCGAACGGCACGGCAGGGACGAGATCCGGGGCGTCGACGTCCTGCTGGTGCACAGCCAGCTCCCGGACCTGCCGTTCGTCGGCGCGGGCACCGAAGTGGCACGCAGACTGGGCCTGAACCCGGAGTGGCTCGTCGACGTGGCCAACGCGGGCTGCGCCTCTTTCGTGTACATGCTGAAGCTGGCCCGGCAGATCCTCACCACCACCGACGCGAGGACCGCGTTGATCTGCAACGCGCAGAGCGCCGCCGGTCAGTGCTTCACCCAGTCCGAAGTGCGCCGGCTCGCACAGGCCGCGATCCCGGGCGACGGCTGCGGTGTGGGATGGGTGACGACGTCGGCCGGGTCCCCGGTCCTCGACGTGGAGACCCGGCACATCGGCGAGTTCGCCGGCGACATGACCGTGGCGGCCGACGACGGCCGCAAGTACTGGGAGCCGGGGGAGTCCCAGCTCCGGATCGGGTTCACCGACGCGAGCGTCGCCAAGGTGCTGGCACGCGGAAACCGGCTGGTCCCGGAGGTGGTCACGGACCTGTGCCGACGGCTCGGAGTGGAGACCGGCGACATCGACGCCCTCGTCACCAACCAGCCGAACCGCACCTTCCTGCGCAACTGGACGGAGGCGCTGCAACTGCCCGCCGAGCGGCACCTGAACACCTTCGACCGGTACGGCAACCTGTTCGGAGCGGCGATCCCGGTCACCCTGGACCACGCCCTCGCCTCGGGCCGGGTGAAGGACGGCGACCTCGTGGTGCTGGGCGGCTTCGCCCACGCCGGCGACTTCGCCGGGGCCGCCGCCGTGCGCTGGTCCGGCGGACGAGGGTGACTTCAGGCGGGCAGGTCAGGACAAGGCATGGCCGGGCTGGTCCGGGCTGGGCGGGTCCGGTCACGGGGCGGGGCCTCGAAGCGCCGACGGCCGTCTGCCCGTAGTACACCGTCTGCCCGTCGTACGAGGTGATCAGCCGCCGATGACGCCGTCAGCGTGACGTTCGGCGGTGAACGCAACCGAAGGGGGCCTCGCGGTGATCTGGACAGGTGGTTCACAACTCATCGGTGAGGAGACAGAGATGACCCCCTGGAGCAGCGAGGCCCTCGGTTCCGGCGCCTTCGTCGACCCCTACGCCGTGCACCCTCGTGACACCGCCGCGCCCGCTCAGGCGCGGCCCCGCGACGACGGCGACTTCCTGCTGGCGCCCCCCGACCCCGCCGACCGCCTCGGCCACACCCTCGACCCGCAGGACCAGAGGCGCCTGGCCCTGCACGCGACCCTCACCGCCGCCGGCATCCCCCCGATGCCCGAGGACCGCGCGGTCATCGACCAGATCAGCGCCCTTCCCGCGGACGTCAACGAGGTCCTGCAGCGCTGGCTGCACCACACCCTGTGACACCGGCCGCGGCGGCGTCGTGGGGCGGGACGCGGGCTTCCCCGGGCCGAAGAGACCGGAGATCATGGGGCATGAGCCTCGACGACTGGCACTTCACCCAGGACATGGACGAATTCCTCGCCCGAACAGGAGACTTCCTGCGCTCGCGTCCCGTCATGCACAACACACCCCTGACAACGCTCGCGAAGATGCAGGCGCATGGGGCGAACGCACACGGCGTGAACGCACACGGCGTGAACGCACATGGTGCCGAGGCCACCGTCTTCGGCCGCCTGGAGTCAGGGGGCGAGGTCCGGGCCATCGCGTACCGCACCGCGCGGGGCCGTCTGACCGCCACGCCGCTCGCCCCCGAGCAGGCCGACACCCTCGCCGCCCGGCTGACCCGGCTCGGTCACCGGATCTCCGGCGTCACCGCGGACCAGGACACCGCCGCGGTTTTCGCCGAGGCGTGGCGGCGGCACCAGGGCGCGGCGCCGGTACGCGACTGGTGGGGCCGCCTCTACCGGCTCGGCACGCTCACTCCGCCCGAGCCGGCGCCGCAGGGCCGGGGCCGCCAGGCGGGCGAGCGGGACCACGAGCACGTGATGAGCTGGTGCCGGGAGTTCGCCGCGGACGTCGGGGAGGCCGTCACCATAACCGCCGAGTCCTGGGCCGGCACGCGCTTCGCCGAGAAGCGCTACACCTACTGGGAGACCCCTGACGGCACACCCGTCTCCATGGCGGGCGCGAACCCGCTGGTCGGCGGCCAGGTCCGGGTGGATCCCGTCTACACGCCGGCCGGCCTCCGGGGGCGCGGCTACGCGGGCGCCGTGACGGTCGAGGTCACCCGGGCCGCGCTGGCCGCGGGCGCGACGGAGGTCGTGCTGTTCACGAACCCGGCCAACACGACCAGCAACGCCCTCTACCAGCGCATCGGATACGTCCCGGTCACCGACTTCACCGGATACGCCTTCTCCGGCTGAGGACTGCCCGGCTGAAGGGCCGTCCGGCCGGAGGCGCTCTCCAGGGCCCCGGTTATCCTGCCTCGTTCCGAACCGGCCAGGGAGGTCCCGCACCATGAGCAGCACCACGTCGTCGTTTCCCGAACGGATCGAGCTCACGGGGCAGGGGCTCGTCCTTCGTGACTGGACGGAGGCCGACCTGACCGCGATGCCGGAACTGTTCGACCACCCCGACATCGCGTACTGGACACCGCTCGTCTCCCCCTTCGACGAAGCCGCCGCCCGCGCACGTCTGGACCGGGACCGGGAGATGCGCGCGCAGGGCACCGTCATCCTGCTCGCGATCACGGTCGACGGCGGAGCGCCCCTCGGCGAGGTGATGCTGCGGCGCGCCCCCGAGGGCATGGAGATCGGCTACGCGGTCGGCCCGGCGCACCGCGGTCAGGGGCTGGCGGTGCGGGCGGTACGGGTGATGGCGGCGTACGCGTTCGAGCGGATGGGCGCCGAGCGGGTGATCCTGGAGCTGGAGGCCGAGAACGCCGCCAGCGTCGCCGTGGCCACCAGGGCGGGCTTCACCCTCCTCGACGTGCCGCTGATCACCGGCGAGGAGAAGGGACGCCCCTTCTCCCTGCAGACGTGGGGCCTGAGCCGCCCGTGACAGCGGGAACTTCCCGGGGCACTCGGTGGGTGTCCAGCTGAGGGAGTGTTGTCCAACACCATTCCCTGCATGGCCAGTTGGTCGTTGCGCTTGCCGTGGGGAGCGGGCGGTGGCGTGGCCGACATCGATGACGAGGCGGTCTTTGCGGCGAGCATGCATGTCCCAGCGCGTCAAGCGTGACACAGCGTAACGAATGTCGTAGATTTGGTCACATTCCGTCATGATGTCGTGCCGTGTGGGACCAGGAGCCGACTCGGCCGCGCACGCAGTTCTCCACGCCTGAGCCCGCCACAGCTAGGAGCTGCCGGTGATCGACCAACTCTGGTTCCATCCACCGCTCGCCATCGCCCGGTTGGGGCGTTCTTCCGTGCCGTGCGACAACTACCACTGGGGACAGAGCGACCTGTCGCCGCGCGGCAGCGGCAAGACCACCGTCGTCCCGGCCGCCACCCTCGACCTTGCGGAGGACGGCACGCTCACCGAGCGGATGCCCACGAAGGTGCAGTTCAAGGACGCCGACGGCTGGCGGCCGGTGTGTCCGTACTTCGAGCTGCACGCGTCCTGGACCAGCGGCGGCAACCGCCGAACCGGGCCGCTCACCGCGGCGGTGCTGAAGGAGTTCGGGCTGAGTCCGGCCGACCTGCGATGGCGGGTGGCGGTGGCCAACCTCAAGGCCTACCACTACACCCAGGCCCCCGGTGACCGGATCGAGGCGCACGCCGAGATGCAGGGCGACGACCACAGCCCCCACGCACTGGACGGCGCCTCTCCAGAGGGTGTCGACCGGCCGCTGGTCCCGGTCGGCGCCAAGCTGCCGCTCGGCTCGGTACAGCTGCCCGCTCCGAGCGCCGCCCTGCCGGAGTTGCGGTTGCGGTTCACCCCGGGGTCCGGCGCGGTGTACGGGCCGACCGACCTGGTGACGCGCGCAGAAGGCACCGACTACGAGCTACCGCCGCAGCGGCTGATTCTCAACCGGCACGCGGTCTGGTGCGGTTTCCCGCTGCAGAACACGAGTGACGATCCGCGGACCGTCCCGGGCGGCCTCTTCGCGGGTGCGGAGCGGGCGCGGGATCCTGAGAGCCTGGGCATGGTCGACGACGTCTGCGACGGCACCGTCGTCGTCACCCTCCCGGGCGGTCCGAAGGCGACCGCCCGGATCGTGGTCAGCCCGCCCGACTTCGCCCCGGACCGGCGCCCCTTCATCTCGCTGGCCGACGGGCTGGCGGACCGGGTCCAGCGCGCAGAGGTGCGCGATCCCGCGTACCTCGCCGACGAGCAGCTGACCGTCCTGGAGATCCGGGACCTGTTCGAGCGAGTCCTGGAGACGATGGGGAACGTCAACGTCGACGTGCAGAACGAGCGCGTCGGCCGGCCGATGGAGGTCCCGGAGGGACTGACCTCCGTCCTGCTCGAACTGACCGACCGCGGACGGCGGCGGCACCGCCGGTACGTGGTGCTGGAGGTCCTGGAGGACCTGCTGCGCGAACAGCCCGACCTCATCCGCCGGGTGGTCCGCGAACCCGTTCCCGACGAGCCGGCCTGGGACAGCCGGATGCCCGTCGCGATGCGCGGCGCCGACGGCTCCGCGCTCCACCTGACACGTCGGCAGTACGACCTGCTGGTCGGCTGGGCCCGGACGCTGCGCGAGAACACGGAGGCGGGCTCGTGACCGTACTCCTCCAGATCGGCCGCCGCCCGCCCGAGGACGGGGGAACCCGACACGCGCCGCCCGACCCTCGTTCCGAGGTCAGGCTCTTTCGCAGTGCGTACGGAGCCCATCTGTTCGTCACGGACGGCAGCCGGGTGTACGACCTGCCCGAGGAGACCGCGGCCACGCTGGAGCGCTGGACGGCGACTCAGGAGGGCACCCTGGAGGAAGTGGCCCGCGAGCTCTCGCTCCCACTGCGGGACGAGCGGCGCATCGACGGAACGCCCGCTGAGCCGCCGCCGCTGTCCTCCCTCTCGCTCAACGTCATGCAGGCCTGCAACCTGAGTTGCGGGCACTGCTACGCGGACGAGGGGAAGTTCGGCGGTGCCGCCCGCGCGATGCCCCGGCAGACGGCGTTCGCGGCGGTCGACCGGCTGCTGGCCGAGGCCTCGCCCGGCGCGGACGTGGTGGTCGGGTTCATGGGCGGTGAACCGATGCTGGCCCGGGAGCTGGTGCACGAGGTGGTCGCGTACGCGGAGCGGGCCGGAGCCGTCGCCGGTCATCGGGTCCGCTTCGCCCTCACCACCAACCTGACGAGCGTACGGCCTGAGGACGCCCGGCTGTTCGCGGAGCACCCCTTCACCGTCACGGCCAGCCTCGACGGGGACCGCGAGGGCCACGACGCACTGCGGAAGGCACCGGGCGGGGGCAGCGCGTACGACAGACTGCGGGCCGGCCTGGAGACGCTGGACCGGCACGGACGTCCACGGCACCTGGCCGCGCGGGTCAGTGTCACCCCGCACACGAGTCGGCTGCTGGACGTACTGGAGCACGGCATCGGGCTGGGTTTCGACGAGGTCGGCTTCGCCGCCGTGGTCAGCGCCCCTGACCCGACGTACGAAATCACCGCCGAGACCTTCACCGGGTTCCTGGACCAGATGGTGGAGTGCGGTGAGAAGGCGCTGCGCGAGCTGTCCGCGGGGCGCGCCTATCCGTTCGGGAACTTCCAGACCGCGATGCACGAGCTGCACCGTGGCACGCACCGCCCGTACCCGTGCGGCGCGGGGGCCGGCTACCTCAGCGCCTCGGCCGACGGAGGCTTGTACGCCTGCCATCGGCTGGTCGACGATCCCGCCTTCGCCATGGGGTCGCTCGCCGCCGGGTCCGACGTCCCGGCCCGCGCCGCGCATCTGGCGGCACGGCACGTGGACCGGCAGGAGCCCTGCCGGTCCTGTTGGGCCCGTTACCTGTGCGGTGGCGGTTGCTACCACGAGGTGAGCCGCCGGGGCCGGCCCGGCTGCGACTACATCCGCGGCTGGCTGGACTTCTGCCTGCGAGCTTACGTCGAACTCTCCAAGGCGGCACCGGAGTTCCTTTCTCCACCGCCCGCATCCGCAGTACGACTCGTCAGCCCTGCCAGTCCCGCGAGCGCCGTCGGCGCTGTCTGAAGGAGTTTCCATGGCCGACCTTCCGACTCCCGACGGGAAGATCTTCCCGCGCAATCTCACCGCCAGAGCCGACCACGTCGTACACGGGAACCCGGCCGGTACCCGCCCGGAGAGCGGTGTCGACAACTGCTTCCCCGGCCTGGAGTTCGACCAGCGCAATCTGGACAAGCGGTTCTTCCCTGGACTGACCGTGGATTTCCAGCGCGGCAGCGGCTCCAAGCTGCTCACCGTGCACGACGGCGGGGCGGCGGCGGTCGCCGGGCTGACCCAGGCCGACGTGGACGACCCCGACAGCCCCCTGTACATCTGGGCACTGTGCGGACGCACGACCGTGGATCAGACGGAGTTCTCGGCTCCCGTGATCGACTGCAGCGGGCTGAGCGGCTTGGACGTGTGGCGGCGTGTCCACGATCTGCTGCCCGGGCGGATCGCCGTACTGCTCGGCCCTGGGCCCGGGGCGTCCTCGGAGGGTTCGCTCGCCATCGGCGATCTGAACAGCCTGCGGCAAAGGGACGGAGGGTTCGTTCGGCGGAGCCCCGGTGGCGGCTTCGAGCTCGCGGTCCTGGTCGCCGAACGGGCCCGCTACCTCGACGAGGAAGGAGTGATCGACCCGGAGACGTACGAACCGGGCGACCTCACGCGCAGTCTGTGCGCTCCGTGGCAGTACGACTTCCGTGACTGCGGGTGCTGGTACTGGGCCGCGTCCAAACCCGATGTCACCAGCAGCTCGGACGGCGGCGTCCCCCAGATGAATTTCCTGCGCAGGGATCGGCTACCGGTCGCCGACCTGGACTCGGACGCGAGTGACTCCAGCGCCACCAGAGGCAGACGTACGGCGCTGGAGTTCACCTACCCCGGACTGATCGCGAACTGGGACGTGCTTCCCGTGGTCCTCAACGACCGCGAGGACGACACACTCGGTATTCCGGTCCCCGGCCCGGTGACGCTGCTGGACCGGGCCAGGGTGATCAAGGAGCTGAAGAGGCTGGCCACGGTCGAGCACGCTCTGTGCGTGGAGTACCTGTTCGCACACTATTCGCTGCGTGCCCCCATGGAACTGCCCGATGACGCGAGCTCCCAGACCGTGCTGATCCATACGGCCGCCGCGGAGGTGTTCGCCGTCGCGGTCGACGAGATGCGCCACCTGCGCTGGGTCAACGAAGCTCTCGGGGTCCTGGGCGAGCCGGTGACCCTCGGCCGTGCGGAGAACATCGAGAGGGACGGCGATCACCCCTTCGAGCTGCGCCCCCTCACCGAGGCCACGTTGCAGTGGTTCATCGACGTCGAGGCCCCGAGCCAGGTGCAGGGCACCGGGATCGACGGGATGTACGTCCAATTGCACGAGACACTGGTGAAGAAGCCGGAGCTGTTCAAGGAGTCAGACCGGCTGGCCCACCTGATCAAGCTCATCATCGACGAGGGCGGCGACCACTTCCGCCGCTTCACCGCTGTCAAGGCGCACCTGGCCGTACTCGCCCCGCAGCAGTGGGTGCGCGACCTCGGACCGGGCACCGGAACTCCGCTGCAGACGCAGCTCCTGACGCTCAGCGATCAGTACTACGCGATGCTGCTGGGAATGCTGCAGGACACGTTCGGGTTCGGCGATCGGGCGGGCGGGATGCTGATCGAACTGTCCCGCCGCACGATGGTCAACCTGCACGAGGTCAACCACCTCCTCGCCGCACGAAACGTGGCACCCCGCTTCACGCTGCCCGCCTGGCTCGCCCCGGGAGGCGGGGACGCCTTGCCGGACGAGCCGTTCACACGGGCTGCCGCGCTCGCCACGATCCCTCCCCTCGAAGCGATCTTCGCACTCGGCACCCCAGGAGCGCGTGACCTGGCGACCCGCCACCTGGCCGACACCGAGGCACTGCTCGCCGTACTGACCGTTCAGGACGGCGGTGGGACGGACGGCGACGGGTGAGCACGGTTGTCACGATCACCGGATCCGGCCTCGCCGAACTCACCTGCGCCTGGCTGCTGGCCGGGCGCGGCCATCGGGTCAGGCAGGAGACCGGCACTCCGGCGGCAGGCGCCCGGCCGCTGCTGCTGACCGGCCCCACGCTTGACCTGCTGCGCTCGCTGTGGGGCGACGGACTCCTCAGCGGTACGCACCTGTTGAGTCACCGTCAGGTGCGCTGGGGGACCGGCGAGCCCCCGACACGGTTCGCGCAGCCCACCCGTGTGGTGGACGGCGCGGTGCTGGCGGAACGGATGCGGGAGCGACTCGAAACGGTCCTCACCGTTTCGGCCGACCCTGCCCGGTGGGTGGTGACGGCGCGGGCGCCGGACGACCCGGGCGGCCAACGAAACGCCGGGCGAAGGCAGTTGCTGGCCGGAACCGCGCCACTGCGGCCCGGGGTGGAGGAGCGGACCGCACTGCTGAGCACCACCGAACTCGGCTGGCTCCAGCTCACCCCACTCGGTCGGGGTGACTGCCTGGTGCAGGCCATGGTGCCCGGCCCGGCAAAGGACGCCGCCGGACTGCTGGCCCGACTGCTCGCCGAGTCCGGACTGGGCCGTGTTCTGCGCCGTGTACCGCACGCGGCGGTCGCTGTCCGGGCCGCCCCGCGGCTGCACCGCGCACCCGCGTCACCGCCCGGCGAACCGAATGCGGCCGGTCGGCTGACCGTTGGGGCGGGAGCCATCCGTTACGACCCGCTCAGCGGCACCGGCACCGCACAAGCGCTGCGGACGGCCATCCTGGCCGCCGCTGTGATCGACGCAGAGGCAGCCGGGACCCCGGCCACCGCGCTCTGCGCGCACTACACCGTCCGGCTGCACGCGGCGTTCGGCGAACACCTGCGTACCTGCGCCAAGTTGTACGGCACCGCCTTCACCTCTGCCCTCTGGGCGGACGAACTGGACGCGGCCCGGTTCGGCTTCCGCGTTCCGGAGCCGCCGGTCGCCGTCGTGTGACGGCCGGACGGGGCCGATCGGACCTGCGTGCCTCCTCACCCGGTACGAAGGATCTGGAAGCGATCGGGTTCCGCCGGGCTCGACCGACGACTTGGACCGGCACCCAGACCTGTTGCCGGACGCCGATACCGGCACGAGGGAGAAATCGACGCCAAGGCAGGGGAGTCAGCGAAGGACCGCTGACTCCCCACCCGCTCGTGGCCCTATGCCTCATACACGGCCTTGAGCCGGCCGGAGGCATGGGAAGTCAGCTCGAGTGGGCACCCCGACGGACTCGGTAGAGCCGGCATGAGACCGGGTTGCCGTCCTCGGGCGCGTCGAGGACGTCGATCCTGTCCACCAGGAATCCGTGTTCGACGAGAAGGTCCTCCCACAGCGTTGGATCGAGTAGATCACGTCGTAGGGCTCGGCGTCTTTCAGGTACTCGACTGCGTCGGCATGGATCAGGCGGAGTCCGGGCACGTCGGCATGGCGAGCGCCGGCGCGTTCGTGCTGGGTGACGGAGCTTTCCACGGCGTGGACCACGGCGCCGATGTCGAGGACCCTCTTGCCGGACAGGTCCCCCAGGACCTCGGCGCCGGGACCGTTCGGCCAGAAGCCCCAGTCGATGCGGTCGGCGTCGGGGATCTCGGTGCCGCGGTCGATGTGGTGCCTGCCGTACGCGGTCCAGGCTGCCAGGTTCTGTTCGTTGCTCACGGTGGTCTTCTCCGATCGAAAGGGACTACGGGCGCAGGGCGAAGCAGGCCGGCCGGTCGAGGCCGAGGGCGGTCACGGTGGACCAACGGGAGGTGAGGAGTGCGACTGTGCCTGGGGCTCGGCCCGCGACGGCGCAGTGACGACGTCCGGGCGCGAGGCGGGATCGGGGGGATGCCGTCATGGCGCACCGCCACTTGCCGGAACGGTGATGTTCCCGTACAGCCGCCCGGCCAGGAAGCCGGCCAGGACCTCCCGGGTGCAGGGGTGGCAGTCCGTGGGCGGATTGCCGGGATCGATCCACAGGACGGACCGGTGCTTGTCCGGTTCGGCGTTGCGCGGTTCGCCCTGCCACCGCTGGGCGGTGAACACCACACCGATCACCCGCACCCCGTCAGGACCGCGATAGTGCAGCGTCTGGCAGATCTCCAAGTCCCGGACGGCCACACGAACGCCGGTCTCCTCGTGCAGCTCGCGCGCCGCGCCCTCGTCGAGGAACTCACCGTCCTCGAGTTTTCCGCCGATCACGGTGACCTGGTTCGCAGAGGTCGCAGACGTGTCGCCGTGCCGCACCGCCAGGATCCGTCCGTCGTCACGCTGGAGCAGGACCACGACGTTCGCCGGGCTCAAGTGCCGCTCGCTCACAAGGCATGCACCTCCAGCCGGGCCAGCGTGGCACGCCCGCGGGCGACGATCACATCGTCGCCCGCGGGGGCACCCCACGCGATGGCGCTCGCCGCGTCCAGCACGGACAGGCAGCGCAACGCCCCGTGCTCCTCGGCGGTGAGCGTGCGGCCGTACCCGTCGAGGAAAGCCTCTTGAAGGTCGGGACGGTGGAGCCAGGAGCCGCAGACGAGGGGGACGAGGTCGGCAACCACGGCATGGGGGCGGGCCCGTTCCAGATCCACCGCCCCGAACACGGGTGCTGCGGGGCCGGTGTCGAGCAGCCAGTTGCGTTCCTGGAAGTCGCCGTGGACGTATCCCGCAGGCGGCGATCCGAGCCGGCCGAGCACGGCGGCGTGCCACCGTACGGTCCGACGTCCTTCCGCAGTGATCAAGTCCCCGGCCCGGTCCAGGTGTTCTTCAGCGCCGGCGGCGGCGCGGGCTACCTCCGCGGCGGCATCGGCATGGTCCTGGGGCGACAGTTCGCCGGGGCCGCCGTGGAAGCGCCGCAGCCAGCGGCCGGCCTGCCGGTGCAGCATGCGCTGCGCGGCGGGAGCGGGGGAGAGCGCCTTCACCGTGCGACCGGGTACCGGGGAGAGCAGCAGGGCCCGCTGGAGGGGGTCGGCCGCCAGCAGCAGGGGTGCCGTACCCGGCTCCATGCCCGGTGCTGCTTCCCGCAGGGCGCGGGTGGCACGGGCAAAGGACGTCGGGCTCGAGGCGACCTTCGCGAAGACGGTCCCGATGGCACAACTCAGCCGCCACACGAGGGAGGTGTCGCGGTCGTGGGAGACGTCACGGACCAGATGAACCGGACCGACGACGTTGCGGGCCCACCTCAGCAGGGCGGGTGGAATCGGCTTTTCGACACTCATGCCCCCCACCTCGGTTCCGGGTGTGAGGGATCCGCGGCGAACGCGGTTGCGGCGTCAACACCGTGCACGATCCGGACCCGAGGGGACGGGGAGAGCCGGACTCGCCGTTCGAAAGCGGGAGGGACGAAGACGAGGGCGGGGACGGGATTCATGTGTTCCTCCTGGGAAGACGAGCGGCTTGGTGACATCACAACTCGGCTGCTGGAAAGGCCGTCACGGGCAAGAGCAGGCGAAATGTCGTTCAAAAGTTCGAAGGTGCGGGACGCCCCTTGCGGGGACTGGGTGATGCGGGCGTGACGCGCTGTTCGATCACTCGCCCAGGGGGTCGTCACCCGGTCGAGCGATTGCTCCGGGCGCCCCGCGTCTTGGACCAGCCCGTGCCTCGTCCAGTGCTTCGGCATCCTGGCTGCCGAAGCAGTCGAAGAGCCTTGCGCGGCGCACGGTTGATCTCCGGGTCGCGGTCGTTGCGCGGACGAACTCCTCATCCCGGGGCGCGAGACGGGGCCGGGCTTTCTCCGGATGCCGCTCCAGCTTTCCCGGCGGCAGCGTGCCGTTGGCCGGCCGGGGCAGGGCGCTGGAGGACCACGGACTGAAGCAGGTCCCGCTCCGCGCGCCCGCCGCGGACTCCACCGCTGCCCGGGAGCGGCTTCGTCCCGTCCCGGACGACCACGCCGTCGGCGAGTTCACGGCGCACGAGTAGTTCCTCACGGATCACCACCCAAGCTCCGGACCGTCGGTGGTGAGATGACTTCATGCGACCTGAGCACTGCGTGACCAGGAACCACATCGAGGTGTGGCATGGACGTGTGCTGCCGTCGGGGCCGGAACGGATCGGGTTCCGGACGGTTCTGCGCGGCTCGCTCCTGCCGATCCTGGTGTGGACCGGCGCCGCGTGCTTCGCGTACTTCGTCTGCGACCCGCTCGTGGCGGTGGTCCTCGGTGGGCTCTTCGCGTTGTCGTTCATCGTGGGGTTCGGGCTCCGTCGCAGGGCAAGGCACTCGGTTCGCTGCAGCGTCTACGGTGCGCTGGGCGGAGTGCTGGACAAGTCCATGGCCGGGCTCTGAACGTTGCGGCGGAGGCGGGAGCGGTGATCAACGCGATCGTCCGGAAGCACCGGACGGGAGCTCCGTGGGCGGATCGGCCCACGGAGCTCGGCTCGTGGAAGGGCGCCTGCGACAGGCGCCGAAGGTTGCCGAGCGGAGCACGGCCGGATTCCCTCCGCCTGCGGCCGCGACCGGTTTCATGCCGGCAGTGGACTCATGGGTCAGAGAGTCGGCCGGCGGGATCGGGCCGCCTCGATGTCCGGGACATGCTCTTCGGCCCAGAGCCGTACGGCGCGGAGCGGGATGAGCAGAGAGCGGCCCAGGGGCGTCAGGGCGTACTCGACGCGGGGCGGGTTCTCGTCGTACGCGTGGCGGCTGACCAGACCGTCGGCTTCCAGGGAGCGCAGGGTCTCGGTCAGGACCTTCGGGGTGACGCCCCGGATGTGCGCCTTCAGTTCGCTGAAGCGGCGAGGTCCGTCGTCGAGTGCGTTGACGACGAACACGGTCCAGCGGGCGCCGATACGGTGCAGCACCGTGCGGCTCGGGCAGGTCGCCGCCATCACGTCGTACGCCTTGCCCATCGCTGCTCCCAGTTCCGTTGAAGATACCGGTATCAAATCCATACCGTGGTGCCCGATCCTACGGAAGGGAGTCGGGAGACATGGAACGGATCCTGGTCATCGGCGGTGCACGGGCGCTGGGCGCGGCCGTCGCGAGGCGTGCGGCGAAGGACGGGTACGAGGTTGTCGTCGGCGCCCGGGATCTGGCTGCGGCCGAAGCGCTGGCGGGTGAGATCGGCGCCACGGCGGTGCGGGTCGATCTGCAGGAGGAGTCGACGCTCGCGGCCGCGGCGGAGCGGCTGAAGGACGGAATCGACCACATCGTGACGACCGGTTCGGCACCGCACGATGTTCGCGCGACCGAGCTGGACCGCGACAGGCTGCTGGCCGCGTTCACGGCGAAGGCGGTCGGCCCGATGCTGGTGGCCAAGCACTTCGCGCCTCTCCTGCGTCCGGCCGGGTCGATGGTGCTGTTCTCCGGTGTCGTCGGCTGGCGCCCTGGGCCGGGATCACTCGTCAAGGGGGTCACGAACGGTGCGGTCGAGTACGTCGCGCGCCACCTGGCGGCGGATCTGGCGCCGGTACGGGTCAATGCCGTCTCGCCCGGTGTCGTGGACTCGGGTGCATGGGATCGCCTCGGTGAGAAGAAGACCGCTTTGCTGAGCAAGAGCGCGGACGGGACCTTCGTCAAACGCCACGGCGAGGCCGGCGACGTCGTCGACACGGTGATGTGGCTCCTGGGCGCGGGCTTCGTCTCCGGCGAGACGATCCACATCGAGGGCGGCGCCCGCCACAAGTCCGCCTGATCTGCAGTGGCGTCCGTCAACTCGTGCGAGGCAGCGTTCGCGAGCTCGAAATGTGACGCGGTGTGGGTGCTCAACGCCGTGTACGAGCACGAGCAGGGGCCGACCGAGGTGTCGTACGACGAGTACCACCAGGCGCGTCTTGCCGACGGGAGCATCCGGCCCCCCATCGTCGGAGGCATCGGCGTCGATGCAGTGAGCGTCACCACGGGAGGAGGTCTGGGCCGTGCCCGGCACCCCGGCCCTGGCTGGCGGCGGCTGCGCCGGACCGACCTTGCCCACCGGACCGGCGACCCGGTGGTGCCCGACGGGCTGGTGCCCTCCTACCGTTGCTTCCCCTCGGCCAAGAAGGAGGGCAGCCGGCCACTGGGCATGATCCCGCCGGCCGAAGGAAGCCTGGACCGTGAGACCTGGAATCGGCTGATCACCGTACTCGCCCGGTACAGCCCCGCAGGCCCGGACACCCGCTGCCTGGCCTACTACAGCCCGCTGACGCTCGGAGCCACCGACTTCGACGACCTCCACGTGCGCGCGGGCCGGCTCGGCGACGCCGAGATCCTGTACGACCAGTCCGAAGCAGACTTCAGCCCGTCCAATCTCTGGGCCGATGACCGCTCCTGGGTCCTGTGCACCGACTACGACCTGTGGGCCACCAAGGTCGCCGGTTCACCGGCCCTCGTCAACGCGTTGCTGAACGACTCCGAAATCGAGGCGGTTCGCCTGCCTTGGGCACACTGACGACGAGCCGCCTTGGCTCCCTCTCCGGAACGTGTTGCCGGATCGCTGCGGTGCGGCCGGCGGTGGTGGGAGCAGCAGCCCGCCGTGCGACGTCAGTGGTTCTCCCGGTCCGGTGCGAAGAAGCGGGCTCCACTGACGACGGTGTCCCCGGCCCTCGTTCAGGTACCGCTGCCAGCCCAACCTGTTCTGAGAGCTCTGCACAACGGAAGCGACCGCCCCGTCCAGCGCCGCCTTGACCTGGTCAGGGCTCATCCCGAACCGCAACGGCCCGACCCCCACCAACGGGTCGAGCACCCACCGTTCCCGCTGCTCCTCCGGCTTTCTGGTCCACCGACTCACCGGCACGCCGCTTGCGGTGCCTGGGCTCGCGCCGGGCCTGGGCTCGGGCGCATCCACAGGTGCGGTACTTGATGCCGGTGGTGCGGTTCTGCCCGTACCCGGCCCGGCCGCTCTGCCGGTGGGCCCTGGTGCTCAGAACCCGTCACCCCACCCAAAGGTGACCTTGTACGCGCGCTGTAGTGCGTGCCGACCGTGGTCCCCGTCCGCGTGGGCCCATGCGAGGGCCGCGGCGAACCAGAGCAGAAAGACTCCGCTGACGATGCCCAGAGCGACCGGCTTGCCGTACCAGCCGAGCAGGACCAGGGCGATGGTCACGACGGCCGCGCCGAGGTGGGCTCCCCGCAGGTCGAGCGACGCGGCCTTGCGTGCCTTTCTGCGTTCGGCCCGTTCCGCGGCGAAGCGTTCCTCGCGAACAGACTGCGGTTCGTTCTCGTCGAAGTTCATCTCGTCCCCCTGGCGCTGACGTTACATGGGCCCGGGGGGAAGAGCGGGGGCTGTGGACCTCGACAGGCCCTGCCGGGGCTCTCCGAGCAGTGATTCCTAATGCCGTTCGTCAAGCCGCGGCGCACGCTTGAGGTAGCGGGCAGGATGTGTCGGAGGTGCGCGGTACAGTCCGTTCATCCGACTGGGGAGGGCTCATGGCGACCAAGTGGAGCTTGACGATCGACTGCGCGTACCCGGCGAAACTGGCCGCGTTCTGGGCGCTGGCGTTGGGCTACGAGGAGAAGCCCGCGCCCGCAGGGTTCGGGAGCTGGGAGGAGTGGTTCTCGCATCATGAGGTTCCGGAGGACGAGTGGGATGACGGGGCGTACCTCTCAGATCCGGACGGCGTGGGCCCCACCTTGTCCTTCCTGAAGGTGCCGGAGCCAAAGGTGGCGAAGAACCGGCTGCATATCGACGTGCAAGTTGGTGGCGGCCGTGAAACCCCGTGGGAGGTGCGCTGGCCGCGCGTGGTCGAGGCGGTGGAGCGGTTGACCGCTGCGGGCGCGACCGTGGTCCGCGAGGACGAGTTGCAGGGCAGGCCGGATCACGTGGTGATGGCAGACCCGGAAGGTAACGAGTTTTGCCTGGTCTGACGGGGTCGGTCAGACCAACTGGCCGCGCGCAGCGTGTCGCGTCCCTGCCTATGCGGCAGCCCTTGCCGGCGGAGCCGGCTCGTAGCGCCGTCCGTCGCGCAGAAGGGCCCAGAGGACGTTGACGCGGCGGCGAGCGAGAGCCAGGACGACCTGGGTATGACGCTTACCCTCGGCACGTTTGCGATCGTAGAACCGCCGGGATTCCTCGCACGTTCGGATGCTGAACAAGGCGGAGGTGCAGAAGACGCGTTGGAGTCTGCGGTTGTATCGCTGGGGGCGCCGTAGATTGCCGCTGATCTTCCCGGAATCTCGTGGTGCTGGGGCGACGCCTCCGAAGCCGGCGAGGCGGTCGGGAGTGCCGAAGACGCTCATGTCGCCGCCGGTGGCGGCCAGGAACTCGGCACCGAGGATGATGCCCAGGCCGGGCATGCTGGTGATTACTTCGAAGTGGTGGTGCTCGTGAAACCGGGCCTCGATGAGCTTGTCGATCTCGGCGACTCGCTGGTTGAGGCCCATCACCTCCGCCGCCAGCGTATGCACCATCCGGGCGGTCAGTCCCTCGCCCGGCAGGCTGGTGTGCTGGCGCTCGGCCGCTTCAAAGGCGACCTCGGCCAGCCGGTCGGCGCGGAGGACCTTGCGGTTGCGCAGCCACGTCTCCAGCCTCTTGCGGCCGATCCGGCGGAGGGCGGCCGGCGTTTGGTAGCCGGACAGCAAGACGAGCGGGCCGACGTTGGTGACGTCGAGCGTACGCTCCAGACCGGGGAAGATGCCGGTGAGTTGAGCACGGAGCCGGTTGACGGTGCGGGTGCGGTCGGCGACCAGGTCCATGCGACGGCCGGTGAGAATCTTGAGGTCGGTGACCGTCTCGTCGCCAGCCCGTAAGGGGTGAAGGTCGCGGCGGATACGAGCCTGATCGGCGATGACGGCGGCGTCTTTGGCGTCAGTCTTGCCTTCGCCGCGGTAGCCCTCGGAGGCCCGGTGGATGGCCCGGCCGGAGAGGTAAAGCACCGGCTGGCCGTGATTGAGGAGGAGCGTGATGGCGAGGGCGGCTCCGCCGTCGGCCAGATCGATGCCCCAGGTCACCGTCTCGCCCAGGGCCAGGACGTCGGCGAGGAGTTGGAGAAGTTCGGGTTCGTCGTTGGCGACGCGCCGGGACAGCAGCCGACGGCCGCTCTCGTCGATCGCGACGCAGTGGTGATGGGCCTTGCCTGCGTCGATGCCGGCCCAGATCCTGGCCATGGTGCCTCCGTGCGGTGGGGTGTGCTGGTGCCTCCCGACGGACGACCTCGCTGTCGATTCCCTACGGAGCGATCATTCGCAATTCCTAATTGGCAGCCGAGTCGTCGTGGGGCATCGGGCGGCCAATCGATGGAAGCCACAGACGGCAGAACCTTGAAAGCCACACCCGACGCCCCTGGGTGGGCCAACCATACGAAGGGCTCGCCCGGTCCCGCAGAACAACGTAGGGAGCGTTTTCAGCGCTGCCTCTCCAGGGTGAGGACGGCTTTGGTGATGACGGTCATGCGGTTGGGGCTGATCCGGGATCTACGGAAGATCTGCCAGGACTTCAGCCGTGCCATGCCGCGTTCGGCCGGCGCTCTCGCCGCGGCCAGGGCCCGGTTGACGGTGCGCTGGGTCAGGGTGGGTTCACCGCCCGGTGGCCGTTTGAGTCCGGTGGTGATCCAGGGGCCGGCGCCTTGGTAGGCGCGGTCGGCGAGGATCGGGACGCCCTGGCGTTCGCAGATCCGGATGATGCGGTGGGTGCGGGCTGCGGTCAGGTCGTGGGTGCGGCCCGGCAGGGCGGGCGAGATCCACAGGACCTCACCGGCGGGGTCGGTGACGACCTGGACGTTCACGCCGTGCCGGCGGTGCTTGGCCGAGTAGTCGGCTCGGCTGTCGCCGACGCGGTCGCACTCGGCGAGCGTCCCGTCCAGCAGGACGAACTCCGGATCAAGCTCGCGCAGCGTCTTGAGCAGGCCCGGGGCCCGTTCGGCGAGCAGGGCGGTCACGGCGGTGACATACGCGTGGGCGGTGCCGACGGATATCCCGAAGCCGGATGCGAGCCGGGTAAGGGTGTCGTGGTGGCGTAGGTCCACCAGAGCGACGAGCGCCCGCTGGTGCGGCGGGAGTTTGCACCGTCGGTCACCCTCACGGGTGACGATGAGCATCGTGACCCACTCGACGAGGGCATGCGGGAGGTCGAGTGCGGCAGGATAGGGAACCAACAGGGTTCCTGTGCCGATGGGTCGAGACTTCGAACACCTCCCCCAACGGCACGGGGGCTTTGTGCGTTGCGGCCCTCACCTCGTCCTCACCGGCGTCACCCGATCAGTGACCACACTGAAAACGCTCAGTGTTCCCCGTCAGCGGACGACGTCGAAGACGTTCTTCTGCAGGCCGTTGGCGTACGCCTCGTGCTCGACCAGCTTCAGTTTCTGGGTGTCCTTGTCCGTGGCGCTGAACAGACGCTTGCCCGCGCCGAGCAGGAGCGGGAAGACGAGCAGGTGGTAACGGTCGATCAGACCGGCGTCCGAAAGGCCCTGGTTCAGGGTGGCGCTGCCGTGGACGATGATCGGGCCGCCCTCGGTCTCCTTCAACGCGGCGACCTCGTCGAGCGAGCGCAGGATCGTGGTCTCGCCCCAGTTCGAGACGAGGTCGTCGTCGGTGAGGGTGGTGGAGACGACGTACTTCGGCATCACCTTGTAGTCGGGGAAGTCCTCCATGTCCGGCCACAGCGGGCTGAACGCCTCGTAGCTGACCCGGCCCATCAGCATCGCGGCGGCTTCCTTCTGCTCCCGGCCCTTGATCTCGAACGCCTCGGGGACGAACTCGACGTCCTTGTAGGTCCACCCCGAGTTCCGGTAACCGGGCTCGCCGCCCGGGGAGTCCACGACGCCGTCGAGCGAGATGAAGGCGGTGCTGATCAGAGTGCGCATCCAGGATTCCTCGGTGTCTCGTGTCGGGTTCTGGCCAGGCTCGTTCGGTGCACGCTTCGGCCATGTTCGCAGCTTCCGCGCACCGACCGTGACCTTTGACTGCCGATCACGAAGAAATTCATCGGTCGCTCGCCCCTCCCGGCGGATCATGTGGCTGCCGGGGTGACGGAGCCGGACTCTCGCGAGGCGTTCGGGCTCAGACGTCATCGAACGGTTCGTCACTCCACCTGAACCAAGCACGACCGTCACTGACGTGCAGGAGGAACTCCGCGACCGGACCTGACGGGGCCACCAGCGACAAGGTGTCCGAGATCCGGTCGTAGGAATCGTCGAACCGTTCGTACTCCTCCGCCTCCAGCAGAGCCAGCGACTCGTCGAACCACGGCCTCACCTCTTCGAACGTCGGCGTCGGAACGAAGCGACCGTTCAGCCAGGGAAAGTCGGCCTCGTCGATCACGATCTCGCCGAGCAGGTCCTCCTGCCGCACCAGCCGCCAGACTTCGCCCTCGAAACCCATCCCGTCAGCTCTCCATCCGCGTCCCGGTGCCGCCGGGCAGCCTCTCACGCGACAAGTGACCCTCCGCGTCCATGTGATGTCTCATCGTCACAGAACTGTCATGACGGGCACGCCCGCCGGGTGGGTGTGCCAGCGTGACGGCTGATCATGTTTCTGGACTTCGGGGAGACCCTGTGCACCACCGTACGTTCCCGGCCGCTCTCGCGCTGGCCGCGCTCGCGTTCGTCACCGGCTGCTCCGGCGGTGACACGGGAGACCCCTCCGGCGCGGGCGGGCGGCAGGTGCCGGGCGTCTCGGCCGACCGGGACCGGACGGGTCGGGGGTACGCCGACCCCGTCGACCGGTGCGCCGCCGCGATCCTCGCGAATCCGTACGGCAGCGTGCCCGGTGAGTGCGAGGGCCTGTCACCCGACCAGTGGGACCAGGTGACAGAGGTCCTGGAGATCGACGAGGAGCTCAGCAGGAAGGGACGGGAGGCCGCCCTCGAGCTGCTCGACTGATCCGGGCCGCAGCCGACGCGGCCCGTCCTCGGCGACGGTGCCGGTGGGCCGCCCGGCGGCTCCGGTCGGGAGAGCGAGAATCCGTACGCAAGAAATCGACTTTGGCTTGCAGAATCTGTACTTCGGAAGGGAAAGACGTGCTCGACATCTTGTACGGGTGACCGTCGCACCCTAATGTCCCGGTACGCAGCGGCACGGTCCGTCCCTCCGCGCCACCGCGCACCGAGCGGCCCTCGGTGTCCTCCGTTCCGAGAGAAACGAGAACCCGATGGCGCGCTACACCATTCGCGCGGTTGCGGAGCGGGTCCGCAGCCGAGCACGGAGGCCGGCCCGGACGGCCGCGGCGGTGACCGCCGTCGCCGCCGGACTCGTGCTCGCGCTCGGCGCTCCGGCCCCGGCGGCCTCCGGGCACGGCGGCGGTGGAGGCGCCCCCGTGGTGACCCGGGCCGCGCTCGATCCCGCCCTCGTCGCGGGGCGCGGCGCCACGGTGGACTTCGCCGAGCAGGAAGCGGAGAACGCGTCGACGGACGGCACCGTCATCGGTCCCGACCGCACCGCCTACACCCTGCCCTCCGAGGCATCCGGCCGCGCGGCGGTACGTCTGAAGCCGGGCCAGTACGTCGAGTTCACGCTGCCGCGCGCCGCCAACGCGCTCACCGTGCGCTACAGCATCCCCGACGCCCCCGGGGGCGGTGGCATCACCGCGCCCCTCGACGTCTCCGTCGACGGACGGCACCGCGCCACGATGACCCTGACCTCGCGCTACTCGTGGCTGTACAACCAGTACCCGTTCAGCAACGACCCCCGCGGCGACCTGCTGCACCCCGACTGGTGGATCACCGAATGCGGTTGCGTCCCCGCCGCCACCACCCCGGTGCCCACCGTCGACAAGCCGTTCAGGCCCAGCCACTTCTACGACGAGCAGCGGCTGCTGCTCGGCAGGCGGTACGAGGCCGGCGACACCGTCCGCCTCACCGCGCCCAGGGGAAGTGCCGCGGCCTGGACCGTGATCGACCTGCTCGACGCCCAACTCGTCGGCGCCCCGCACGTCGAGAAGCGTGCCGTCGACGTCCTGGCCTTCGGGGCCGATCCCACCGGCCGGCACGACGCGGCCGACGCCTTCGACCGGGCCATCGCCCACGCCAAGAAGCGGCACCTCAAGGTGTACCTGCCGCCGGGCACCTACCAGGTGAACCGTCACGTCCTCGTGGACGACGTGACGATCGTCGGCGCCGGCAGCTGGTACACGATCGTCAAGGGCCACCAGGTCACCCTCGACACCCCCGCGCCCGACGGCTCGGTCCACACCGGTGTCGGTTTCTACGGCAAGGACGCGGCGGACGGCGGCAGTCACGACGTCCATCTGTCGGGCTTCACGGTCGAGGGCGACGTCCGCGAACGCGTCGACACCGACCAGGTCAACGCCGTCGGCGGCGCGCTCGGCGACTCGACGATCGACGGCCTCTACCTGCACCACACCAAGGTCGGCATGTGGTTCGACGGCCCGATGGCCCGGCTGCGGGTCACCCGCACCGTGATCGCCGACCAGATCGCCGACGGCATCAACTTCCATACCGGCGTGACCGATTCGAGCGTATCGGACACCTTCGTGCGCAACACCGGCGACGACGGCCTGGCCATGTGGTCCGAGAAGACCGCCGACGCGCGCAACGTCTTCGCCCACAACACCGTGCAGTCCCCGGTCCTCGCCAACGGCATCGCCCTGTACGGCGGCACCGACAACGCGGTCACCGGGAACCTCGTCGCCGACCCCGTCCGCGAGGGCAGCGCCATCCAGGTCGGCTCCCGGTTCGGGGCCGAACCGTTCGGCGGGCACCTGCGGATCACGGACAACACCACGGTCCGCTCAGGGCCGTTCGAGCTCAACTGGAAGATCGGCCTCGGAGCCATCTGGTTCTACGCCCTGGAGCGGGACATCGACGCCGACATCGAGGTCACCGGCGACCACTTCCTCGACAACACCTACAACGCGGTCATGTTCGTCTCCGACTTCCCCGTGAAGGACAAGTACGCGATCCGGGGCGTCCGTTTCAAGGACATCCGCGTGGACGGCACCGGAACCTCCGTGCTCAGCGCCCGCTCCGCGGGTTCGGCGTCCTTCGAGAACGTGGACGCCCGCGACGTCGGCGCGGTCGGGATCAACAACTGCGGGTCCTTCAACTTCCCCGCGTCCGGATCCGAGTTCGCGGTGAACGACCTCGGCGGCAACGACGGCGGCGGCACGACCGGCCCCTGGCTGGCGTCCTGGGAGCTGCCGAACACCATCACCTGCGACGACCGGCCGCCGGTGGTCCCGCCACCGGCTCCGGCGCCCTGGTGAGGAGCACCCGCCCCTCTGCCGGGCTTCACCGTCGAGGGTGAAGCCCGCGAAGGCGTCGACACCGACCGGGTCGACGCCTTCGCGGCGCGCGTGCCGGACACGGCACTGCGGGACGCGGCGCGCCGAAGGCCCCCGCCCGGGGCGCGACCCCCCGGGGCCGGCCCGAGGTGGTACCAATGCCCCGCCCGGGTGCCGCCCGCGGGTGTATGAGCGGGGGAGCGGCCATGCGGTCGCTTACGGGGGCGCC